>CAMEWP010000108.1 GCA_945946605.1 uncultured Pseudobutyrivibrio sp. | reverse complement strand
GGTCCAATCCAATATCCAGCCGACATCCGCTCATGGTGCCGATACTGGCATGCATGGCAGCACCTTCCGCACGCACCAGATAAGCAAGCACCACATTTAAAATAGCCGGGACAGCACCGCAGGTGGTGGTCCACATCAGATACTGTCCTGTTGCTCCAATGGTATCGCTCTCTGCTCCAAGCAGGTCCAAAAGCGGTATGCGGAACACGGTATAGAGCAGGGAAAATAAGATTCCTGCAAACAATGCACAGTAAAATCCAAAAGCCGAACTTCGGTACACCGTATCATAATCCTTTTTTCCCAGTGCCCGGCTCATCATACTGGAGCTTCCCACACCAAAGAGATTGTTGACGGCATTAAAAGCCAGCAGCACCGGTGCCGCCAGGGTAACTGCCGCATTCTGTACCGGATCGTTCAGCATGCCTACAAAATAAGTGTCTACCAGGTTGTAAATCACCATCACCAGCGAACTGATGATGGTAGGCACAGCCAGTGTCATAACCGCCTTTGGAATAGGTGTTTCCTCAAACAGGCGGCTTTTTCGATCGTCTATCATAATAATTTGTTCCTTCTATTTCTGTTCTCGTATTACTGCCCGTACAGCCTCGATCTGATTTGCCAGGTGATTGTGCATGGTCTCACGGACATATGCCACATCCTGCTTCTCAAATCCCTCAATAATGGCCGCATGTTCCCGCACCAGCTGGGCATAGTTGGTGTGGTCCTTAATATACTCATAACGGTAACGGTACATCTGCTCCCGCAGATTCTTTACAATATTCTCCAGTTTGGGATTCTGCGCTGCCTGATAGATCACATTGTGAAAAGCTTCATCTGCCTCCACCATACGGCGCACGTCCTTTGACCGGATGGCAAGTTCAAATTCTTTTACCGTCTCTCTTAATTCCTGCAGCTGTTCTGCTGTGATATGGGCGCAGGCACTGCTCACTGCCAGTTCATCCAGTGCATCCCGGACTTCTAACACATCCTGCAGATCCTTTTCTGTCATTTTGGCAACCTGGGCTCCCTTGCGGGGGATCGTCACAGCAAGTCCCTCCTGCTCTAACATCCGGATCGCCTCCCGGATGGGGGTTCTGCTGACTCCCAGTTTATTGGCCAGGTGCATCTCCATCAGCCGCTCTCCCGGCTTCAGTTCCCCTCTTAAGATCGCATCCCTGAGAGTATTGAAAACCACATCCCTCAATGGCAGGAATGCGTCCATTTTTAACTGTAAATCCTCTTTCATAACCTATCTCCTGTTGTTGTATATGGTGGTACCGTAAATCTGGGCCGCATAGCCTGTCTCCTTCAGCACGTTCTTAGCCTTACGCATGGTGGCTTCATCTTCAAACAGACCGAACACCGTAGGACCGCTGCCGCTCATCATGGCATTGATGGCTCCCTGTTCCTTCATAACATCCTTGATCTGGGCGATCACCGGATACTTTGGTATGGTGACCTCCTCTAAGACATTCCCCATATGCGCCGCAATCTCTGTAAGATTTCCGGATTTGATGTCTCTTACCAGGCCGGAAATATCCGGATGGGTAATGTTAGTACAGGCATCCAGTTCCTGATATACCGTTCTGGTGGAAACAGAAACGGCAGGTTTTGCCACCAGCACCGGGCATTTCACCATAGGTGGCAGTCGGGTCAGTTTCTCACCAATTCCTTCCGCTAAAGCTGTTCCCCGCATAAGGCAGTACGGCACATCTGCGCCGATGAGAACCCCCCGCTTCATCAGCTCCTTCTGGGACAATTTCAGTTCATACATCTGGTTCATGGCATACAGTACTGCCGCCGCATCGGTACTTCCGCCGGCCATACCGGCCGCTACCGGAATACGCTTCTGCAGGTATATGGAAATACCTCCCGGCAAAGAAAACTCCTCCATCAGAAGCCGGGCTGCCTTAACGCAGAGATTATCATCATTTACCGGAAGAAAATGACGATTGGTGCTCATTCGGATCCCGGGACGATCTTCCTTCGTCAGTTCCAGCGTATCATACAGATTCACCGTCTGCATGATCATCCGCACTTCATGATATCCATCTTCGCGTTTTCCAAGCACATCCAGGCCAAGATTGATCTTCGCCAGTGCCTTCACTGTCATCTGATCCATAGGTACTCCTATCCTTTGGTTCTACATTGTTTTTTGTATACAATGAGATTCTACCATTCTCCCACACAATATTCAACAGGTTTATATTTTAAGCCTGCGCATCTTCGCCGGCTTCCTGAACCTTTCGTTTTTCTTCCAGGCTCTCCTCCAAAGCTTCCTGCTTTGTCCTCATGATGGCTTCGTTCAGATGCAGCATCCGGGCATCCAGATTAGATACGATCTCCGAACATTCCCGCAGATCCCGGCTGATGTAATCCGGCGCGTTTCCCTCAAATTTATAATAGATCTTATGCTCCAGGCTGGCCCAGAAATCCATGGCAATGGTCCGGATCTGGATCTCCACCTTCACATCTACCTGACGATCCGAAAGAAAAACCGGAATGCTGACGATCATATGATAACTCTTATATCCGCTCTCTTTAGGTTTTTTCATGTAATCCTTGATGGAAATCACGGTTATGTCATTCTGCCGGCCGATGATTTCCGCCAGGCGATAAATATCGGATGTAAAGGAACATACCACCCGCAGTCCTGCAATGTCATTACAGTATTTGACCATATTCTGAATGGAAGCCTCATACCCGTAACGCTTCAGCTTTTTTACGATACTCTCCGGCGTCTTGATCCTGGTTTTCACATACTCAATGGGATTATACTGATGGACATGTTTAAACTCGTCATTTAAGATGGAGATCTTTGTCTCCATCTGTTTTAACGCCGCCGTGTATGTCAGCATCACGGAATTCCAGCTGTCAATCCCTTCGCCTATGTATTCCTCCGCTCCGATCTCTTTTTTATTCTCCAATACATTTACCTCTTTTCTTCCTTCTTTACCGGCTATGATAACAGGAAACCTTTTTCCCTTAATTTTTCCTCAATAATATCCAGCAGTTCCTCGCTGTTTGCCTCAATGGTATGAATATGTTTTCCCGCTGTCAGCGACTTTAACGGTGTGGCTTTACTGTTCTGCAGTTTATCCAGAAAATCTGCCACATCCCTCCGGTCCCGCATCATCAGATCCACGGAAATCTGACCGTACACCTCATGAAGGATCTCCACATCCAAAACTTTTCCCCCAAAATCCACAATGGTGTTGAGTTCCTCCTCAATTTCATCATCTGTATGGCAAACCAGAAACGCCCGCTTTGCCAGATGATCTGACTGATCGGGATCATAGATCAGATACCCGCGGTTTGTACTTAAGATATTCTTGTTGTTAGCCCGCAGTAACGCAATATCCTGCACCACCACCTGACGGCTTACTGCAAATCGCCTGGCCAGCTCAGTTCCGGATATGGGGCTGCTGCTTTCCGCCAGCATCTGCATCATCTGTTCTCTTCTGACGCTGCCCTCCGGACGGTTTTTTCCCTTTTTTTCCATACTCTGCGGCCTCTCCTTTCCATCCTTTATCATGTTTTTCTAATCTTCTTCAATGACATGTATTTCCAGATAATCAAAGGGGATCTCCTCGATGAAATTATCCTGGGTAAATCTGGCTTTGGCATGCTGCTGAAATTCGCGGATGGTGGAATCCAGCCAGATGGGTTTTCCCAGATCCATCTCATGGCATACCTGCTCTAACGCCCCAAAGATCTTGTGAGTTCTTGTATTCTCCGATGTATCTTCTATGGTGCAGTCCTCCACCATGTGATTGTCTTTCCATTTTTTAAACCAGATTCTCAATTTTCTTTGCTCCTTTGCCGATGAACCTCGTACATTAAAATTCCTGCCGCCATGGCGGCATTTAAAGATTCCAGTCTGCCCTCCATGGGAATCCGCAGATAATCATCTGCCATCCCGGCAGTCTCATCCGTCAGTCCGTTTCCCTCATTACCGATCAAAAATCCACAGGGGCCGGTATAATCAAACCCGTCATAGTCTTTTTGACCTTTCAGGTGTGCTGCGTAAAGCTTTACACCGGATTGGCGTACAGATGCAATGGCGTCCCCAAAATCATCTGCATACACAAAAGGTACCCGGTAAATGCTGCCCATAGTAGACCGCACCACCTTAGGTGAAAACAGATCTGCTGTATCCCGGCTCATAATGATCCCGGTTACCCCCGCTCCCTCACCGGTACGAAACATGGTACCCAGATTTCCCGGATCCTGCACCCGCTCCAGCAATAAAAGATGCGGGCAGGACGGATGCAGCAGATCCTCAAGGCAGTATGCCGGCTGCCGTACCACAGCTAAAATCCCCTGAGGTGTGGCAGTATCGCTCATGTGGGCAAAGACACTGTCAGATACGGCTGTAACATGATCCCTTTGTATTTCTTTCATCTCAGGTCTTTGAAGGAAACTTTCAGACACATAGATCTCTTCCAAAAGTTCCTCCGGAGTTTCGCATACCATGCGGGGGCCTTCCACAACAAACAGGCCCTGGTTCTTCCTCTCCCTGGCTTTTTTCTGAAGCTGTATAATGTTTTTAATCTGTTTGTTTGACGTGCTTGTAATCCACTGCATATCATCTCATCTTTCTATAAAAAACACCGGTTCCTACGATTGTGCAGTAACCGGTGCCATCTATCTTGCTTTGTATTTTCTTAGGCGTTTGACAAAGTCTTGCAGATCTCAAACTGATACTCGTCAATGTCCTTATTCATAGCCAGTGCTTCGTCAATGTCAAAATCAACATACTGACCGTGACGATATCCAACCACACGATTGGACTTACCCTGACAGAGCAGATCCACAGCCAAGGCTCCCATGGTAGATGCATATACACGATCTTTACAGGTGGGGCTTCCGCCTCTCTGCATGTGACCCAGGATGGTAGCTCTGGTCTCAATTCCGGTGGCAGCCTCAATACGCTTTGCCATGGAAGCGGAATGACCAATTCCTTCTGCGTTGATGATGATATGATGTTTCTTACCCATCTTCTTGCACTCGATAATGTGATTTACCAGGGCCTGTTCATCATAGTCATAACGCTCCGGCAGAAGCACATCCTCTGCACCGTTGGCTATGCCGCACCAGAGAGCGATATATCCGGCGCCGCGTCCCATTACCTCAATGATGGAACATCTCTCGTGGGATGTAGATGTATCCCTTACTTTATCGATAGCTTCCATGGCGGTGTTTACCGCTGTATCGAAGCCAATGGTATATTCTGTACATGCAATATCCAGATCGATGGTTCCCGGAAGACCAATGGTATTGATCCCCTGAGCTGCCAGTTTCTGTGCTCCCCGGAAAGAACCGTCTCCGCCGATGACTACCAGTCCATCGATTCCATGCTTACGGCAGATCTCAGCAGCCTTCTTCTGGTACTTCTCCTCCACAAATTCCAGACATCTGGCTGTCTGTAAGATGGTACCTCCCCGCTGGATGATCTCAGAAACACTGTAAGCATCCATATCAATAATCTCCTCCTGAAGGAGACCTGCATAACCTCTCTTAATGCCTTTTACCTTTTTTCCTTTTGCAATTGCCTGACGCACAACTGCACGGATGGCAGCATTCATACCCGGCGCATCTCCACCACTGGTCAAGACTCCGATCGTATTCACTTCTTTTGCCATCTTCTCTTCCTCCAATCTTACTCCGTTCTGGTAACATTCACACGCTATCTATTCTAATATCTTTTTTTGCTAAATTCAATATTCTTTTCAATAACTTTCACATTTTTTGCCCCAAAAATGTCTTTTAGAACAGATTTTGTGTCCTCATTTGCGCAAATATTCCAATTTGCCGGAAGTTTTTTCATCATTCTTCCCTCTGCAATGTAGATGATCACACTGTCGGTTCCGTCCATGTCCGAGATCGCATCGAAGAGTTTTGTCTGCTGCGCTTCATATTCCGCCCTGGTTGCAAACTGGATCCAGACCTCCTTTGGTGCTTCTTCAAAGCCCCGGATCTCCTGACAGATCAGTTTGGCATCCTTTTCTTCCTCAGCGCTGACGCGGCCTTTCACAAAAACTTTGCCATCCTCCGTCAGCTTATCCCTGTACTTCTCATAATCCCTGGGGAAAACGATGACTTCCACCGTGCCCACCAGATCTTCGATGGTAATAAATGCCATGGCCTGGTTGTTCTTGGTAAATTTCACCGTTTTGTCTGTGATCATTCCTCCCACCACCACTTCGCGGCCATCGGGTATCCTTGCACATCCGGTTTCTTCCTCCACCAGAAATTCATTGGATCTGGCTGTGACATTTTTATTCATGACATCCATGTACTCTTCCAGAGGATGGCCGGTGATGTAAACCCCAAGCACTTCCTTCTCATACATCAGAAGCTGTTCTTTATCAAATT
>CAMEWP010000107.1 GCA_945946605.1 uncultured Pseudobutyrivibrio sp. | reverse complement strand
TCCGGCCAGTATGGCCCCGATCATCATGGAAGCTTCGATCAGTGCTCCTGTCTTCAGGCGGTAAATGAAATCCAGCCGGTCTTTTGAGATGTGCTCCATCTCCTCCGACTCCACATCAACCACCTGTCCTCCCAGCATGCCGTAAATTCCGGACTTTTGAACCAGAACGGAAAGTGCCTTGGGAATTGCCTGATTCGAAGGCTCCATCTCAAAAGCTTTCACCGCCACCTCAAAGGCATAATTCTGCAGTGCGTCTCCCGCCAGAATCCCCATGGCTTCGCCATAAACAGCATGGGTGGTGGGCTTTCCTCTTCTCAGCAGATCGTTATCCATAGCCGGAAGATCATCATGTACAAGAGAATAGGTATGGATCATTTCGATGGCAGCCATAAAAGGCTCCACCACAGAAGACTTTCCTCCGAAAAGGCGATAGGTCTCCATCATCAGCATAGGACGAAGCCGCTTACCGCCGGCTCTGACGCTGTAATTCATGGCAGAAAATATGGTCTTCTGATACCCTGTCTCCTGGGGAAGATATGTCTCTAATATCTGATCTATCTGCTCTGCTTTTACACTGATCTCATCCTTAAGTTCCATATTCAGACCTCCTCATCTAAAGGTACCATCTGTCCTGCCTCATTCAGCATCATGACCTGTTTTTCTACCTTATCGATCTTGTCATTGCAGATACGAAGCTGTTTCATTCCCTGCTCATACAGTTCAAAAGACTCCTCAAGGGATATTTCCCGTGATTCCATCTTCTGCAGGATCGCATCGATCTGCTCAAATCCCTGTTCAATGGTCATTTCTTCCATATATCGTCCTCAATCTTTTCTTTCACTTCTGCCACTGCCGCACCATCATGAAAACGGATGCGAAGATTCTTTCCAACCTCAACCCCGGTAAGATCCGGGATCCGTTTTCCTTCTTCATTGGAAATGTAGGCATAACCCTGACTCAGTTTCTTTGCCGGGGACACTCCATCCAGCCTGCCTGCCAATACCTGCAACCGGTTTCTGTTCTCCCGGAGCTGACTGTTCATGGCGGCAGTCAGTCTCTGCTGCAGCTGGTCACTGTACTGGCGCTTTTCCTTCAGTTTATGTTCCGGACTGCTTAATGTAAGCCGCTGCCCATACTGATTGGCCCGGTAATGTGCATCCTGCAGACGCATCTGCATGCGGTACTCCAGCTGCTGTTTTCTTGCCTCTGTTTCCTGCTGAAACTGCCGGTAATCAAAGACAGCCTGCTCTGCCGCTGCCGAAGGAGTCGGTGCCCGTAAATCTGCCACAAAATCCGCAATGGTATAATCAATTTCATGCCCCACCGCAGAGATCACCGGCGTCTCGCAGGCAAAAATCTCTCTGGCAAGAGCCTCCTCATTAAAGGTCCACAGATCCTCGATGGATCCGCCTCCCCGTCCTACGATCAGCACATCCAATCCCATGGCATCCAATGTTCTGATACCGGAGATCACGCTGGCAAGAGCCCCTTCCCCCTGTACCAGTGCCGGATACAGAATAATCTCCACAAAAGGATTCCTGCGTTTTGCTATCTGGATAATATCCCGGATCGCCGCCCCGGTAGGGGCTGTCACAACACCGATTCTGGATGCATATTTAGGGATAGGTTTCTTGTAGGCAGCATCAAACATTCCCATTTCTGCCAGTTCTGCCTTGCGGCGCAAAAACTCCTCATAGAGATCACCTCTTCCTTCCTTTGTGATCTCCCTGGCATAGATCTGATACCGTCCATCCCTCTCATACACTTCGATGGACCCGGTCACCACCACCTGGTCTCCGTCTTTCATGGGAAACTTCAGTCCCTGTCTCCTGCTTCCGGCAAACATCACCGCCGCCATGGAGGCATTCCTGTCCTTCAGGGTAAAATAAATATGGCCGGAAGAATGGTATTTACAATTGGAAACCTCTCCCTTTACCATAACCCTCTTCAGCAGGAAATCCTCTGAAAACATCCGATGAATATACGCATTGACCTGGGCTACAGAATAGATATTCTGGTTGTTCATGATATCTTAGCCAGTGCCCCGTTTACGAAGGAGGCAGACTGCTCTCCACTGTATTTCTTTGCGATCTCCACTGCCTCGTTGATGGCAATTCCTCTGGGCAGTTCTTCGTATTTCATCTCATATACGGCCAGACGGATAATGGACAGATCCACCTTTGACATACGGCTGGTCTTCCATCCGCTGACATTCTCATTGATCAGTTCATCGATCTGGGGCACCTTGTCCATCAGATCTTTGCATTTCTGCTCCACATACTCCTGATCTTCATCCAGTCCCGTCTCATCAGCAAGGAACATCTCCAACTGCTCCGGAAGTTCCTCACTGTCATGGAACTCTATCTGGAAAATGATTTTAAATATTTCTTCTCTGATTTCTCTTCTGGTCATAACAACTCCTTACTTTCAACTATGATAAAAGGGTGTCTAAAACAGACACCCTTTATTATACTCCATTTTCTCCGGAAACAGAAGAAAAACTTATTCCTCAGACATATTGACAGTAGCAATGCGGATATCCACGCCGGATACAGTAATACCGGTCATATTCTCCACTGCGCTCTTAACCTTCTCCTGCACCTTTTTGCAAACCTTCGGGATCTCATATCCGTACTTCATATCTAAAGAAAGGCGGACCGCAATGATATCTTCTCCTTCTGCCAGGATTCTCACACCCTTGGAAAGTTTACTTATACCGGCTTTGCTGATGGCATCTGAGGTAAGACCTCCTGTCAGGGAAGCTACTCCCTCTACTTCTGCTGCCGCCAGGCCGGCGATGGTAGCAAGCACTTCGTCTGTAATATGAACGCCGCCGTTTTCATCATCTTTTATCATAAAACTCTTTCTTTCATCTGCCATGATACCTGCCTCCTACATATTGATAGCCATATTATATCAGAATTCATTGTCAAGTAAAAGTCTAATTTTCTTTTCTGGACTTCTCGTACAGATCATAGGGTGTCCGCTGGTACACATAATAATTCAGCCAGTTTGTATAAAGCATATTGCCATGACTTCTCCACTGAAGCATGGGCTTTTTGGTGTCGTCATCATCCGGATAATAATTTACCGGAAGTGCAATATCCATTCCCTTGTCCTTGTCCCTGCGATACTCTTTATCCAGCGTCACACGATCATACTCCGGATGTCCCATCACAAAAATTCTGCTTCCGTCTTTGGACATGCATAGGAATACTCCCGCCTCATCCGACTGGGCCAGTATCACCAGATCCTCACAGGCTGCAATATCCTCTGTGGCCACATAAGTATGGCGGGAATGGGGTGCCATAAAGTAATCGTCAAAGCCTCTCACCAGAGGCTCTTTGCGATTATGTACATGATGTTCAAATACCCCGAAGATCTTGGAATCCATCACATGTTTTGGTATGCCGTAATGATAATAAAGACCTGCCTGGGCACCCCAGCAGATATGCAGGGTGGAGGTTACATGGGTTTTGGTCCACTCCATGATCTCACACAGTTCATTCCAGTAATCCACCTCTTCATATTCGTACAGTTCCACCGGCGCTCCGGTAATGATCAGACCATCCAGATAGGTATCTTTTACCTCACTGAAGTTCTGGTAAAATTTGTTCAGATGACTCTTGGATGTATTTTTTGACTCATGACTTTCCACTGTCAGAAAAGTCACATCCACCTGAAGGGGTGTATTGGATAGGGACCGCAGCAGCTGCAGCTCCGTATCTTCTTTCAAAGGCATCAGATTCAGGATACCGATCTCTATGGGACGGATATCCTGATGCATTGCCCTGTTTTCATCCATCACAAATATATTTTCATGTTCTAAGATCGCCTTTGCAGGCAGATCACTTTGTGTCTTAATCGGCATGTTTTGCCACCTCGTTTTCTATCAGACTAAGCAATTCCTCTTCGGAAAGAACCGGAATTCCCAAAGCAAGGGCTTTATCCAGTTTACTTCCGGCACTTTCCCCTGCCACCAGATATGTGGTCTTTTTGGATACAGCCCCTGTCACCTTACCTCCGTGACGCTGGATCAGTTCCCCGGCAGCCTTACGATCCATTGTCGGCAGCGTACCGGTAATGACAAAGGTCTTGCCAGCCAGGGACTCGTCCGTACCTTCCTGCTTCAGTTCCTGCATATTGACACCTGCTGCCCGCAGCCGCTGCAGCAGTTCTTCCGTGGAAGGACTTCGGAAGAAATTCATAATGCCACGGGCACTGATTTCTCCAATGTCTTCCACTTCTTTTAACTGTTCCACATCTGCCGCTGCCACAGCATCAATGGAATGGAAATGATGAAGCAGTGTTTTTGCCGCTGCCTTTCCCACATTTGGGATTCCCAGTCGTGTCAAAAGGCAGGAGGCATCTTTTTTATTGGATTACTCTATAACTGCCAGCAGTTTATTGGTATTTTTTTCTTTCTCGATGATTCCTGCATCGATAAGTTCCTGACGATGATCTTTCAAATGGAAGACATCAGCGATATCCTTCAGATATCCCAGACGCACCAGTTCCTGGATATATACGGCACCAAACCCCTTCATATCCATGGCATCCCGTCCCACAAAATTAATGATATGACGTTCCAGCTGAGCCGGACAGTTAGGTGAAGTACACTTCAGATCCGCTGTATTCTCCTCCCGCTGAGCAGGCGCACCGCATACCGGACAGGTATCCGGCAGCACAAAAGTGTGCACGCCCTCCGGACGCTTCTCTTTTACCACCCGCTTCACTTTTGGTATGATCTCACCGGATTTATATACTACAATGGTATCACCGATCCCAATATCCAGGTCATTGATAAAATCCTGGTTATGAAGTGTCGCTCTGGAAACACTGGTACCGCAGAGCCGGATAGGCTCAAACACAGCTGTAGGGGTAATCCTTCCGGTTCGGCCTACAGAAAGCTCGATATCTAAAAGTTTGGTTTCTTTTTCCTCAGGCGGATACTTGTAGGCAATAGCCCATCTTGGTACCTTTGTGGTGGCACCAAGCATCTGTCTTTGGGCATAGTCATTGATCTTTACCACAGCACCGTCAATGTCATAGGGCAGATCCCCCCGTTCCTCGCCTATGGCGCAGATAGCATCCCACACTTCCTGGGCACTTTCACACACCCGGTACCGTTCAATCACGGGAATGCCCTGGGATTTCATATATTCATACGCCTGGGTATGGGTAGAAAATTCTCTGCCCCGCACCTGCTGCAGATTAAAAATAAACATGGACAGTCTGCGTTCCCTTACCACCTTGCTGTCCAACTGCCGCAGGGTTCCGGCTGCACAATTTCTGGGATTGGCGAAGCCCTTTTTCCCAAGCAGTTCCTGCATGGCATTAACCTGGTCGAAGTCCGCATTCTTCATGTAAACCTCGCCCCGGATCTCCAGATACTCCGGCGCATCTGAAAGATGTTTTATCACATCCGGGATCTGACGGGCATTTTCCGTTACATCCTCGCCAAAATTGATCCCGTCCCCTCTGGTCTCCGCCATTACAAGGTCTCCCTGCTCATAGCGAAGAGTCATGGATAACCCATCAATCTTATATTCTACCACAAACTGCGGATGGTCCAGTTTCTCACTCATTTCCTCCACAAAGGCGAATACTTCCTCCTTTGAAAAGACATCC
This sequence comes from uncultured Pseudobutyrivibrio sp., assembly GCA_945946605.1. Taxonomy (GTDB): domain Bacteria; phylum Bacillota; class Clostridia; order Lachnospirales; family Lachnospiraceae; genus Pullilachnospira_A. The sequence continues at coordinate 804 of CAMEWP010000107.1, read as the reverse complement.
TGCAGGCTCAGCATCGGCACATTATGTCTTACCAGAACACCGGCCTCCCTTTTTGCAGTACCGCCTACCTTCCTGGTTGGTGAAGTATCATCTGCAAACTGAGGATATTCCTTCTCCAAAGCCTTCAGCTGCTGCATCAGCATATCGTACTCATAGTCGGTGATCTCCGGCTCGTCCATATTATAATAACGATTGCTGTGATATTCTATCTGTTCTCTCAGTTGTCTGATCTGTTCTTCCGGGTTCATTCCTATCCCCCATTTCTCATTTTATATCTTTTATATCTTTTTAAAATTTGACCTGTCTTTCAGCATATCCATGAGTTTACGGTATTCCGCATCATCCAGAGGACGATATTTCCCCTCCGGCAGATCTCCCAGCCTAAGGTTCATAATACGTATTCTCTCCAGATCCCGAACCCGGTATCCACAGGCTTCACACATTCGGCGGATCTGTCGGTTCCATCCCTGAGTCAGCACAATGGAAAAGCTGTTGCGGTCCAGTTTTCGCACCTTGCACCGTCTGGTGGTCCGATCCAGATCGGGAAGGTAAACTCCCTCTGACATATGCCGGATAAATTCTGCATCCACCGGGCGGTCCACCCGTACAATATATTCTTTTTCGTGATAATTGCTGCCTTTTAAGATCTGATTTACCAGTTCTCCCTGATTTGTCATAAGGATCAGACCGTGGGATTCCTTATCCAGTCTCCCTACAGGGTAGATGCGTTGAGGATACTTCAGAAAATCAACAATGTTATCCTTCTCCCTTTTCTCCGCCGTACACACTATGCCCCTGGGTTTA
>CAMEWP010000106.1 GCA_945946605.1 uncultured Pseudobutyrivibrio sp. | reverse complement strand
GGTGCGGTTACCTACCAGCTTGCTATATCCGGTTACCTACCAGCTTATTTTATCCGGTTACCTACCAACATTTTTTATCAGGCGCTCAGTAGGTAATACTCTGGCTCTATTTTGTTTTTTTACCTACTGATTTTACGTTTTCATTGTTTGATAGGTATGCCATCGACTGTTTTTGAAAATTATACCTACCAATCGACCATCAGAATATTTCAGTAGGTAATCTCCTCCCAATTCCTTCCAGTGTGACCGAAATACTTACACTTTCCATCGGTTACCTGCCAGCTTGCTTTATCCGGTTACCTACCAGCTTGCTATATCCGATTCTCAGCAGGTAACACTCTGGCTCTATTCCTGTTTTTCTACCTACTGATTTTATGTTTTCATTGTTTGATAGGTATGTCATCGTCTGTTTTTGAAAATTATACCTACCAATCGACCATTAGAATATTTCAGTAGGTAATTCCACCTGGATCGAGTCCGCCTGGATCAAGTCCACCTGGATCGAGTCCGCCTAGATCGAGTTCCATCCCAGGAATCCGCCCAAAGTCCTCCAATCGTCCGCTGAGTATTCTCTTTTCTGTTGATTTTGCAGCCGTTTTTTCTTGTAAAAAGTTATCATATATGATAATATAAAAGCAGTAGAAAACAGGGGGAGAGGAGGGGAAGATTTGAAACAGAGATATGAGGACGGAATTGTACCGGAAGCCAATGCGGCAGCCCGGCGGGAGATTGCTAGGCAGATGAAGCAGGCCAGAAAGGAAAGCTGTCTGACCCAGCAGACTTTGGCAGAAAGGATCGGGACCCGCACTTCCAATATTTCCAGAATGGAGAGCGGGACATATAATCCTTCCCTGGACTTTCTGGTGAAGGCAGCGGCCGGCATGGGGAAGCGTGTACGGATTGTGATCGAGTAGCGGATCGTGATTGGATGGCATACCGTGATCGAGTGGCGGAAGAAGAGCGAATAGCGGATTGTGAATGAGTAGCGGAAGAAGAGCAAGTAAACGGAGGATGATGGGATGAAAAGAAGAATGAAGATGGGGAAAAAGGTCAATAAGGATGTGGTTCTTTGCAGGACCACTAATCATCGTGTCAGCAATCGGACCACGGACCTGCTGGTGCAGGATGCGATCCCTTTCACCAAGAACTGGAAGCATGTTCCTTTCTTTCGGAGAGAGGAGTATCATGGTGCCAGCGAGGTGTGTGTCATCAGTATCAACCGTAACACCTACGCCAGGGCAAGACGGACTCTTGACCGGATGGAGCGCAGGGACAGAGACCGCCTGGTGATGAATGTGATCTGATCTATGAGAGAAGACGGGAAGATTTCAGAATTCGCCGGAGGGGATAAACGATGAAAAAATTATACATGGATATGACCGAAGCTGGGTGTACAGCTTTGTTTGCGAAGGACGCAGAAATTGTGCCAGCAGGTACAACCATTTATTCTATGCCTGTCAAAGATAAGAATCCTGAATATCAGAGATATGCTGATTTATATGATTTTCATTTTATTTTTGATGATGATATCCCTTCTGTTGATTTTTATACGATTCCCTTCATAGACATCGTTGCAATAGACAGTCAAGGTGGCTATATTGGCACAGTAGGAGAACGGAGCGATCTACACGGCGATGCGCCGATCTGTTACATTGACAAAGACAGAAATTGTTACTATCTTGCGAGGTGTTTCAGGGAGATTGTCCAGCATCCAGAGAACTGGAGAAAAACACGAAAACCTTTGGATGGAATAGAGTTTTATACATCCAAAGAAGATGCAATGAAACGGCATGAGTTTATTGAAATACTATCATCTAAATAATTTGTGGTTTGGAATAGATTTTTTTGCTGAAGGGGGGGCAAACAAAAGACACCCGGTATCAAACTGAACCGAGTGTCTTATTCAAAGCAACAAATGTCGTCCGTGAAAACAAACGAAATCGAAATTGTTTTACCAGCAAAGATATGCCAGCTGCATCAGCAGTGGAATAGTGATCAGGGAAAACATGGTGGAGATCACAACGGTTTCCACCGCATAGGGGTAGTCCTGATCATGGAGCTGGGCATACACGGCTACATTGGATCCCACCGGACAGGCAGAAGCAATGAGCAGTGCAAGCCTTAATTCTGTGTTGACGCCGGGCATCAGGCACAGCAAACCAAAACTTACCACCGGAATGATCACCAGTCGTACCAGGGAAACCAGGTACAGGGATTTGCGGCGAAACATTGCTGCGATATCCGTCTGTGCCAGGTAAATGCCAATGGTAAACATGGCCAGTGGTGTGTTCAGTCCTGCTATAAAATTAATGCAGGAATTGAGGATGGCAGGCATCTTAAGTCCGCTGAGGAAAAAGAACAAACCGATGATGATGGCTACCATAAAAGGCGCTGTCACAATTTTTTTTACGGAAATGAGAGGTGCGCCTCCCTTTTCCTTTTTTTTGTCTGCGGTGAGGATACTCACACCGTAAGTCCACTGAAGCATATTCAGAAAAGCGATGAAGGCAGCAATGTAGAAAACGGCTCCCTCGCTGATGCTGGCTGTGATCAGCGGAATACCGAAGAATCCCGGATTGGAAAATGCGGAGGCAAAGCCTGCGATGGGATCCTTTTTGAAAAAAATGCGGGAGATCAGGATGGACACTGCCAGTACCAGGGCAGCAGCCAGTGCGCTGATCAGTAAACCTTTCAGAGCCTCACCGGTGCGTTCCACCAGAAAACTTTTGATGATAACGCAGGGCAGGGAAAGGTATATTAAAATGTTGCCCAGAGATTTTGATCCTTCAGGGGAAATCTTTTTGCAGCGAAACATCAGGTAACCTACGGATACCAGAAGAAACATGGTGATGATCTGCTGCAGCAGTATAAAAGCAATGGACATTAGATGTACTCCTTTAAGTTATTAAATACATGTTTGTAAGCGTCGGTGTACATATGCATGCCCTCTATGGTGTATTCTGCCTTTAACACGCCGTTTTCATCGGTGAGGCCATCGTTTGCATTGATAAAATGATATCCGAATTCTGTCGCCAGATCTGCCATTTTCTCATTGACCAGATCCAGATTTTTGTTGGAGCGGACAGAGAAAATATGAGACATATAAAAGGGTGCTCCGGGCAGGGCGTCATTGATGGGATAGTAAGCCATCATATAAACTTCGGTGTCGGGAAGCTTATTTTTCAACTGTGTCAGAATGCTGCGGTAGTTGGTCAGAAGCTTGTCCATCCAGTCCTCGCCAAACTGGGGATTCATATCGTTGGTGCCGATGTTGATGAAAACTTTGGAAGGTTCCAGATCCAGCAGCTGAACGCCGATATTTTCCAGAAAATCCACAGTGGTAAATCCGCCGATTCCACGATTGTAAACCACCTTGTCGATGCCGGCACTCATGCACATTTCGCAGATGGGGAACTGTTCCATAAGGGAAGATCCGGTAAAGAGAACGCCGCCTTTTTTGGCAATTTCATTTAACTGGGCATAATTCTTTACTTTTTTCTCCCGCTCCATGCGGGACTGCTTCTGCATTGAGTCCCCTACTTTTTTCATCATTTCCATTTGTTCCTGAGACATCTGTTCCATCTCCATTGTAAAAACCTCCTTTTGCAAGTCACATTGCTTCCTTGTGATATTTTTGTTTATATGATACTTCATTATAGTCTTTTCTTCTATGGCTTTTCAAATATAGATGTGCTATATTATTATAATGTGAAAGTTATAAGAAATGTCTTCCTTATTTTGACATCTTTTGGAATCTATCGGGCAATACTTTTGGTGGCTGGAGGATATCCTGACGGCGCATTCGTCTCAGCAGCGGTCCCTTCCCGGAAGTCCATGCGTGGCAGCAATTTCCAGGGGGGCTAAGAGCGCACCCGTTCGGTGGATATCGTCCTTGCTTGTCAAGCGTCGCCAACCTTAGGGTTGGCGCTTTGCCAAACTGCGGCCGCCTCACTTGTGCGCTCTAAGTCCCCTGGGGAAATTGGCCAAATTGCAAGTCTTTCCGGAAAGGGACCACCACTGGGGTGCATACGCCTGGAGCACTTCCTCAAAACGCACCAGAATATTAAAATAATTCAAAATATTGCAAATAAATGCTGCGAATAAAATAATACAAATAAATATCGCAACGTAGTCTCGGAAAATAAAAAAGGAGATAACACATGGAACAGGAACGGGAATACATGGAAAACAGAAGTACCTTACTGGCTAAATTGGAATACAACCAGCTGCGGTGCTTTATGGAAGTGGCACGACGGGAAAATATGTCCGCGGCGGCGAAAGCATTGTACATTTCCCAGCCGGCATTGAGCCAGACCATCAAGCGGCTGGAGGATGAGTGGGGCTGTCCGCTGTTTGATCGCAGCGGGAAAAAGATCGTGCTGAATGAAGCAGGTGGGATTCTGTATGAGGCCAGTCTTCAGGTGAACCGGATCCTGATGGATGCTAAAACAAAAACGGAGGAATCCCTGCAGAAGGCACACCGAGAAGTTTCTTTTGTGATGGGTTGCGGCTCTATGTATCTGCCGGAACTCCTTAAATTTTTGCGCTCCCGCACGCCGGAGGTTTCCTATCGGGTCTTTCAGTGGCTGGATGATCTGCAAAAGAGCCAGAATATTGGTGTGACGGCTGTGGACGGAGATCCTTTCACAGAAGAAGGCTGTAAAGAACAGGATTGTAGAGTACAGGACGGGATGATCCTGGAAAAATTATTTACGGAGGACATCCTGCTGGCTGTGCCGTCTTCTTTTGATCTGGCAGGACAGGAAAAAATTCTGTTGGATGACCTGAGAGAAGAGGAATTTATCGGGCTGAATGAGCGTTGGATGCTGGGAGAAGAAATCGGAGAGCATCTGGCACAAATGGGATTTTCTTCCAATATCACCATCTGGGTGGATAATCCCAATCTGATGCGGGAACTGTTGGGGGATGGGCAGGGAATTGCCTTTGTGCCGGCAATTTCCTGGAAATCTTTTGCGGGAGATAAGGTAGTTATGCGAAGGGTAAAGGATTGCCATATTCAGCGTACCATCTGTCTGCGTTATCCCCAAAACCGATATCTGACCCGGGAGCAGAAACAGTGTATGGATCTGTTGCGGGAATTTTTTGTGGAGAAAGGAAAAGAAGGACCATCTATATAACTTTAACATTATAAGTATGCTTGCGTGTGGTATTAGACAATAGAAAATTCGTGTTTTATACTGATTTTTAGATATATAATATCAAAGGAGGGTAAAACGAATGAACAATTGGAAAAAGCGAAGCGTTAGTCTGATACTGGCACTGCTTATGGTGTTTAACGTAGCAGCCATTACCGGATGCGGCAGCAAGGACGAGGGTGAGAAGGCGCCGGAGGCAAAGGATACCTACATTGATCCGGATACTGTGGAGGTAAGAGAGGAAAATCCTTTGACTGGACTGAACATTGCCTATCTTGGTTCTTCTGTCATGGAAGGAACGGCAAACAAAAATGTATCTTTTGTGGAATACATTGCCAAGAGAAATCAGGGCAGCTATGTGAAAGAGACAAAGGCGGACTCTACCATGGCGGACACAGGGGAGGATTCCTACATTCCCCGTCTGAAGAAGATGGACACAGAGGCAAAGTTTGACCTTTTCTTGTGCGAAATTCCCTTTGCGGATGTGGAACAGGGCGTAAAGGCCGGAGACATCAGTGCGTCTACAGATCTTGAGAACCTTGATACCACCACAACTATCGGTGCCATGGAATACATTGCAGGATATGTACAGCAGACCTGGGGGATTCCGGTGGTATTTTTCAGCAATGTAAATAATGGAGATGGAGATTATACTAAGCTGGTGCAGGCTATGTGGAATCTGGAGAGCAAGTGGGGATGCGATAAGATTTGTGCATGGTTTTTGCTGGGTTCGCCCAAGAAGGATAGTTATATGGCAGATGATAAACATCCTACCGGAACGGGATATTTGAAATGGATCGTTCCCTTTATGGAGAAGAAATTAAATACCATTGCGGTAAATACAAAACCGGAGTATGATCCGGAAAATGTGGAGGTAAATGAGCCCAACATTTTAAATGGAAAAAATATCATTTACCTGGGATCTTCCGTAACTTACGGCTCTGCCAGCCGCCAGGCAAGTTTTGTGGAGTACATAGCAAAGAGAAATAATACCACCTACACCAAAGAGGCGGTTTCCGGAACCACACTGGTAGACACGGGCAATCAGTCTTATATTCAGCGTATGATCAACAATATTGATCCTAACGAGAAGGCAGATCTGTTTATTTGCCAGCTGTCTACCAACGACGCCACAGGCGGTCAGCCCATGGGTGAGATCAGTGACTCAACAAATCTGGAAGATTTTGACACCACAACAGTGATCGGTGCCATGGAATACATTATCTGCTATGCAAAACAGACCTGGAATTGTCCGGTGATGTTCTATACCGGAACAAAGTATGACAGTGAACAGTATGGCAAGATGGTGGAAGCGCTGAAAGAACTGCAGAAGAAATACGGTATCGGTGTCATCGA
>CAMEWP010000105.1 GCA_945946605.1 uncultured Pseudobutyrivibrio sp. | reverse complement strand
CTGTAGGGGATGTGGTGGAAGTCCAGGTTCTGGATGTGGATGTGAAAAAACAGAAGATCGCCCTGACCATGAAGATCAAAAAATAGTAACAAAAAAATAGCAACACAAAAAATAGCAGCGGCTTGACAATTGGATATCATATGCATATACTAGGTAGCGTAATAGGAATTCTTCGGGGCAGGGTGATATGTTCCGGCATGGGATGCCGCAGCATAAATTCCCGACCGACGGTGATTGTATCACAGATACATAAGTCCGTGACCTGCCATGGCAGTTGAACCGGTGAGACTCCGGTACCGACAGTACAGTCTGGATGAGAGAAGATAAGCTGAATCTGCGCGTATATTTACCCCGGATACCGTGTTGGTGTATCCGGGGTTTATTTTTTTGTATGTCTTTTGCAGCTTACCGCAACCGATCTTTCCTAAATAAAAATCAATAGGAAAAGGAGTGTTTACAGTATGAGCACAAACAACACAACAGCAACCAAAACAACCTGCGCAAAAAAGGCATCCATGAATGTCCGGTATCTGACGGTGACCGCCATGCTTTCTGCAGTGGCATTTGTCCTGATGTTTCTGGAATTTTCCATACCCATCATGCCGTCTTTTATCAAACTAGATCTGTCGGAACTTCCGGCGCTGATCGGATCCTTTGCCATGGGACCGGGCTGCGGCGTGCTGATCTGCCTGATCAAGAATCTGCTGCATCTGACCATCACCACCACAGGAGGTGTGGGGGAGATCAGCAATTTTATTCTGGGTGCATTTTTTGTCATGCCTGCCGGCTGGGTTTACAAAAGAATGAAATCAAAAAAGGGAGCGCTGATAGGATCTCTGGCAGGAGCTGTGATCATGTCCCTGATCAGTTTCCCTTCCAACTATTTCTTTGTCTATCCGGTGTATGAGAATTTTATGCCGTTAGAAACCATTGTGGCAGCTTATCAGGCAATTCTGCCGGCGGCAGATGAACTGTGGAAATGCCTTCTGATCTTCAATGTACCATTTAACTTTGCGAAGGCACTGTTTTCCGTTGCCATCACCATGCTGGTATATAAAAAGATTTCTCCCATTTTAAAGGGTGTGAAGGCTCGGTAAAAACACTGGCTTTTCTGCCGGGAATGGATCATGTGAAAAAGGGGAAATTGATTTGTGTATTTTGGGGAAGAATGGTATAATGTGCTGATAATAAAAAGTCAGAATGAATAGGAGAGGACTTGCTTATGCCAATCAAATTTCAGGTAAAATTAAGTGATAAGGATATGTACCGTTTTAATATGTACCATGCATACACATCTGCTCAGGGGATCCTTTCTATTGTGGTAGCCATTGTGATCTTACTGGTGACTTATGTGTGCCGGGATCGGCTTGGAACACAGAATATTGTGATCTATCTCGCGTTTGCGGCAATTTTCCTTTTTTATATGCCCGTCAGTCTGAAAATGCGATCCAAGCGTCAGATTGCTTTGTCCGATGTCCTTCAGGGAGTTCTGACATATGAGCTGACAGAGGAAGGCGTTGTTGTGGCAACGGATACCTCGGATGAGACAGCGACACTGCCCTGGGATATGATCTATAAAGTGGTGACCAATAAACACCAGCTGCTGATCTACAGCAATCGTGTAAATGCCTATGTGGTACCATTGGAGTGCATTGCCGATCAAAAAGATGCAGTGTATGGAGTTTTCAGGGATAAGGTGGAGGATTACCGCCTTCATTTAAAATAAAAAGTCGGCTTGTGGCAGACAAGAGGGATGAGATATGATAATAGAAACAAACAGCCCGGAAGAAACAGAACAGTTGGGATATCAGATCGGTCAGGGGGCCCATCCGGGGGATGTTATTACATTAATAGGAGATCTTGGTGTGGGTAAGACGGTCTTCACCCAGGGGATTGCCCGGGGACTTGAGATAGATGAGCCCATCTGCAGCCCTACCTTTACCATTGTACAGGTATATGACAGCGGTCGTATGCCTTTTTATCACTTTGATGTTTACCGTATCGGTGATGTGGAGGAAATGGACGAGATAGGATTTGAGGACTATGTATACGGTGAAGGTTTAAGCCTCATCGAGTGGGCAAATCTGATCGAAGATATTCTTCCAAAGAGGCGCACAGAGATCCGCATCGAAAAGGACCTGGAAAAAGGATTTGATTATCGCAGGATTACCCTGGAAGAATTGTAATATACGGAAAGAAGGGTGACAGATCATGAAAATATTAGGATTGGACAGTTCGGGACTGGTGGCCAGTGTAGCGCTGGTGGAGGACGATACTCTGGTGGCGGAGTACACCACAAATTACAAGAAGACACATTCCCAGACACTGCTTCCTATGATGGATGAAATAAGGAAAATGCTGGAACTGGATCTTACCACCATCGATGCCATTGCCGTGGCTGCCGGCCCCGGTTCTTTTACAGGCCTTCGTATCGGCTCCGCTACAGCAAAGGGTTTGGGACTGGCACTGGATCGTCCCATTGTTCCGGTTCCCACCGTGGATGCCCTGGCATATCAGCTCTGGGGGACAGACTGCTATGTCTGTCCTATGATGGATGCAAGGAGAAATCAGGTTTACACCGGTATTTACCGGTTTGCGGATGATGGGCTGGAGACGGTGCTGCCCCAGTGTGCCATTGGAATAGACGAAGCAATAAATGCTGTCAATGAGAAAGATCACAAGGTGATCTTTACAGGAGATGGTGTGCCTGTTTTCACAGAATATATTCAGCAAAACTGCTGTGTGCCCTATGTATTTGCGCCGGCTCACAGAAACCGCCAGAGCGCAGCCTCTGTGGCGGTGTTGGGAATGCAGTATTATAAAGAAGGCAGATATGTTTCCGCGGCAGAACATGCGCCGGAATACCTCAGGGTATCCCAGGCGGAGCGGGAACGGATGGAACGGGAAAATGCAGAAAGAAACAGCGGCACACAGAATTAAGATCCGCCCTGCCACGGAGCAGGACATTGCAAAAATTGCAGCAATTGAGAAATCCAGCATACCGGATCCCTGGAGTGAGGAGGGATTTCGGGATGCTTTGCGCCAGCCTGGGGTGATCTTTCTTGTGACGGAGGATCTTTCCGGGTATTGTGTGCTGTATACAGCAGCAGATGAGGGAGAGATTCCTACCATTGCGGTGGACCAGGAACACCGCAGAAAAGGGATCGCGCAGGCTCTTTTGCTGTCGGCAGGCCGTATGGCGGTACAGCAGGGAGTAAAAAGAATTTATCTGGAGGTTCGCAAGAGCAATGAACCGGCCAGGTGCCTTTATGAACACTGCGGTTTTGTCAGGGATGGGGTTCGTCCCCGTTTTTATGAGCACCCACAGGAGGATGCTGTGGTGATGCATTTGGAATTATGTGAAAAATCGATTGAGGAGTAGATAATGTTAGATGTATGTTTGCTTGGGACTGCGGGAATGATGCCCCTGCCCAACCGATGGCTTACTTCTTTGATGATGAGATATAATGGAAATGATCTGTTGATCGACTGTGGGGAAGGTACACAGATTGCCATGAAGGAAAAAGGCTGGAGCCCGAAACCCATTGGTATCATTTGTTTTACCCATTATCATGCGGATCATATCAGCGGTCTTCCGGGACTGCTTCTTACCATGGGCAACGCAGAAAGAACAGAACCCGTTGTGATGATCGGGCCCAAGGGCTTAGAGCGGGTTGTCACTGCGCTGCGGATGATCGCACCGGAACTCCCCTTTCCCATAGAATACCGGGAATTATCTGAGGCGGAGGAGTCCTTTGAAATTCAGGGATATCATATCCATGCGTACAGAGTGCAGCATAATGTGACATGTTACGGATATACGATAGAAATCCCGAGAGCCGGAAAGTTTGATGTGGAGCGGGCGAAAAATCTTGGGCTTCCTGTACAAATGTGGAATTCCCTTCAGAAGGGAAATACTGTTTCCTGGGAGGGGGCAGTCTATACACCTGAAATGGTGATGGGTCCTAAGCGTAAGGGAATCAAGGTGGCCTACTGTACAGACAGCCGTCCCACAGAACGGATCGTAGCCAATGCCAGAGGCGCGGATCTCTTTGTGTGCGAAGGAATGTATGCGGAAAAAGAAAAACTGGCAAAGGCCAGACAGTATAAGCACATGACATTTTATGAAGCTGCCCAGATGGCGAAGGATGCCGGGGTTGAGGAATTGTGGCTGACTCATTTCAGCCCGTCTCTGACAAATCACCGGAGTTATATGCCCCAGGTGCGTGAAATTTTTGCCAATGCACATCTGGGAAAGGACGGAAAGACGAAAGAACTGGATTTTATAGATGAGTGATCTTAACAGATAATGAGGCGAAGTGACAAGATGGATGAAAAAGAGATAAAAATACTTGCAATAGAAAGCTCCTGTGATGAGACGGCGGCAGCAGTTGTAGTCAACGGAAGGGATGTGCGCAGCAACGTGATCTCTACCCAGATACCGCTGCACACCCTGTATGGAGGAGTAGTGCCGGAAATTGCTTCAAGGAAGCATACGGAGCGCATCAATCAGGTGATAACAGAAGCCTTGAAAGAGGCAGACACTACACTGGATGATCTGGATGCCATTGCCGTTACCTACGGTCCGGGACTTGTGGGGGCATTGCTTGTGGGTGTTGCTGAGGCGAAAGCCATTGCTTTTGCAAAAGATCTGCCCCTGATCGGTGTACACCATATTGAGGGACATATCAGTGCAAATTATATCGAAAATAAAGATCTGAAGCCGCCATTCCTTTGCCTTGTGGTATCTGGCGGCCACACACATCTTGTGAAAGTGGCGGATTACGGTGTATACGAGATTTTGGGCCGCACCAGGGATGATGCGGCGGGAGAAGCTTTTGACAAGGTGGCAAGAGCCATTGGACTGGGTTATCCCGGTGGACCTAAGATTGAACAGAAGGCCAAGGAAGGAAATCCCCAGGCCATTGCATTCCCGCGCCCCAAAATGGCAGATGATCCCTATGATTTCAGCTTCAGCGGCCTGAAATCCGCCGTGCTGAATTATATTAATGGAGCAAAGATGAAGGGAGAGAGCTATAACGAGGCGGATATCGCAGCTTCTTTTCAGAAGGCAGTCATCGATTCCCTGGTGGATCATGCAATGCGGGCAATTGATGAGTTTGGCATGGATACCTTTGCCATCGCAGGAGGCGTGGCGTCAAATGGTACTCTGCGCAGCGCCATGGAGGATGCCTGCAGAAAGAAAGGGGTAAAATTCTACCATCCATCGCCAATCCTTTGCACAGATAATGCTGCCATGATAGGTGCTGCAGCGTATTATGAATTTCTGCAGGGAAAGAGGGACGGATGGGATCTGAATGCGGTTCCCAATCTGAAACTTGGCGAGAGATAAAATAGGACGAAAGAGAATCCTGGCGAGAGGAAAACTCGGTAAGAGATGAACGTAGCGGGAGATAAGTTACAGGGAGAATTGCAGGGAGAATTGCAGGGAGAATTGCAGGGAGAAAAGGATGATGGGTGAAGAAATCAGATTTTCAGCAATTATATTGGCGGCGGGATCCGGAAAGCGCATGGGTGCTGCTGTGGCGAAACAATATCTTCCATTGCGCGGCAAGCCGCTGATGGTATATTCTCTGGAGGCATTCGATAAAAGTGCTGTGGATGAGATCATCCTTGTTGTGGCACCGGGGGAGATCCCTTATTGCCAAAAAGAGATTGTAGATAAATATCATATCCGTAAAGTGACGCATATTATAGAAGGCGGAAAAGAGAGGTATGACTCCGTTTATGCGGGGCTTTCTGTTGTTTCGGGGCAGTATGTCATGATACATGACAGTGCCAGGGCTTTTGTGACGGATGATATTATCCAGCGCTCCATGGAAGAAGTGGAACGTTATGGTGCCATTGTTGTGGGAATGCCGGTAAAGGACACCATTAAGATCGCAGGAGAGAAGGGGTTTGTGTCAGACACCCCGGATCGAAGTAAGGTATGGAGCGTGCAGACGCCCCAGTGTTTTGAGACAAACCTGATAAAGAATGCTTATGAAGCTTTGATGCGGCAGGAGCGGATTTGTGTTACAGATGATGCCATGGTGGCAGAACAGATGACGGATGTTCCGGTTAAACTGATAGAAGGCAGTTATCATAATATAAAGGTAACAACACCGGAAGACCTTGTTCAGGCGGAGTATATTCTGCAGTCACTGGAGCAGGAAGATGACGTTGACAGTAGCCGGGATAAATAGGACACAGAGAAAATGCAAAAAAATGCAAAAAAATAAAAAAACTTGTTGACATAGAGAATCTTCAATGATAGAATAAGATTCGTGCCAAAAATGGCGGTGACATGGAGAGATATCGAAGTGGTCATAACGAGGCGGTCTTGAAAACCGTTTGTCCGCAAGGGCGCGTGGGTTCGAATCCCACTCTCTCCGCTGATGATATCTTCCGTGGGAAGCCAATCATCTATTATATATGAATATGTTCGATATGATCGAGCAACTTGGAGAAGTACCCAAGCTGGCCGAAGGGACACCCCTGGAAAGGGTGCAGGTC
>CAMEWP010000104.1 GCA_945946605.1 uncultured Pseudobutyrivibrio sp. | reverse complement strand
TTTTTTATTGTCCATTTATCTGGCTCTTGCCTTGACTTTATGCATGGCAGGTGTCCACCGTTCCAGAGAAAATAATCTGGCCAATTTTTTGGCTGCCTTAGACAGCCTAAAAATTGATGCCATATTTTCTGTGGAAGGGAGGCACACCGCCGGGCATCGTCAGAACCTATTCAGACAAAAGATTATCTTATTATTTGTTCCAAAAGATAAGTAACATACTGTGTCCAAAACGCTGCATCACATATCGCTTCATTGTAAAGCATATATTCCTGCTTATCAGAACTATCCTTGCAAAAATGATGAACATCCTGGGCGTAAGGATATTTATGTGGAAGAGCTAAAAAACAACCATTTTGGATAAGGTAACAATTTTGCGGTGTTGCGGGTTCTTTCTGGGATTTGTCTACATACTTTGAAAGACTTTTGGGTACAATTCTTTTTTCCTGAATGAGATAATCATACTTTTTGTAATCTTTGATGTAATATCGCAAATCCCCCTGATATAAATGGATGGAAAGACGAAAATGATCTTCTTCAAAAATGCAGTACATCTCATCACAATTGATCCGAATGGGTTTGGGAAGCTTTTCGGAAAGATCGCCGGATAAACATAAATCGGCTGAGGGGTTTCCCAAATAGTCAATGGTCTCTTCCGGTTGAGAAATATGTGTGATCTTAAGTCCGTCTTTTATTTTTTTGTAAGAAAGAATCGGGAGCAGCAAAAGCATTCCCTGTACATCTTCATAATTATGAAGTTTCAGTAAATGAAGTGCTTCTGGATCTGCGTTTTTGGTGTAGGAATCATAGACAGGGATCAGCTGTCCGCCGTCATATTGATCTTCCCGAAAGATACCTAAAAATTCTTCTATGGATTTTTGCCTGCAGGATGGAAGTGAGAGTATTTTTTTTAAAGGCTGTACTTCCCGGTAAATGTCTATCTGATGCAGCTTGGTCAAATTTGTGTCAATATGATAATGTTTTGCACGCTTGTCAAGAAACGGCAGATCAAAATGGCAGCCGTTAAAGCTTATCATGGTGGTGTAGGTACTGCAGAAATCATAAAAGGCCTGCAGCATGTCTGGCTCATCCTCCGGTTTCTCACAGAAAAACTGTTGTATCTGCCAGGTGTTGCCGTCAAAAAAACAGCAGCCAATCAGATAGCAAAAATGATATTTAGGGGAAAGACCGGTAGTTTCAATATCAAAAAACAGAGCATCCGAAAGATCTTTTAACTGATCTGCAATGGATGAAATAATATCAGGTGAGACTGGTGTTGTCCAGATTTTCATGTTTTCCTCCGAAAAATCTAAATTGTTATTTTCTTCACAATTTATTGTACAAAAGTATTGAAAAAGATACAAGAGATTTCATTTTTTTAAGCATTTTCCTCATAAAAGTGATATAATGATGAAAATGTGCTACGGGATGGCACATAAGAAAAAGATGAAAAGAAAGAGGGGTACTGTTCATGAGCCTAAAGACATTTAAGGGCGGTGTTCATCCAAAAGACGGTAAGGATTTATCCAAGTCAAAACCGATCAAGGAACTGCTGCCTACAGGTGAATTGGTATTTCCGATGTCACAGCACATTGGTGCACCGGCTGTTCCCATCGTTGCAAAGGGCGATACGGTTTTAAAGGGACAGAAAATAGCAGAAGCTGGTGGATTTGTTTCTGCTCCTATTTATTCATCTGTTTCCGGAACAGTGAAGGCTATCGAGCCAAGACGAGTAGCTGTAGGTGACATGGTGAATTCGATTGTTATTGAAAGTGACGGTAATTTCACCGAAGTGGAATATCAGGAAACGGAAGATGTGACCGCACTGTCAAGGGAGGAGATCATCAATAAGATCAAAGAAGCCGGCGTTGTTGGTATGGGTGGTGCAGGATTCCCAACCCATGTAAAGCTTTCTCCGAAAGAACCTGATAAGATCGATTACATTATTGCAAACTGTGCAGAGTGTGAGCCGTATCTGACATCTGATTATCGCAGAATGGTAGAAGAACCGGAGAAACTTGTAGAGGGTATGCGGATCATTCTGCAGTTGTTCCCCAATGCAAAGGGACTTTTTGGTATAGAGGACAATAAGCCTGATTGTATTGAGAAGATCTCAGCTTTGGTTGCTTCCGAAGATCGAATGGAAGTTGTTCCGCTGATGACAAAATATCCTCAGGGCGGTGAGCGTCAGTTGATCTATGCCACAACAGGCAGAAGTATCAATGCCAAGATGCTGCCGGCAGATGCAGGATGTATTGTAGATAATGTTGAGACCATGGTGGCTGTATATAATGCAGTGAAATGGGGCAAGCCGTTGACAAATCGTATTTTCACAGTCACCGGTGATGCTGTTTGTGAGCCCAGAAACTTCTACATCAGCGTTGGTACAAGCTATCAGCAGTTGCTGGATGCAGCCGGCGGACTGATCGCACCTGCCCAGAAGATGATTTCCGGTGGTCCCATGATGGGATTTGCACTGTTTGATCTGAATGTTCCTACCACAAAGACCACATCTGCACTGCTTTGCATGACAGAGGACGAGGTTTCCAAGTATGAGACCACAGCCTGCATTAATTGCGGACGATGTGTAGAAGCCTGCCCGGAACAGTTGGTTCCTTGTAAACTGGCACAGTTTTCCAATCATGGACAGAAAGACCAGTTTGAGAAATGGTACGGATTGGAATGTGTGGAATGCGGAAGCTGCAGTTTTGTATGTCCGGCCAGACGGCCTGTTGCTCAGGCAGTTAAGAATATGAAGAAGGACATTCTTGCTGATAAGAGAAAGAAAAAGTAGGAAGAGGTGAATCTTGTGAGTGATTTATTAAACGTAACATCCTCGCCACATGTAAGAGAGAAAGACAGTACCCAGAAGATTATGGGATGGGTGATCATAGCCCTTTTGCCTGCATCCTTATTTGGTATTTATAATTTTGGATATCGGGCATTGATCCTGATCCTGGCAACCATTGCCAGCTGTGTGGCTTCAGAATGGATTTTTGAAAAGATCGTACATAAAAAAAGCACGATCAGTGATTTGAGTGCGGTGGTAACAGGTTTGCTTCTTGCACTGAATCTGCCTCCTACACTGCCTGTGTGGATGGCTGTTTTAGGTGGTGTGTTTGCCATCGTTGTTGTAAAGATGCTGTTTGGCGGACTGGGACAGAACTTTATGAACCCGGCGCTGGGAGCCAGATGTTTCCTGCTTATTTCCTTTACCGGAAGTATGACCACATTTACCTATGACGGTGTGACAGGAGCAACACCTCTGGCATTGCTGAAGAGCGGCGAGAGTGTGGATACTATGAGGATGCTGCTGGGTACTACAGCAGGAACCATTGGTGAGACTTCTGTGATTGCCATCCTCATTGGTGCCATCATCCTGATCATGGCAGGCGTTATCGATCTTCGGATTCCGGCATCTTATATTGTAACCTTCGCTGCATTTATTGTTCTTTTCAGCGGACATGGATTAGATGGAAGTTATCTGGTGGCACAGCTTTGCGGCGGCGGATTGATGCTGGGAGCTTTCTTTATGGCTACAGATTATGTAACCAGCCCTGTGACACCTTCAGGCAAGATCCTTTATGGTATTGCACTTGGTATCCTTACCGGAATCTTCCGTTTGTTCGGGGCATCTGCGGAAGGTGTTTCCTATGCCATCATCTTTGGCAATTTATTGGTACCTCTGATTGAAAAGATTACAATTCCGAGAGCTTTCGGTATTGTAAAGGAAAAGGGAGGTAAGAAAAATGAATAAATTAGTGAAAGATGCATTAGTTTTGACATTGATTACCGTTGTGGCCGGTTGTGCACTGGGCCTTGTATATGAAGTGACAAAGGATCCCATTGCCAAGGCAAATGAACAGGCTACCCAGGAAGCATATAAGGCAGTGTTTGAAGATGCGGCTTCCTTTGAAGATTATGCTGATTTTGATGCTGCAGCTGCAACAAAACTTGTTCAGGACGCTGGATATGCAGATGATGAGATCACAAATACCGTTGTTGCGGTAGATGAGTCCGGTGCAGCCATGGGTTATGTTATCACAGTTGTTTCCCATGCCGGATACGGCGGAGACATCACATTCTCCATGGGAATTACAAAAGATGGTGTGATGAATGGATATTCCATCACAGATATTTCAGAGACTGCCGGATTGGGCATGAAAGCAAAAGAATCCGCTTTTATGGATCAGTTCCGTGGTATTCCGGTGGCAACACTGGAAGTAACCAAAACCGGTGCAGCATCTGATACAGAGATTGATGCGATCAGTGGTGCAACCATTACATCCAGGGCTGTCACCAATGGTGTCAATGCTGGATTTGTGTACTATTCCAGCATAGTAGGAGGTGCGGCAAATGAATAAAATTGTAGAACGTTTACACAATGGTATCATAAAAGAAAATCCTACCTTTGTTCTGTTGCTGGGAATGTGTCCCACACTGGCAGTTACCACATCTGCCATCAACGGTCTGGGTATGGGATTATCCACTACAGTGGTTTTGGCAATGTCCAACATGCTGATTTCTGCACTCCGTAATGTGATTCCTGACAGAGTGCGTATGCCGGCTTTCATTGTGGTCGTGGCATCTTTTGTAACCATCGTACAGTTCCTGGTTCAGGGCTTTATTCCCTCGCTGTACGCATCCCTTGGAATCTATATTCCGCTGATCGTTGTAAACTGTATCATTCTTGGAAGAGCTGAGAGTTATGCATCTAAGAATCCGGTGATCCCATCTTTATTTGATGGTATCGGAATGGGCCTTGGATTTACGTTAAGCCTTACCATTATCGGTAGTGTTCGTGAAATTTTAGGCGCAGGTCAGATCTTTGGATTCCAGATTCTTCCTCTGGCAGATGCTTCTACCGGAACATTGGGATATACGCCTGTTACGATTTTTGTTCTGGCACCCGGTGCATTCTTTGTACTTGGTTTCCTGATGGCAATCCTCAACAAAGTCCGTGAAGTTCAGGCAAAGAAAGGAAAGCCTATGCCTGCAGCAACCGGATGTTTTGCAGGTGATTGCGCAAACTGTTCTCTGGGAACATGTACCGGAAAGACTTCTGTTGACATGACAGAAGAAAAAAAGAACGAAGAATAGGAGGGGAGTACAGAGATGAAAGAATTATTACTGATCCTGGTTGCTTCAGCAATCGTAAATAATGTTGTACTGAGCCAGTTTTTGGGTCTTTGTCCTTTCCTTGGCGTTTCAAAAAAAGTAGAAACAGCTGCAGGAATGGGCGGCGCTGTAATCTTTGTCATTACGATTGCAAGTTTTGTTACCAGCCTGATTTATAAATTTATTTTAGCTCCCACCGGCTTTGAGTATCTTCAGACCATCGTGTTTATTCTGGTGATCGCTTCACTGGTGCAGTTTGTGGAGATGTTTTTAAAGAAACAGGTGCCTGCTCTGTATCAGTCCCTTGGTGTATATCTTCCACTGATCACCACTAACTGTGCAGTGTTAGGTGTTGCATTAAAGAATGTGACCAACGGTTACAGCATTTTAGAGAGCGTTGTCAACGGTTTTGGTACCGCAGTTGGTTTCACCATTGCCATTGTGATCATGGCCGGAATTCGTGAAAAGATTGAATATAATGATATCCCCAATGCATTCAAGGGATCCGCAATTGTTCTGGTGACTGCCGGATTGATGGCTATGGCATTCTTTGGATTTTCCGGTGTGATTTAGGAGGGAAGGAAGATGAATATTGTTGGAATTATTATAGCCATCGCAATTGTTGGCTGTACAGGATGTCTGATGGGATTTTTCCTTTGCTTTTCATCAGAAAAATTTGCAGTAGAAGTGGATGAGAGAGAGACAGCTATTTTAGAGGTGCTTCCCGGAAATAACTGTGGTGGATGTGGTTATGCCGGATGTTCAGGTCTTGCATCTGCTATCGTAAAGGGAGAAGCTCCGGTAAACGGCTGCCCGGTTGGCGGTGCTGCAGTTGGTGCCAAAGTTGGTGAGATCATGGGTGTTGCGGCAGAAGAGGGCGTTCGTAAGGTTGCCTATGTAAAATGTTCCGGCACCTGCGAGAAGGCCAGCAAGAACTATGAATATACAGGCATTGAAGATTGTCGTGCCCTGATGTATGTGCCCGGAGGCGGACCCAAGGCATGCAGTTATGGCTGCCTGGGATATGGAAGCTGCGTAAAGGCATGTCCTTTTGACGCTATCCATGTGGTTGACGGCATTGCACAGGTGGATAAAGATGCCTGCAAGGCCTGCGGCAAATGTATCGAAGCCTGCCCGAAGAATCTGATCGAATTCATTCCTTATGAAGCAAAAGTAGCTGTTTCCTGCAGCTCTAAGAGCATGGGTAAAGATGTTATGAAGGTATGTTCTGTGGGATGTATCGGATGCCATCTCTGCGAGAAACAGTGCGAGTTTGATGCCATTCATGTGGAAAACAATGTGGCTCATATTGATCAGGAAAAATGTACCGGATGCGGTGCCTGCGCTGCAAAGTGTCCGAAAAAGATTATTATGTCCGTTTAAAAAGGGAGAAGCAATAATGAGAGGACTAATCATTCCTCTCCTTTTTGTGGTGTTACTATGTTGGATGGTTGAT
>CAMEWP010000103.1 GCA_945946605.1 uncultured Pseudobutyrivibrio sp. | reverse complement strand
AGCGGTGTTCGTCCAATGTTTGACTTTTTTGCACGGCAGGATGTTCGCTCTTCAAAAGACAATCATTCGGCCGATTTTGTGGCTGTCTTATGGGTGCACAAGCGAGGAGATCGCAGTTTGGCAAAGCACCGACCCTTTGGTCGGTGACGCTTGCCAAACAAAGATCATATCCACCGAGCGAGTGCACCCTTAGACAGCCTAAAAATTGATGCCGTATTGTCTTTTGGAGTGCGGACATCGCCGGCCAAAAGTCAAAGCAGTGTCCGGACACCGCAAACATCCCGGCATAACAGTGGCTGTGAAATCCATCCCAAGTCAATCAATGCTTTTTAAAAAGAGAATGGCGACAAAGAAAGAAATATACCTCTGATAAAAATATTTATGTGGCGTTGTGCTGCTGCCTGAAATAAAAAACAGATGTTAGGAGAAGGAATTATGAAGAAACAAGCTTTTAATCCGTATTTACCAAGTTATGAGTATGTGCCGGACGGGGAACCCTATGTCTTTGGTGACAGACTCTATGTTTTCGGAAGTCACGATGCTTTTGGGGCAGAGGGCTTCTGTGTCAATGACTATGTGTGCTATTCTGCACCGGTAGATGATCTGGGAGATTGGAAGTTCCATGGTTACATTTACCGCGCGGCACAGGATCCGCTGAATGCCAAGGGAAATGAGGTGATGAATGCCCCGGATGTGGAGCAGGGACCGGATGGACGGTATTATCTGTATTATCAGCTGCACATGGAGACAGTGACATCCGTAGCTGTGGCAGATCAGCCGGAAGGACCTTATGAATTTTACGGCCATGTAAAGCATGCGGACGGTACCCTTTACGGAAAGAAAAAGAAGGATGCATACAATTTTGATCCCTCTGTAATGGTGGATGATGACGGCAGAATCTATATGTATACAGGTTTTTCTCCGGAAAGAGGCCTGATGCGCTTTGCCATGAGTCTTCGGGGCGGTACCTTTGAAGGCGGCAGCGTTGTGGAACTGGATAAGGACATGCTGACACTGGTAGGGGAACAGATCCCAACCATTCCCGGAGAGATCAATGCCAAAGGCACAGAGTATGAAGGACATGGATTTTTCGAAGCCAGCAGTATCCGTAAGATCAACGGTGTTTATTATCTGGTGTATTCCTCCATTCTTAGTCATGAACTGTGTTATGCCACTTCCGGTTCTCCGGTGGGCCCATGGAAATATGGCGGTACCATCGTAAGTATCGGAGATATTGGTCTTCCCGGTGTGACAGAAAAGAATGCCCGCAATTATACAGGAAATACCCACGGCGGTATGGTTTGCGTCAATGGTCAGTGGTACATCTTTTATCACAGACAGACCAATCAGCAGAAATGTGCCCGTCAGGGATGTGCAGAACCCATCACCATTTTAGAGGACGGCAGTATCCCGCAGGTTGAGGTAACCTCCTGCGGATTGAACAATGGTCCGCTGAAAGCAAAAGGAAGTTACGAAGCCCGTATTGCATGCAATCTTTGGGGACAGAAGGGCACCTTTGCCTATGTGAAAAACCATCACAAGGAAACAGAGTATCCTTACTTTACTCAGACCGGATCTGACAGAGAGGATCAGGGGGATCAGTACATTGCAAACATGATGCAGGGAGCCACTGCCGGCTTTAAATATTTTGATTTTGATCAGGATCAGCCAGCCAGGATCGCTGTAAAGGTAAAGGGAAACGGCAGCGGAAAACTGGTTGTGAAGACAGATCTTTCTGCTGCACCTGTTGCGGAGATCGCAGTGGAGCCTTCAGAGGATTGGAAGGAATTTGAGACAGCACTGCCTAAGATTTCCGGCACACAGGCTTTGTATTTTACATATACAGGTTCCGGCAGCATGGATTTTACAGAATTTACTTTAGATTAAGATCATTTTTTGAGAAATGCCGTGTGTTCACATTTTTAACATATTGTTTGTTTAATATGAAGAAAATGAATGCAGACCAGTTGGGCTGGATGCTTGAAGGAGAGAAGATATTATGGCAAATCCAAAAATTTTAATTGCAGATGATGAAGCGCGTCTGCGGAAATTGGTGCGGGATTATCTTGTGAGAGAAAATTATGACATCATAGAGGCGGAGGATGGAGAGGAAGCCCTGAATCTGTTTTATCAGGATCCGAAGATCGATCTGATCATCCTTGATGTGATGATGCCGAAACACAATGGATATGAGGTCTGCAAGGAAATACGGCAGACCTCCAAAGTGCCGATTCTGATGCTGACGGCGAAGGGTGAGGAAGCAGACATTCTGCAGGGCTTTGACATTGGTGCAGATGAGTATATCACAAAGCCCTTCAGTCCCAGGATTCTTGTGGCCCGTGTTGCAGCATTGCTGCGGCGAACCACAGATACGGATGCAGAGAGCAGCCGGATAGAGGTTGCCGGAATCTGTATTGACAAGAATGCTCATGTAGTGACCATTGACGGTAAAGAGATTGCTCTAAGCGTCAAAGAATTTGAACTTTTGTCATATTTTGTGCAGAATCAGGGGATTGCCTTATCCCGGGAGACCATTCTGAACAATGTATGGAACTATGACTATTTTGGTGATGCCAGAACCATTGACACCCATGTGAAGAAGCTTCGCAGTAAGATGGGAGAAAAAGGTGATATGATCAAGACAGTCTGGGGTATGGGATATAAGTTTGAGGTTCCTCATGAATAAAAAAGAAAATCTGAACCGACAGATTGCAGGTGTTATGGTAGCGCTGGTGGTAGGGATCGTGTCCCTGTGCCTGATACTGAACACCTGCTTTCTGGGTTCTTATTACATTAGCAATAAACAAAAGAGTATGCGCCAGGCATACAATACGTTAAATGAACTGGCGGAGAAGGGGATTGCATACGACCAGGAGGGTCAGATCCAGATGGAAAGAATGGCTGCCAGTGAAGGCCTTTCCTTTATGGTGATCTCTTCCGATGCAGCCATTGTCATGTCTTCCATGGGAGATTCTGCCGACGTGGTTCATCTGTTTCTGAGTAATCTGATCAACAGCGGCAACGACGAGGGAGAAGTGTTAGAGAGCAACAGTAATTATATGATCCAGCGTCTGACGGATTCCCGGATGCAGGAAGAATACCTTGTCCTCATGGGAACGTTGGATGATGGGAATATGGTCATGATCCGTTCTGCGGTGGAAGGCATCAGGGAAAGTGCCTCCGTTGCCAACCGATTTCTTTTGTATGTGGGGCTGTTGGCGGTGTTTGTTACCATTCTCATTGCAGAAAAACTTTCCGGACTGATCACAAGACCCCTGAAGCGTCTTACTGATATTTCCAAGAAAATGACAGAGCTGGATTTTAATGCCAGATACGTGCCCCAGAAAAACAGGAATGAGATTGATGTGTTGGGAGAACGGATGAATGAAATGTCATCCACATTAGAGCAGACTATCAAAGATCTGAAACAGGCCAATCTGGAACTTCAGCAGGGAATGGAGCAAAAAGAGAAGAATGAAGCCATGCGTACGGAGTTCATTTCCAATGTGTCCCACGAATTAAAGACACCGATTGCTCTGATCTTAGGTTATGGTGAGGGACTGCAGGAGGGGATTGCATCAGATAATGAAAGCCGCATGGAATATTATGATGTGATCGTAGACGAGGCAAGAAAAATGGAACGTCTGGTTCAGGAACTTCTTGCGCTGAACAAGCTGGAGTCCGGTGGCAGAAAACTTGAGATGGAACGATTCGATCTCATGAAACTGATCCAGGGAGTCGTTTCCTCCTCTGCACTTCTGTTGGAACAAAAGGGCGTGGAAGTGCGCATCATGCCAAAAGGCGAGGTTTACATCTGGGCGGATGAGTTCTTTACAGAACAGGTTGTCAATAATTATATCAGCAATGCCATCCATTATGTAGATGGAGAGAAGAAGATTATGATCCGGTGTGATGCTACGGATCATGGCACCGTACGGCTTGGAGTGTTTAACACGGGCCAGCCCATTCCGGAGGATGCCGTTCCTCATTTGTGGGATAAATTTTACAAGGTGGATAAAGCCAGGACGAGAGAATATGGCGGCAGCGGAATCGGTCTTTCCATTGTAAAGGCTGTCATGGACAGTTTTCATAAGCCATATGGTGTGTAACATTATGAAAATGGTGTGGAATTCTGGTGTGAATTTGACTGCTGAAACAGTTGCATAATTTTTTGCCCAATGATAACATAATTTACGATGTAAAAAACATCGGGGCTGGGAAGAGAAAGGACAACGTATGATTGCGATACTGGATTATGATGCAGGCAATGTGAAGAGTGTGGAAAAAGCACTTCATCTTCTGGGTGAAGAGACAACGCTGACCAGAGATCTTCGGGAGATCAGAAACGCTGATAAGGTGATTCTCCCAGGAGTCGGGGCTTTTGGCAATGCCATGGAACACTTGAAAAAATATGAGCTGGATAAAGCCATTCATGAGGCGGTAGCTCAGGATAAACCTTTTCTGGGGATCTGTCTGGGACTGCAGTTGCTGTTTGAAGGCAGCGAGGAGAGCGAAGGCGTGGAAGGCCTGGGAATCCTGAAAGGCGGGATTCACCGGATTCCGGCAGAAGAAGGTTTGAAGATTCCCCATATTGGCTGGAATTCTCTGGAATTGATGAACGACGGCCGCCTTTTTGCAGGCGTGGAACCGGAACCCTACGTCTATTTTGTTCATTCCTATTATCTGAAGGCACATGACCCGTCTATCGTTAAGGCAAGGACGGTTTACGGCGTAGAAATTGATGCTTCTGTGGAGAAAGGCAATGTATTTGCCTGCCAGTTTCATCCGGAAAAGAGTTCTGCTGTGGGACTCTCTATTCTGAAGAAATTTGCAGATCTGTAGGAGGTGTCATCAATGTTTACAAAGAGAATTATTCCCTGTCTGGATGTGAAAGATGGACGGGTGGTGAAAGGTATTAATTTTGTGGATCTTAAGGATGCCGGAGATCCAGTGGAAGTAGCTGCCGCATACGACAAGGCCGGTGCCGATGAACTGGTATTTCTGGATATTACAGCCTCCAGTGACCAGCGGAAAACTGTGGTGGACATGGTAAAAAAAGTGGCAGATAAGGTATTTATTCCATTTACTGTGGGTGGAGGAATCCGCACAGTGGAAGATTTTAAACTGCTGCTGCGTGAGGGGGCAGATAAGATTTCTGTAAATTCTGCAGCCATTGATCATCCTACACTGATCTCTGAAGCGGCCATCAAATTTGGGAGTCAGTGTGTGGTTGTGGCCATAGATGCCAAGCGGCGGGCTGACGGCGGCTGGAATGTTTACAAAAACGGCGGACGCATCGATGTGGGGCTGGATGCCGTGGAGTGGGCAATGAAGGCGGAAGAACTTGGAGCCGGTGAGATCCTGCTGACAAGTATGGACTGTGACGGAACCAAGGCGGGATATGATATTGAGCTTACCAGGACCATCGCAGAACATGTTTCCATTCCGGTTATCGCATCCGGCGGTGCAGGCTGTAAGGAACATTTTTATGATGCTTTGACGGAAGGAAAAGCAGATGCTGCGCTTGCAGCTTCTTTATTCCACTATAAAGAGTTGGAAATCTGTGATCTGAAGGAATATCTTCACGGCAGAGGTGTTTCTGTCCGCAGATAAGTGCAGATGTAAATAGTACAGATAACAGATAAAAGGTACACAGCATAGAGAACAGGAGAAAGACATGGCAGCGATTAGCAATGACTGGCTGGAGCCTCTTTCGGAAGAATTTAAAAAACCATATTACCGTAAACTTTTTGATACGGTCAATGAAGAATACCGGCATTATCAGGTTTTCCCGCCGGCGGATGATATCTTTAACGCATTTCATCTGACGCCTCTGTCAGAGGTAAAGGTGGTGATCCTGGGTCAGGATCCATATCACAATGTAAATCAGGCCCATGGATTATGTTTCTCCGTACAGCCTACGGTAGAGATCCCGCCTTCCCTGGTTAATATTTATAAGGAGCTCCATGATGATCTGGGATGCAGGATTCCAAACAACGGATATCTGGTAAAATGGGCCCAGCAGGGTGTGCTGCTTTTGAATACGGTTCTTACGGTCCGGGCCCATCAGGCCAATTCTCATCAGAATATCGGATGGGAGGAGTTTACGGATGCTGTCATAAAGATTTTAGATGAGCAGGACAGACCTATTGTGTTTCTGCTGTGGGGAGGACCGGCCAGACGAAAAAAGGAAATGCTGCATAACCCCAATCACCTGATCTTAGAGGCACCTCATCCCAGTCCCCTTTCCGCATACCGGGGATTTTTCGGATGCAGACATTTCAGTCAGACTAATCAGTTCCTTACAGAACATGGCTTAGAGCCCATCGACTGGCAGATTGAGGATATATAAAAGAACATATCATAAGATCGTAAAAAAGGATCACATAAACAGATACGACACATCTGTAGGAAGAGGGCTGTTTTTAATAACTGGCCCTCTTTTTATTAGTGTTACTTATGAATCATATTAGGAATTTACCATAGAAAATGACTGCTGATTGCGTTATACTTTACATGGTATGCAATAA
This sequence comes from uncultured Pseudobutyrivibrio sp., assembly GCA_945946605.1. Classification (GTDB taxonomy): domain Bacteria; phylum Bacillota; class Clostridia; order Lachnospirales; family Lachnospiraceae; genus Pullilachnospira_A. The sequence continues at coordinate 232 of CAMEWP010000103.1, read as the reverse complement.
TAATAATATTTCCAGAACACAGGAGGAAAACCATGAATATGATTTCACTGGAACAGGAATTGAAGGGTAACTCTTATCCGGGACGAGGAATTGTCATCGGCAAGAGTGCAGACGGAACCAAAGCAGTTACGGCTTACTTTATTATGGGAAGAAGCGAGAACAGCCGCAATCGTGTTTTTGTTGAAGATGGGGAAGGAATTCGCACCCAGGCGTTCGATCCTTCGAAACTCAG
>CAMEWP010000102.1 GCA_945946605.1 uncultured Pseudobutyrivibrio sp. | reverse complement strand
GAGTGGATGGGGGAGTAATATGCAGCCGGTTATCCTTTTTTATTATGCGATCAAATTTGCCACGGAAATTTTTCTGGCATCATTTTGTTATACGGGATCCTTTGTAAAGAAAAAATATTTTGTCGGACGGTCCGTGGGCTTTTTGCTGTTGCTGTATGGCTTTTCTGTCTGTTATAACCGGGAAATGGCAAGTATTTATCCTATTCGGGTGGCCAGATATCTGCTTCTTTTTGCAGTGATGGTGCTGTATCTTTATGAGGCGTACGAACTGACCGTAAAGGAAGCATTTTTCTGCGGCATCAGTTGTTACTGTACCCAGAATGCCATGGTGAGGATTCAGGGAATAGCAGGGATTTTTTTGCCGAAAACCATGGGACCGATGCCAATGATCTTTCTTTATGTTGCCAGCATGGCAGGAATCTACCTGTTGTTCGGTCTGATCTTTGGCCGGCGCATGGCAAATTCCCGGAAGGGTCTGCTAAAAAATGATCAGGTATTGATCCTTGGAACAGCAGTGTTGAACGCCACCGTCTTTCTGAGTGCATTACAAACGACACCGGAAGAGAAAAGCGCGATGCTCACTCTGAAGGAACAGGGATATGGGCTGATGTGCTGCCTTTTATTCCTGTCCATGCAGCTGGGTATCTTTACAAATAATAAGCTAAATGATGAATTGGAGACCATCGGACATATCATGGATGTGGAACGGAGACAGATGGAGATCTCTAAGGAGACCATCGATCTGATCAATATCAAATGTCACGACATGAAGCGGCAGCTGTCCCGGGTAAAAGGAGATCGGATTTCCCAGGAGATGATCGATGACCTGAAAGAGAGGATCTCCATTTATGATACCATTGTGCGTACCGGGAATAAAACCATTGATACGGTGCTGATGGAGCAGGGGCTGCTCTGCGAGAATAATCACATCAGTCTCATGTGTATGGGGGATGGTACACTGCTGGATTATATGGCGGATGCGGATGTTTATTCTCTGTTCGGCAATCTTTTAGATAATGCCAGAGAAGCATCCATGAAAATACAGGAGCAGGACAGACGGGCCATAACTCTGGAAATACGCAGGAGTATGGGCATGGTCCTGATCCGTACGGAAAATTTTTTTGCCGGAGAACTGGAATGGAAGGATGGCCTTCCGGTTACGGATAAGGATGATGGGAAATATCATGGATTTGGTGTAAAAAGTATCGGGCTCATTGCCGGTAAATATGGCGGTAATGTCTCCATGAAGGCGGAAGGCGACCGTTTTATCTGTACCATCACTCTCCCCGAAGCCACTGTGACGGAAGGGACAGACCCTGCAAAATAAGGTTATGAAACAAAAAAACAAGGTTATGAAAAGGGCATTGTTGCCCTTTTTTTTGTGTGTAAAATGGGGGTATATCTTTTAGAAAGGAGACTACATAATGGAGAAGTTTACAAAGAAACTTTCCGCAGGCAAATGCCGGATTGGAGTGTTGATCTGTTCCCTTCTTCTGGTGATTGCGGCCACAGGAACCCTGGTGGCCGGGCAGTATGCTGCCACCATCAATCATCAGTTGGGAATATCCACCAGCGAGGTTGTAGGCGGAAAAGGCCAGGTATACTACCCGACAGCCTATGATTCGCTGGAGGAAATGTATACGGCAAAAGCAGAATTGATGCGTGAGGTGGCACAGGAGGGAACCGTCCTTTTGAAGAATGAAAACGGTGCACTTCCCATGTCATCCGGATCCATCACCCTTTACGGTGCAGATCAGTTTAAGTGCTATACCAATACCGGAGGTGGATCCACTGCAGAGGAAAACAAAGCAGTGACCTCTGATCTGGTAGAAGCACTGACCAACAGCGGATTTAGCGTATACACAGAAGGGGAAACCGGAAGTGATATGGCCCTGGTGGTTCTGGGCCGAAACGGTGCGGAAGGTTCCGATGTGGAAGTGGGCAGCATGGCTCTGACCCAGGAGGAACTGGGCTGGATCGCAGCAGCAAAGGCCAGCGGAGCCAGAAGAGTTGTGGTATTGTCCAGCGGTGACTTTATGGTGGAGATGAGGGATCTGGAAGCAGATCCGGAGATTGATGCGATCCTGCATCTGGGGAATGCAGGTCTGCGGGGTGCGTACGGTCTGGCAGATGTGATCAGCGGCGCGGCAAACCCCAGCGGAAAACTGGTAGAGACAGCAGCTGCAAATTCTCTTTCTTCCCCTGCAATGGAGAATTTCGGTAATTTTTCCTACACCAACGGATCGGCTGTCATGGCATCCCAGGCTAAGGTATATGTGGTATATGAGGAAGGCATTTATGTTGACTACAAATACTACGAGACCCGTTATGAGGATACGGTGTTAGGACAGGACAATGCGGCATCTGCAGCAGGCGCCACTGCCGGAAATGCATGGAATTACAGGGAGGAAGTGGTATATCCTTACGGATATGGCCTTTCCTATACCAATTTTACCCAGGAACTGGTGGGAGAACCGGTATTTGATGAAGAAAATCATACAGCAACGGTGGAGGTAAAGGTTACCAACACGGGAAATGCAGCAGGAAAAGAAGTAGTACAGTTGTACGCCCAGTCGCCCTATACCGATTATGACAAGAAAAATCTGGTGGAAAAATCTGCTGTTCAGCTGATGGGATTTGGCAAGACAAAAACCCTAGAGCCCGGCGAATCTGAGACAGTTACAATTACAGCAAATATGCAGTGGCTGGCATCTTATGATTACATGAAGGCAAAGGGTTATATCATGGATGCAGGCACCTACTATTTTGCGGTAGGAAACGGAGCCCACGATGCGTTAAACAATATTCTGGCAGCCAAAGGCAAGACAACAGCGGACGGAATGGATGCAAACGGAAATGCGGCGCTGACTTACAGCTGGGTACAGAAAGAGTTTGATGATAAGACTTATGCTGAGTCTGTGTACACAGGAGAAAAAGTCACCAATTCTTTTGAGGATGCAGATATCAATTACTGGCTGGATGAGAAGGATCAGATCACTTATCTGTCAAGAAATGACTGGGCGGGAACTTATCCCACCACAGCAAAGATCACGGCAACAGAGGATATGCTTGCCTTCCTAAACGATACCAAACGTTACGAAAACGGCAAGTGGAATGATACGGCAGAGAGGGCCGAGAAGTCGGAAGTAACCTACGGGGCTGACAACAGCATGACAGCAGCCTCCATGATCGGTCTGGATTATGATGACCCTGCCTGGGAGAAATTGCTGGATCAGATGACCATTGAAGAAATTTCCAATATGGTTGCTAACGGTAACGGACAGGCACAGGCCTGCACTTCCATCAATTTCCCGGCTGCACCGGGAGCGGATTCTCCCATCGGATTAGCTAAGCCATATATTTATGTAAAGATGGACAATCAGACCGGGGAGATGACAGATATTGGATCCTCTTATCTGGTTACAGATCCATTCAGTGGGAAAGACGTGGATCTTGCAAAGATGCAAGGTACCATGTACTCTTCAGAACCGGTTCTGGCAGCAACTTATAATACGGAACTGGCAGAGCGCGTAGGTGTTATGTATGGAGAGGACGGTGTCTATACCGGATCAGCATTTATCTGGGGCATCGGAGCAGATATGCACCGGACACCTTATGGAGGCCGTGCTTCCGAATATTACTCAGCAGATTCCGTACATACTTCTCTGATGGGTGCAGCAGTGACTGGTGGCTGCAACTCCATGGGACTGGTGAGTGTGGCAAAGCATTTCGTCATTAACGAGCAGGAGACCAATCGTATCGGTGTTGCTACCTATACCAATGAGCAGGCACTCCGGGAGAATAATCTCCGTTGCTTTGAAGGCATTATGACTTACGGGGAAGCACCCGGCATCATGGCTTCCTACAATCGTATCGGTATGATGGGAACTGGGGCAGAATATGATCTGATGACCGGTGTTCTGAGAAAGGAATGGGGATCGGATGCATATGTGATCACAGACCTGAATGGTCCTACCTCCGGTTTGTATGACGGTAATGCCATCATCGCTGCCGGAACCAGCACCATGCTGAATAACGGTCCTTACGATTCTGCATCCGGAGCTTATGTGAACTGTACATTGAATGAGGAGAATATTGAATCGGATGCGGCACTTCTTTATGCTTCAAGAGAAGCTTGTCACAGAATCATTCATGCATTTGTGAACAGCAATGTTATGAATGGTATGTCTGCAGATGCTGTGATAAAGACAATAACGCCGGCATGGCAGATCGCACTGTGGGTTGTGGATGCAATCCTTGCAGTTCTGACATTGATCTTTGGTGCAGGATATCTGCTGGCTGTGAACCGGGAATCTGAAAAGAAGAAAGCAAATCCGGTTGTTCTTGCAGGATTAACAGCTTCGATGGTATTGTCTGTGATCAGTTTTGTAATGCTTCATCAGGCTTCTTATGAGGCATCGGAAAATACAGCCCTGGTGATCATCCTTGCAGTGATCACATTGATCTTAGGCATTGTGGGACAAATCTTTGATGTGAAGAAGATTGTATCTTTGGCTGCATATGTAATGTCTGTTGTCACTTTGTGCAGTCTTGTGGCAGGGCGCGTCAGCTACCTGGGATTCTACCTTGCAGGGGATGTAATGAATACAGGACTTTCCGTATTCTTTGTAACCACAGTGATCTTTATGATCCTTGGAATTGTTTTTGCAGCTATGGGTACCAAACCTCAAAAAGAGCAGAATGCAAAGAATAAGGTAAAGGTTGTGGTCGTTCTTGTAATTGCAGTTGTGATGGCGGCAGGCTTGCTGGTTCAGGGCGCTGCAAATGGTGTCATCGGATCCGGTTCCTTCGGAAAAACAGAGGATGCAGGGCTGGCAAAACTGGAAGCACCTTCAAAGGATGCCGCGTACTGGCAGGCTTATACTGTGGAACAGAGTGCATCAGAGGATGTCTCCGATAAGACCATCCAGTATCAGTTCTATGCAGAAAAGATCTGCGAGCCTGCTTACGGCATGGGTGTGGTCAGCATCATCAATTTGTATTCTGATGGTTACTGCCGGATGACCCAGTACAGTACCAGAGGAGGCACCATTTTCTATTACAATGGATATTGGACTTTGATGGATGAGGAAACATTGTATTTCGGTTTCTCCAATTATGCCATGAAGGCAGATGAGAGTATTAAGGATGCCGCTGCTGAAAACAATTATACGATAGGTGAGGATGTTTGCACGGTGGATTATTCCTATAATGTGATGCCTTCAGGCGGTCAGGCAGACTTTACCATTAATGTTTGTCTTGGATTTGCCAACGGCGGACAGTTCGTACGATCTGTGGATGTGAAATCGGATGGTATGGTTGTGTATGAGACAGAAGAAGAATTCGTAAAATTCGCGGAAGAAAGAGCGAAGGTTCTGGTGGAGGAAGCTGCAGAACAGACAGAAACCGAAACAGAAGAATAAAATCAAAGTAAAATCATCAATCTAAGAAAAATCCGATATTCTTCAGTTCATGGTAAACCCGTGATACAGGAAGACCTACCACATTGTTGTAATCACCTCGGATACCGCTGATGTAAGCGGCAAAAGGACCCTGGATCCCATAGGATCCGGCCTTGTCCATGCAGTCTCCGGTGGCAATGTAGCAGCGGATTTCATCATCACTCATAGGGCAGACAGACACTTCTGTGCACTCGCAGAAAATGTGTCTCGTCTGCCCTTTTAAAATGGCAACACCGGTGTAAACTTGATGGGTATCGCCGGAGAGACTTTTTAACATGCGAAAGGCATCTGCTTCGTCGGATGGTTTGCCCAGAATCTGTCCATTGTGGTAGACAATGGTATCGGCACCTAAAATAAAGGCGTCAGAGGGAATCTGTCGATGCGCTAAAACAGCGGCAGCTTTCCGACCGGCCAGTTCCATCACCGCATCTTCCGGCGGCATGATACCGATGGTCTCGTCTGTGGGATAGGTCAGTACCTGAAAGGACAGACCGATCTGGGAGAGTAATTCTTTTCTTCTTGGGGAGCCTGAGGCTAAGATCAATGTTTTCATAATGGTTAAATCCTAGCATAAATACATAAAAAGTGCAATGAAGGCAGCCGGAACTATGCTATAATAGGGACAACGAATTATAAAAATGCACTGGGAACAGAGCGAAACGGGAGGTTATTTACCATGGGAAAACAGATTAAGATTTCAACGGGGATTCTGGAAGGTGTGGAGACAGAAGACGCCTATGTGTTTAAGGGAGTGCCCTATGCAAAGCCACCGGTGGGACAACTGCGGTTTCATGATCCGGTGGAGCCGGAACCCTGGGAGGGTGTCCGGAAAGCGGATACTTTCGGACCGAAATGTCCCCAGGACGGTACGGAGCCCGGGGATAAACAGTATGCCAAGGAGTTTTACAGCGCTCCGGAGTTTGCGGTTCCCCAGAGTGAGGACTGCCTGTATTTAAATGTCTGGATGCCCAAGGAGCCGGGAACCTATCCGGTGGCTGTCTGGTTCCACGGTGGCGGATATATGAATGGCTACGGTTCCGAATCGGAATTTGACGGGGATGCCTATGCCAGAAGAGGGGTGATCCTGGTGACGGTAAATTACCGGCTGGGAATCCTGGGATATTTTACCCATCCCGAACTGGATGAGAAGTATGGCAACAGCGGCAATTACGGAATGCTGGATCAGATCGCTTCCGTGGACTGGGTGCGCCGGGAGATTGGTGCGTTTCGAGGTGATCCGGAACAGATCACTATCTTCGGTCAGTCTGCCGGTGGAATGAGTGTGCTGACGCTGATCAGTTCCCCTTTGATGAAGG
>CAMEWP010000101.1 GCA_945946605.1 uncultured Pseudobutyrivibrio sp. | reverse complement strand
AGGGGCTGGGAACGGGAATGAAAGAGTATGCCATGGGTGCAAAACTTGCGAACACACTGCACTGGGTTGGAATGTGTGATGATGATGAATTTCGTGATGTCATGTCCATAGGTGCAAAAACAGTTCGGATCATCAAACCATATCGGGATGAGGAGAAAATTTATCGTCAGATTGCCTGCACAAAGGAGATGGGAGCAGTAGCTGTGGGTATGGATATCGATCATATTTTTACAAGTACAGGCGGTATCGATGTAATAAAAGGGGAGAAAATGGAAATCAAATCTCTGTCACAGTTTACGGCATATCGGGAGGCTGCCGGGATGCCTTTTGTGATCAAGGGAGTGCTGAGCGTGCATGACGCAAAGATGGCAGAGAAAATAGGAGCTGATGCTATTGTGGTATCTCACCATGGTGGAAAAATGGATTACGCCGTACCTCCGCTTCTGGTGCTTCCCCAGATTGTGGATGCCGTCAAAGGAAAGGTAAAGATTTTTGTGGATTGTGGAATCATGTCTGGAATGGATGCCTACAAGGCACTTGCTCTGGGGGCGGATGCAGTTGGTGTAGGAACACATCTGATGACATTAAAGAAGAATGGGGCTGAGGCAATTGCCGGACGATTGAAAGAAATGACATCGGAACTGGCTGGAGTTATGGCTTACACAGGAGTAGAGGACACCGGCACTTTTGATCCAACAGTTATCCATCGCATTTAAAGGAGAAAAAGTATGAAGAATACCATTGATTTAAATAATTTTATACAGATTGCAATCATTGTGGAAGATATTGAAAAAGCAGCAAGAGAATGGGCGGAAATTCTGGGGGTTCCCGTTCCGGAGATTGTGCATCAGCCACCAAAGGAACCATCAGAGAATCTTTTGTATCGCGGGGGTCCTGCCAGTTATGATCTGAAACTTGCATGCATCCCATCACCTATGGGATTTGTTATTGAACTTCACGAGTGTGATCAAAACGACAGCACATTCCGGGAATATGTAAATAAGCATGGATACGGGGTGCACCATATTGGTTTTAAAGTGGGGGAGCAGCGAGATGCGATTGTGGAAGAATTGCAGGAACGGGGATATGAAATACGAATGATTGGCAAATCTCAATATAATACATGGACCATTATGGATACCGAGAATGTACTGGGAGTCAATCTGAATATTAAGCCAAGGCATTTTCAGCCAAGATAGGAAGGAGAGGAACATAGATGAAGGTAGGCGTGATCGGTGCGGGTGTCATCAGTGATATTTATTTAGAAAATATGATACACATGTTTGACAATCTGACCGTAATAGCGGTTTCTTCCGTTCCCATGGAAGGAGCAATAGAAAAAGCAAAAAAATATGGCATTGAGGCACGGACCACAGAGGAGATTTTTGTGGATCCCGAGATTGAGGCAGCGGTGATTCTCACGCCGGTTGGAACTCACTACGAATTGATTAAGCAGGCTCTTCTGTCAGGAAAGCATGTATATACGGAAAAGACAATTGCTTCCAATACAACACAGGCAAAGGAATTATGCTGCATAGCGGATGAAAAAGGATTGTATTTGGGCAGTGCTCCCGATACATTTTTAGGGGCTGCAGCACAAACAGCAAAACAGGCGATAGATAGTGGAATGCTGGGAGAAATTCATTCTTTCGATCTGTCAGTAACAAGGAATAATTCGATCCTTCTGAGTCTTTTCTCGATTCTGCGGGAGCCGGGCTGTGGTCTTTTGCATGATTATCTTGTGTATTATCTTACGACATTGATATCTATTCTTGGCCCGGTGGAAACGGTCAACGGCATCTGTAGCTGCCCCTATCCGAAGCATAGAAATATCATTCCTGGGAAAATTCCTGTAGGACAGGAAATGGATACACCAAATGAGAGCCAGGTGTCAGCAGTGATTCGATTGAAAAATGGGATTGTGGGAACGCTGCATGGGGATGCGGACTGTAATTCCAGGGATGAGGCGTATTTTTCAATTTATGGGACGAAGGGAATCCTATATCTTCCTAATGCAAACGAATTTGGAGGAAGGGTGCAGTTTGTTCCGAATGTGGCAAATCCAAGACAACCTGCAAGGAAAATACAGTTGGAAAAATATTTTCCTTATTCACATAACTCCAGAGGACTGGGTGTTTCCGATATGGCAGACGCTATAAAACAGGGCAAACATAACCGTGCATCTAAGGAACTGGCTCTTCATGTACTGGAGGTTTTGGAGAGCATTTTGATCAGCAGTAGAGAAAACGGAGGAACAATGGAAATGAAAACAACATGTGAGATTCCGAAAATAATGGAAACAAAGAAAGTGCCGACGAAAAATATCGGGCATCCTTCTTTTAATATGAAGAATAATGAAGAAATGTTGCATTTTTACAGAGATGTATTGGGAATGAAAGAGCAGTTTACCCTTACCATGGGGCAGCTGATTGAGAGTAAGATGGGAACCATGTTCAAGGGAGAATTGACGGAAGAACAGAAAAAGGAAAAGGCAAGATTGGAGCATGTGGTTTGGATGACGTATCTGCGAATGGCGGATCGTCAGTATGTAGAACTTTTTTATAATCTTGGAAACTGGACCAGAACCATTGAGGATCGAAACGAAAATTATGGATTTACCAAGGTTACATTTGAAACGGAAGATATAGATGCGCTGCGTATTCGTCTGATGGAATGTGATACGACACTGAAGGAGGACGTTCATACTACAGTGGATGGCTCCAGGGAATTATCTCTGTATGATCCTGATGGCAATGAGGTGGTATTTGTGGAATATGCTCCGGAAAAGGAGGAGAGGATTCCTTTGACAAAGGATCAGTTCACTGAGAAGAGTGCCTTCGCAAAACATACTACTCAGATGGCATATACCATGGAGAATGAGGAGAATATGTTGGCGTTTTACGAAAGAGGAATCGGACTTAAGAGAGCTCTGACATTGACAGTAGGAGATATGGTTTCTTATTTAAGAGATCATGGACAATCGGTACAGGAATCCATTCAGCACCTTCCTATGGATAATCCCTGGATGGAATATATGGAGGTGGCACCTCACCAGTATTTAGTGCTGTACCACAATTTAGGCCAGAAGAAAAAAGAAGACAGAGATCTGACGGATGCTTATGGCTATCAGCATATCTGTATTGAGGTGCAGGATATTCATGCGGCATGGGATGCAGTAAAGGCTAACGGTCTGATCCCGGATACAGAAATTTCGCTAGGGGCCGACGGGGCATATCAGTTCTGGCTAACAGATCCGGATGGAAACCGGCTGGAGATGATGGAATATGCACCGGGAGCGAAGCAGCTTGATCCGGTCAAATAATGTATGAAATGTTTTATAAGTAGGAGGGAAGAATAATGGAAGCGAGGAAAAATATTTACCATAGAGCAAGCTTACCGGCCTTGATTTTAAGTATTGCAACAGAAGGTGCAACCATGGGGTTCTATCTTCTGATCGGGTTTGCCAGTTATGCAGCCACACAGAATTTTGGTATTGGTACAGTGCTGGCTGGAACATTGCTGATGGTTTCCAGAATTTTTGATGGTGTTGTGGATCCGTTTATTGCAGCACTTTTTGATCGTTGGATACCGGGAAAACATGGAAAAATTCGTATTTTTTCACTTGCTGGTCTGACAGTGATGTCCTTGGCAGATATTCTGCTGTTTGTTGTATTTGCAGGAAGAGTGCAGGGCGTAGCGGCCGCAGTGGTTTTTGTACTAATGAATGTTTTACATGCTACAGGGTATTCCATGGTGGGAATCGGAAGTTCTGTTATTCAGACTGCTATCACGAATGATCCTGTGCAACGTCCATTTGTAAATTTTATCAAGGTGTTATACAGCTATGTTGTACCAATGTCTGTTTCTACTCTTATTTCTTTTGTGATTTTGCCAAGACATGACAATAAGTATAACATGGAATGCTTGGGAGAAATTTGTATCTGGGTTGTTATTTTAGGTTACATATTTATGGCACTTGCCTGTATTGGAGTAAGGAAACTGGATAATCCACAGACACTTAAAGGGATCAAGGCAGAAGGGGAAGAACAGAAAATCGGCTTGAAAGATATGTGGTCATTGCTGAAAAATAATAAACCTCTGCGTATGTATATTTTGACAGGAGCATCTGATAAACTTGCTCAGCAGGTCAGCAGTCAGAGCATCATTGCCACGATGATGGGAGGTGTACTGATCGCCAATTTCCGTGCTTCTACAATGATCGGTAATATGAGTTCTATTGTTGGAATGATATTTGCATTTCTGGGTGGTGTTTACATTGCAAAGTTTGGTGCAAAAAAGGCCACAACGGTATGGTCCTGGGTATCCATATTATTGAATGTTGTCATGATCGTGTTCTGCCTGATCTTAGGACCTGGCGGAATGAAACAGATCGGTGCCTTGGGCGTTCCCATGCTGATTTATGTGGTCATTATGATTTCTACAACAGGAACTCGTATGATCTTAACAACATCGGCAGGTACCATGCGTTCGGATGTTATTGATTATGAACTTTCTCGTTCGGGAAATTATATGCCGGGGTTTGTAGGGGCTGTGTATAGTTTTATTGACAATACGGTATCCTCAACAGCTGCAGTGATCGCCGGATTTGGAGCAGCAATGGTAGGATATACTTCAACCGTACCGCAGATGGGGGATGAAGCAACCTGGCCGATTCTGCTGATGACCCTGGCATTGATGTTTGGTCTGCCTATCGTTGGCTGGCTTTGCAACATCTTTGCTATGCGGGGATATGAACTGAGCAGGGAGCGTATGGTGGAAGTGCAGACGCAGATTGCGGAAGCAAAGGAAAGATCCGGGCAGAATAAGTAAGGGAATGGCGGAAAGAATCGTAAATTGAAAAAAGTTGTTGACAAGCTGGAAAGGCCTATGTATAATGAATTAGGTGTGGATAGGAGAGCATATGATGATAGATTTAACGAATGTCATTTCTACAGCAGACAAGAAATTAGAAGTCACTGTTGAGCCGGAGATGGAATGTTTTACCTCTGCTATGGGATGTTTTCCGATTTCCAATAAGAAGCCATTCATGTTATGTCTGACCAATGATGACAATAAGCGATTATTGATTTCAGGTGACACAACTTTGGATGTGACGATTCCTTGTGATCGGTGTCTTGAGGATGTTGTAATACCTATGGAGATCTCCATTGACAGGATTGTGAATCTGTCAGAGGGTATGATTCTGATGGATCCGGATGAGGAAGAGGATACATTCCTGAAGGAACATCAACTGGATGTTGACAGACTGATTTATGATGAAATCTTGGTTCACTGGCCGACAAAGGTCTTGTGCAGGGATGACTGCAAGGGCATCTGTCCGGTTTGTGGTCAGAATTTAAACCAGCGGGACTGCGGTTGTGACCGACAGGTCCTAGACCCTAGAATGGCGAAGTTCCAAGATGTCTTTAAAGAATTTAAGGAGGTGTGACCAGATGTCAATTTGTCCCAAGAACAAATCTTCTAAAGGAAGAAGAGATAAAAGAAGAGCAAACTGGAAGATGAGTGCTCCTACTTTAGTAAAGTGCAGCAAGTGTGGCGAACTGATGGTTCCCCACAGAGTTTGCAAGAACTGTGGATCTTACAATAAAAAAGAAATCATTCCGCAGAACTAATGCAAAGTGTCCTGTTTAAGGACATAAAAAGAATTGTAATCAAGATGCCATCGGCGTGATGCTGATGGCATCTTTGCTGTCTGTCAGAAGTGAAAATTAGACATTGATTTATAGAATAAGATATAGTATATTTCTTAAGAGAGTGCATCAAATGCACAAGGAGGAAAGTATCATGCAGGATATGACCGTAGTGGCCGTAGATGCCATGGGAGGAGATCATGCCCCCGGAGAGATCGTTCAGGGAGCGTTGGATGCCATTCGCAGCAGAAATGATATTAAAGTACTTTTGGTTGGTCAGCAGGATGTATTGGAACAGCAGCTGGAAGGGACTGAGTATCCAAAGGATCAGCTTCAGATCGTTCATGCGTCTGAGGTGATCGAGACGGCAGAACCGCCGGTGAATGCTATCCGGAAAAAGAAAGATTCATCCATTGTTGTTGCCATGAATCTTGTTAAGAATAAAGAGGCAGATGCCTTTGTTTCCGCCGGAAGTTCCGGTGCGATCCTTGTGGGAGGCCAGGTGATCATTGGCCGGATCAAGGGAATTGAGAGAGCACCTTTGGCACCGCTTATCCCCACAGAGAAGGGTGTATCCCTTCTGATTGACTGTGGCGCTAATGTGGATGCAAGACCATCACACCTGGTACAGTTTGCCAGAATGGGATCGATTTATATGGAGCATGTGGTTGGAATTTCCAATCCCCGTGTTGCAATTGTTAATATTGGTGCTGAGGAAGAAAAGGGTAATGCACTTGTGAAGGAAACATACCCTCTTTTGAAGGAGTGCAAGGATATTAATTTTGTTGGCAGTATTGAAGCCAGAGATATCCCCTCCGGTGCTGCAGATGTCATCGTCTGTGAGGCATTTGTAGGTAATGTGATATTAAAGCTTTACGAAGGACTGAGCGGCACCTTGGTTGGTGCCATCAAAAAAGGCCTTATGAGCACATTAAAAAGCAAGATCGGTGCGGCACTTGCCATGCCTGCGCTGAAGAAGACCCTGAAAACTTTTGATGCAACAGCTTACGGCGGTGCACCGCTTTTGGGACTGAATGGTCTTGTGGTTAAGACACACGGCAGTGCCACGGCAAAAGAGGTGAAAAACTCTGTGATCCAGTGTGTGACCTTTAAGGAGCAGGCGATCAATGATAAGAT
>CAMEWP010000100.1 GCA_945946605.1 uncultured Pseudobutyrivibrio sp. | reverse complement strand
TGTATTTACAATTTTAGTGATATTCTCTTCCGTAAGTTTGTTATTGTTTGTTACCTTAACACACTCATTTGTCGCATCAATAAATAAAACCTTATTATCCGCCTTACCCTTCTTCATAACCATGATACAAGTAGCTATCGATGTGCCAAAAAACAGATTACTTGGCAATTGAATTACACAATCCACATAGTTATTTTCTACAAGGTACTTTCTGATTTTCTGCTCTGCTCCACCACGATACATAATACCCGGAAAACATACGATAGCAGCTGTACCATTTGCAGCAAGCCAGGAAAGACTATGCATTATAAATGCCAAATCCGCTTTACTCTTCGGTGCCAACACACCCGCCGGTGCAAATCTCGGGTCATTAATAAGAAGAGGATTTTCATCACCTTCCCACTTGATAGAATATGGCGGATTTGAAACAATCAGTTCAAAAGGCTCATCATCCCAATGCTGCGGATTAGTAAGTGTATCCTCGCACTCAATATCAAATTTATCAAATCCAATATCATGTAAAAACATATTAATTCGACAAAGGTTATATGTAGTGATATTGATTTCCTGTCCATAGAAACCGTTTATAACTGCTTCTTTACCAAGTACCTTCTCTGCCTTAAGAAGAAGTGAACCCGAACCACAAGCCGGGTCATATACCTTATTTACCGTTTTCTTTCCTACAGTTCCAAGTCTGGTAAGTAACTCTGATACATCTGCCGGAGTAAAGAACTCTCCACCGGACTTTCCTGCATTTGATGCATACATGGTCATAAGATACTCATAGGCATCACCAAAAGCATCAATATCATGGTCCTTTACAGAGCCAAGATTCATTGCACCTACACCATCAAGCAATTTTACAAGACGCTCATTTCTCTTGGCCACGGTGCTACCAAGTTTATTGCTGTTCACATCAAAATCATCAAACAAACCTGCAAAACTACCCTCAGACTGACTTCCCTTTGCAGAATCTTCGATATTTCTAAATACTCGTTCTAAAGTTTCATTCAGATTTTCATCAGATGCCGCTCTTGATCTTACATTACAAAACAGCTCACTTGGAAGAATAAAAAATCCCTTTTCTTCAACAAGTCCTTCTCGTGCTTCTTCTGCATCTGCATCAGACAACATAGCATAATCAAAATCTGTATTTCCGGCTTCAACTTCTCCACCGTTTACATAAGCAGTAAGGTTCTCTGAAATATATCTATAAAACATAGTGCCAAGAACATAATTCTTGAAGTCCCATCCATCAACTGCACCACGAAGTTCATCTGCAATTGCCCATATAGCACGATGAAGTTCATCTCTTTCCTGTTCTTTTTTAGTATCAACTGCCATCTATCTTTCCTCCATTTACCACTGTCTTATCTGCAACTGCACATTAACCCAAACATCTACCTCATGAGCTGTAATATATTTCAACCCTGCAGAATGGAATCATTTTATCAACTACACCATTCCAAAATGCTCCAACGCATCCTTTATCGCCTTTTCCTTCTCTTCCGGGCATTGCGGCTGTCTGCTATCCTCACTCTTAGGCAGATTATAATTCATCCCAACCTCTATTCCACATTTCCTTTTTACCTGTGAAATATACAGATTAGAAACCTTTAATCCATACTTTTCCAGCACATACTCCTGTATTTCCTTATAAGTCGCTTTACTCTCAGCCGAAGTTAAATCCAGTTCATCCAGTTCTATCTCAACCTCAATCCTGTCATCCGGTTTTTGTTGGGACAAAAGAACAACCGTCTCCACATGCACCGTCCCTGGGAACATATCCACGCAGCAGATTCTCTCCACCTGATATCCCCGGTTCAAAAAGATCTCCAGATCCCGGGCAAGACTGGTGGGCTTGCAGGAAATATAGATCATGGATTCCACACCATAGTCGATGATCTTACCAATGGCCTTGGGATGTATGCCGTCCCTTGGCGGATCTAACACAATAAAGTCCGGTTTTCTTTCAATCTGATCCAGCACTTTCAGCACATCTCCTGCCAGGAAAGAACAGTTACTAAGGCCGTTGAGCTTTGCGTTTTCTTTTGCTGCTTCCACAGCTTCCTCCACGATCTCTACACCGATCACCTCACCGGCTGCCGAAGACAGCATCTGAGCGATGGTTCCCGTACCGGAATACAGGTCATACACAGTTTTTCCCGTCAACTGTCCCTCTGTCTTATCCAGAATAAATTGTCTTGCTGTCTCGTAGAGAACTTCCGCTCCAAGAGAATTGGTCTGGAAGAAAGAAAAGGGTGTGATCTGAAAACGAAGCCCCAGGAGTTCCTCATAAAAGCAGGCCTGTCCAAACAGCACCTCTGTCCCCTGATCTTCTATCACATCTGCTTCCCTGTCATTCTTTGTGTGTAAAATTCCTGTCAAAACGCCCTCATAGGTCACTCCTTTCAGGCGCTCTGCCCATCCCTGAAGCAATTTTTTCTCGCAATCCAGTCTTTCTTCCTGGCTGCCATCAGCAAAATCAAGATCCGTACTGGTTACAAGATCCACCAGAATTTCTCCGGTTTTTGCCCCTTTTCGCACCAGAAGATGGCGGAGGTAACCTCTGTGGGAATTTTTGTGATAGTAGGACGCCCCCTGCTCTGTAAAATAATCCAGGGTCTCTGTCAGGATACTGCGCATATCCTCATCAATGATCTGACACTGATCCACCGTCACAATATCGTAAAAGCTGCCTCTTTTATGCATTCCCAGGGACAAAGGTCCGTCCTTGTATGCATCTCCAAAGGAAAACTCCATTTTATTCCGGTATGCAAACTGGCGGGGACTGGCCTTTATTCCCTCAAAGGTCTGTTCTAATCCTTCCGATCCCAGAACCGGCTCCAGTAATTTTTTCACCTGCTGCTCTTTCATATGAAGCTGCTCTTCATAGGGCAGTGTCTGATAAAGACATCCCCCGCATATTCCGGCATGTACACAGGCAGCCTGCTCCATCTCCTTCGGAGATTTTTCTACCACTTCACAGAGCAAGCCCTCCGCCTTTCCTTTTTTTGACTTTTTCACCAGACAGTCTACCTTCTGTCCGGGAAGAACATTTTTTACCAGAAGGTTTTCCCCTTCCTCAGTCCTCACATGTCCTTTGTTTGGAAAATCAACCTCTGTTACGATACCTGTTACTCTCTGTCCTTTTTTCATCTCATACCAGCCTTTTCTCTGTTTACTGTAAACCGAAAAATCCCCGGGACACTTCCATCACCGCCAGGCGACCCATGTCTCGGGGGTTCTCTCACTGCTTATTTCATTTCTGACGCAAAGGATCCTATGCCTCTGTCTTCTCATCCTCGAAGATATCAGCCTTATCTCCGGCTTCCTCTTCCTGGTCTGCAACCTCATCTGCCAGATCATCCAGATCGTCATCGAAATCATCATCAAAATCGTCATCGAAGTCATCCATAAATTCCTCTTCATACTTCGGATGCAGATAACGATAAATCGCGTATGCGATACCCCCAATGACCGCCAGTACAGCAATCACACCCAATACTGTCTTTACGATACTGCATTTTTTGTCTTTCATCTCGATCACATCCCTCTCTCAATTATTGTTTTTTGCACTTCCCTAAAAAAGAGCGCCATCATTTTCTGATTTATTTCTAACAGTATACCATAGTATCTCCCAAAACGATACCTCTGATCATGGAAATTTTTGATATTTTTACAGGATTGTGCAAAATATTGCCATAATCTGACATCAGATCTTTTTCAGTTTGGCGAAGGATGCAAACATTTTCTTCCGACCCACACGATCAAAATCCACAGACACCTCATAGTCTCTTCCGCCGTCGTTGATGGCTGCCACAGTTCCTTCCCCAAATTTTATATGACGCACCCTGTCGCCCACGCCATATTCCAAGGTTTCCTTCTGTATTTTGGTCCCAAAATTTTTTGTCTGATATGTCTGGGCAGTGACAGGCTGATTCTTCAGGATGGTTCTTCTCTGTCCTTCACTGCTTCCGGTTGTTCCGGAAATACCATCCTGCAAAAAGCTGTCCCGGCTCTTTGGTTCCCAGGTACTTCCATTCAGCAGTTCCTCCGGAATCTCCTTTACAAAGCGGGAAATCTTATGGTACTGGGTCTCTCCCCTGACCATTCTCATCTTTGCTCCGGTGATGGTCAGACGTTCCTTTGCCCTGGTAATACCCACATAGCAAAGCCGGCGTTCCTCCTCCAGTTCTGCATCCGCATCATCGCTGGTCAGACTCATATAGCTGGGGAACAGGCCATCTTCCATTCCCGCCAGGTAAACATTGGGAAACTCCAATCCCTTGGCACTGTGCAGTGTCATCAGAACCACATAATTATCATCACCTGATACACTGTCAATATCCGCCACCAGGGCAACTTCCTCCAAAAAACCGCTCAGGGTAGGATTCTCATTGTCCTGCTCATAAGCCACAACTTTACTCATCAACTCGTCAATATTTTCTATCCGGGCTTGTGCCTCCGGTGTATCTTCCGCCTCCAGCTCTGCCACATAACCGGTCTGCTCAATGATCTCCTCCAAAAGCCCCGACACACCTCCTAAGGCTGCCAGTTCTCTCAATGAAGTAATGAGCTCCGTAAAAGGTTTGATCTTAGTCGCACCTCTGCCCAATCCCGGAACCTGATCTGCCAGCTCCAGTGCTTCATAAAAACTCATGTCATTGGCATAGGCAAAATTTGCCACCTTGCCAAGACTGGTGGTACCGATCCCTCGTTTCGGCACATTGATGATCCGCTGCACAGCCAGATCATCCTTGGCATTGTCCACCGTCTTCAGATAACAAAGCAGATCCTTAACTTCCTTTCGTGCATAGAAGTTCACACCACCTACAATCTTATAGGGAATATTGGAAACGATGAGTTTTTCCTCTAACATACGGGACTGGGCATTGGTGCGGTAAAGGATGGCGCAATCACCATAACGGTAATTCCCCCGTGCCACCTGCCGGGCAATGTCACCGGCAATAAAATCCGCTTCTTCAAAGGCGCTGTCAAACTGCTCAAATTTGATCCGCTCGCCGTCACCGGCTTCTGTCCACAGTTTCTTGGCCTTCCGCCCTACATTGTTGGCGATGACACCATTTGCTGCATTCAAGATATTGCCGGTCGAACGATAATTCTGCTCCAGTTTGATCACTGTAGCATCGGGAAAACGCTGCTCAAAATTCAAAATATTATAAATATTTGCTCCACGGAACTTGTAAATGGACTGATCATCATCACCCACCACGCACAGGTTGTTGGATCCCCCGGCCAGCAGACGCACCAGCTCAAACTGGGCTGTATTGGTATCCTGGTACTCGTCCACCATCACATAGCGGAATTTATCCTGATAATAATTCAGCACTTCCGGATCCTGTTTCAAAAGTTCCACGGTCTTCATGATCAGATCATCAAAATCCAGGGCATTATTCTGCTTTAACCTGGCCTGATACTCCCGGTACACCTGGGCTGTCCGTGTCTTATTAAAATCTCCCATGGCCCGGATGGCATATTCTTCTGCGGAGATCAGCTCATTCTTTGCGGAGGAGATCTCATTGATAAATGTCTTTTCCTTATGCAGTTTGGTGTCTATCTCCAGTCGCTTGCAAACCTCTTTCATCAATGCTTTCTGATCATCTGCATCGTAAATTGTAAAATTCGGAGCATATCCCATGCGGTCAATAAAACGGCGCAAAATCCGCACACAGGATGAGTGAAAGGTAGCAACCCAGATGCTCTCTGCGCCATAACCGATCATATCGTCAATTCTCTGGCGCATCTCCCCTGCTGCTTTATTGGTAAAAGTGATGGCCATGATATTCCAGGGAGCCACACCCTGTTCCTGGATCAGATATGCGATCCGGTGTGTCAAAACCCGGGTCTTTCCGCTTCCGGCTCCTGCTAAGATCAATACCGGTCCTTCTGTGGTAAATACCCCCTGTCGTTGTTGTTCATTCAAAGTATCGTAAATGCTCATGCCTCTCTCCTTCTTTTGTCATGGGTAGGATTATATCATATTTTCCACTATCCATCTACCCCGAAAGAACATTTGTTTTGTTTTTGTCAGTAAGATTTTCCTTGTCATATGGTTTTCAAAACTATATAATATGTGTTATACAACTGTGGATAAAAAGGAGTATTTAATATATTATGCATTCTGAATCAAGAGAAACCTTAACGGCCATGATGAAAGCCTTCTCAGAACTGGACTATGTGGATCCTGCAGATATCCCTGATATCGACCTTTATGTGGATCAGGTGACCACCTTTATCGATTCCCACTTACAGTCTGTCAAGCGCAGTCCGGATGACAAGCTTCTCACCAAGACCATGATCAACAACTACACCAAAAATCATGTGCTTCCCTCTCCGGAGAAAAAGAAATATTCCAAAGATCATCTGCTGACTCTGATCTTCATTTATTATTTCAAGAGTTTTTTGAGTATCAAGGATATCCAGAGTCTCTTAGGGCCTATCACAGATAAGTATTTTGGCACAGACAGCGATGTTTCCTTCAGTGATATTTACAAGGAACTGGTTACCATGGAAAACACCATCTCCAAATCCCTGTTGAAGGACATTGTCAACAAGTATAACATTACCCGCAAAACCTTTGCTGATGCCCCGGAAGAGGATCAGGAATCCCTGCAGGATTTTGCATTTATCTGTATGCTGAGTTTTGATGTTTATGTGAAGAGAATTCTCATCGAAAAATATATTGATCTGACTGCCCCCAATCAGAAGACAGAGGGCAAAGAAAAAGAGCCTAAAAAATAGGCTCCTTTTTATTTGCTTTTTGATTTCTATGAATCTTATGATTCTTCCGATTCTTTCAGACGGTCCAGTACCATATCATATCCGTCTGTTCCGTAGTTCAGGCAT
>CAMEWP010000099.1 GCA_945946605.1 uncultured Pseudobutyrivibrio sp. | reverse complement strand
AACCGCCTATTTTTTGTCTATATTACACAAATTTTACAAAATCTTTTTGTTGACTTTGATTATGTGTGGTGCTATACTAAGTCTTGTCAAAAGGAAAGACAAAAAAACAAAACATTGAAGTATCAAGGAGGTAACTATTATGGATTTTTATGGAATGAATGGATTTCAGCAGTTGTTTGCAGACTACGCTAAGTATGCTCGTGAGGCAGAGTTAAACGGAAAGAAACCCGCTTCTTTACTGCAGTTCGCTATGGGCAACTTCTAAGCTGCCCATGGCCCAAGCCTACAACTGAGTATGAATTACAACTGAATATGGAACCAAAAAAAGAAGAAGACCGCACAATGTGCACGGTCTTATTTTTTTGCTTATATCTATATATTTTATAAGGTCCGTATAAATCTTCGGAAGGCTTCTCTTCCGGCATCATCACACTTATAAACACCGGCATCTTCCAGAACCTGACAGAACACCTTTCCGATCTCCTGCTGCAGGATTTCCGTTACATTCTCCCGGTTCACATCATCATAGTTCGGCAAAAACTCTTCCACCCAGTCTGCGTGTTTGGCAAGGGTCTCATTGCTGCGGAGATCTTCTCCCTTTAAGATTGCCTCCCCAAGTTCCTCCATTTCACCTTTCAGTCTGGCAGGCAGAACTGCCAGTCCCATCACTTCTATGAGACCGATATTCTCCTTCTTGATGTGATGAAGTTTCTCATGAGGATGATAAACACCCAGTGGATGTTCTTCTGTGGTAATGTTATTCCGAAGCGCCAGATCCAGTTCGTAAAAATCTCCCCTCTTTCTGGCGATGGGGGTAATGGTATTGTGTGGTTCCCCGTCTGTCTCTGCAAAAATAAAGGCATCCTCATCCGTATAACCTCTCCAGGCCTGAAGAATATGATCCGCCAGATCAATGACCCGTTTCTCGTCCTCACACTGAAGACGGATCACAGACAGGGGCCAGTGCACGATGCCGGCTTTCACATCCTCAAATCCCTTTACGGTAAAATACTCTGTGATCTCGGCCCGTTCCATGGCAAAGGTATAATGTCCTCCCTGGAAATGATCATGGGAAAGAATGGAGCCACCCACAATAGGCAGATCCGCATTGGATCCCAGGAAATAATGGGGGAACTGTTTTACGAAATCAAATAATTTTACGAAGGTGGCCCGTTCAATCTTCATGGGCACATGCTCTCCGTTAAACACAATACAGTGTTCATTATAATATACATAAGGGGAATACTGAAATCCCCATTTGCTGCCGTTGATGGTGATGGGAATGATCCGGTGATTTTCCCTGGCGGGATGATTCACCCGTCCGGCATACCCCTCATTTTCCATACAAAGCTGACATTTCGGGTAAGCAGACTGAGGCGCCTTTCTTGCAGCTGCAATGGCTTTTGGATCCTTCTCCGGTTTTGACAGGTTGATGGTCACATCCAATGTGCCGTATTTCGTCTCCGTGGTCCACTTTACATCCCGCTTGATGCGGTCAGCCCGGATATAGTTGCTGTCCACCGAAAGGCGGTAAAACTCATCTGTTGCCTTCTGGGGAGAGATGGCATAAGCCTCTGCAAATTCCTGCTGCACCTGCCCCGGTCTTTTCATCAGGCAGTTCATCAGTTTTGTATCAAAGAGATCCCGGTAAACCACGCTGTCCTCAATCAGCCCCTTCTCCACTGCTGCATCCAGAAGATCTTCCAGCACATCTGACAGCACAATATCTGACAGATCGCACACCGGATCTGTAAACTCATCCTCTCCCATCACATCTAACAACAGATTGGTGGCATAAATCCGTTCACACTCCGGCATCAGCCCACGATCCACTCCATACTGTACCAGCTTTTTTATACTTTCCTGCACCATTTTCCCTTTTCCTCCCGCATCACATTTCGCATCATTGTTTCATCGATTTTGTATCGTTTTTGTATCATTTCTTGATATTATTCCGATCATTTTCGAGAAAAATTTTACACTTTTTCTGTTCCCTTATCAAGTGCACATCTGCATAAAAAAACTGCCGATTTTCCGTCAGATGGATATATCTGCGAAAATCAGCAGTTTTCTCTTTGTAACACCTTTTAAGAATTCAGTATATTCATAAATTCTTCCCCGGTAATGGTCTCCTTCTCATAAAGGAACTGTGCCAGTTCGTCTAATTTGCTACGGTTCTGGATCAGAATCTGTTTTGCCTTTTCATGCTGGGTCTTAACCAGATCAATCACCTGATAATCAATCTTGGCCTGTACCTCTGCAGAACATGCCAAAGACGCATCACCACCCAGGTACTGATTGGACACCGTCTCCAATGCCACCATGTCAAACTCATCACTCATGCCATAACGGGTGAGCATTGCCCGGGCAAGTTTTGTGGCCTGCTCGATATCATTGGAAGCCCCGGTGCTTACCGACTGAAAGACCACCTCTTCCGCCGCACGGCCTCCTGTATAAGTGGCAATCTTTGTCTCCAGTTCTTCCTTGGTCATCAGATAATGATTTCCCTCTTCCACCTGCATGGTATATCCCAGTGCACCGGAAGTACGAGGCACGATGGTGATCTTTTGCACCGGTGCCGAATTGCTCTGCTTTGCCGCCACAAGTGCATGGCCGATCTCATGATAGGAAACCACCAGTTTCTCTTTATCTGTCAGGATCGCATTCTTTTTCTGATATCCTGCAATAACCACTTCGATACTTTCTTCCAGATCTGCCTGAGTGGCATATTTTCTGCCGTCCCGTACTGCCCGGAGTGCCGCCTCATTGACAATATTGGCAAGTTCCGCGCCGGAAGCTCCGGAGGCCATCCGGGCCACCTTCAGAAAATCCACATCATCTGCCACTTTGATCTTTTTGGCATGAACTTTCAGGATCTCTTCACGCCCTTTCAGATCCGGCAGTTCTACTGGCACGCGACGGTCAAACCGTCCCGGACGGGTAAGAGCCGGGTCCAGCGATTCCGGACGGTTGGTAGCCGCTAAGATGATCACACCGCTGTTTCCCTCAAATCCGTCCATCTCTGTCAACAGCTGGTTTAATGTCTGCTCTCTTTCATCGTTTCCACCCATGCCGCCTGTATTACGTTTCTGTCCGATGGCATCAATCTCATCGATAAACACGATACAGGGTGCTTTTTCCTTTGCCTGTTTAAAAAGATCACGAACCTTGCTGGCTCCCATGCCCACAAACATTTCCACAAATTCTGATCCGCTCATGGAAAAGAATGGCACATTTGCCTCGCCGGCAACCGCTTTAGCCAGCATGGTTTTACCTGTTCCCGGAGGGCCTACAAGAAGAATTCCTTTCGGCATGGATGCACCGATCTCCTTATACTTCTGGGGATCATGAAGATATTCTACAATCTCCTTCAGATTATCTTTCGCCTCATCTTCTCCTGCCACATCGGAAAATTTGATACCGTCGGATGATTTGACATAAACCTTGGCGTTGCTCTTTCCCATATCAAACATCATGGAATTGGAGCCGCCGCCCATCTTTGTCATCATTTTCTTGGACATGATCTGTCCGATAGCAAAGAAGATTACCAGCGGAAGGATCCAGGTCAGCAAAAACGAAAGGATCGGTGATGTTTCCTCTATGATCTCACCGGAAAATTTTGCCCCGGATTCCTGCAGACGATTGACCAGATCCGGATCATTCAAAAGTCCCGTCTTATAAATGGTGGACTCATCCTTATCTGTAAATACGATCTGATTTTCCTGGATCTGTACCCGGCCAATCTCCTTTTTTTCCACCATGGTCAGAAAAGTTCCATAGTCCGTCTCAACAACCTGCTGTTCAAAGAGTTTTGGCATTGCAAGGAAATTGAAAATGATCAAAACCAGCATTACAATACTCCAGTAATAGAGCAGGGGTTTCTTAGGCTGTTTTACTTCATTCATGCAGTATCCTCCTTTTTGTTATTTCATTCTACATCCCATACAATGGACTGTTCCTTCTCCTTTTTCTGTACTTCATGCAGGAAGTAGATATACATGATATCCAGCACGAAACAGATGATACCGGTTACCAGGATAAACATATTCCCTTCCATGGTTCCAAAGATCGTAGGTGTCAGTGTTCCAATGCATTTGCAGACTGCGATGGTCATACTCTGTCCCTTACTGCTTCTGCGACGGTTCAGCATATAAAGATATGCCACACTCATGGCAATATTCTGCAGGTATGCGGAATATTTTTCTCCTTCCACATCGCCAAACTCATACACAAACAGCACCTGAAGAACTACGCAGGCTGCGAGAACAACTACCGTCCAGGGAATAAACCATTTTTTCTCCATATGGGTACGGCACTCTTCTCTTCCATACAAAAACCAGGTGGCCAGGATAAAGATATCCAGCACAAACCAGCAGGTGTTGGCAATGGCCTGGGCGCCAATGGATCTGCGCACAAACAGATCAATAAAGGCATACATTCCCTCCCACACAATATTCAGCCCCAGTGCGAACAACGGCATACAATATGTCTTCTGACGAAATCCGGTGCGTATGCTGGAAACATACACCACAGACCAGCAGATTCCACTGATCACAACCAAAATAGTGGTAATTAATTCAAACATTTCTCCATCTCCTCCTCTGACGTTTGACATTCTATCATGGCAACATTATAATGAACACATGTCTAACTTACAACAATCAGTTTAATTATATATTGACGCAAAAAGGACACTTTTCGCCTGTCTGTCGAAATCATTTCATCTGTATTCATAGAAAGGGGTAATATCTATGGGAGAAAAACAAAACCAGAGAGTCGCATTGACCAAGCGCCTTCTTCAGGAAAGTTTGTTGCAGCTCATGAAAGAAAAGAATATACAGAATATTTCCGTCAAGGAACTTTGTGAAGCATCCGGTATCAACCGTTCCACCTTCTACAATCATTATACCCGGCCGGAGGATGTTCTGTCAGAAATTGAAAACAGTGTGATCGCTGACCTGAACTCCATTTGGGAAGCCCAGTACGAGGAAGGCAACTGGCGGATGGACAAGCGCATTGAAATGCTGTGTATTTACATCAAAGATCACCAGGATCTGTTTCAGCTGCTTCTTCGTGACAGCGATACCTCTTCCGGATTTCCCGCTCTTTTGATGGATTCCACCCATGTGCGCATCTCCCATGACCAGATTCTGACAAGTGACGGCAAAGAAGAAAGCCCGGAAAGTAAAAAACTAATGGCCACCTTCATCTCCAACGGTTCCTATTATCTGATCCGTCAGTGGATCCTTGAGGATATTCCAAAAACTCCGAAAGAGGTGGGCGCAATGATCTACTATGTTTCCACCCATGGCTGGAATCCACCAAAATAATAATGTCAAAGAAGCAGGTGATTTTCCTCACCTGCTTCTTTATGATAGTTCCGATTATACTTTCGTACTTCTCCACTTGGGAGACTGATCAATAAACCCCACTTCAAAGGGGTCTGCCTTTGGATTTTTTGAAAATCCCCATCCACAAGGATCCCCTGAATTCCGTTCTTCTTCACCCAGCTGCGGTACTTTTCTTTTAACCGGGCACAAATCTGCGGGTGCTCAGCAGCCACATTATGTTCTTCATCCGGATCCGCCACCCTGGAAAACAAGGCTTCCTGTCCTCCGTTTATGAAATAGAGATATTTCCATTCTTCCGTGATCACGCAGTACTTTTGCAGAGGGCCGTTCCCGTTTCCTCCGAAAATGCAGTCGTGAGTTTTTTCTGTTTTGTCCATACAAACCGGAAGAAGGCTGACCCCTTCTGTTTCCTCCGGGACTTCCACTCCTCCTGCACAAAGCATGGTTGCATACAAATCTTCCAGGGAAACAAGCTGATCTCTCCGCTCTCCGCCCTTCCATTTCCCGGGCCAGCTGATAATAAGCGGAATATTGGCAGATCCTTCATAAAAGCTTCTTTTACCGACACACTGATGATCTCCCAGCATTTCTCCGTGATCTGCGGTAAAAATGATCAGCGTATCATCATAAATTCCTTCCTGTTTCAATTGGATCAGGATATTTCCCACCTGATCATCAATCTGAGAAACAGAGGCATAATAGGATCGCCGGATGCTATCTATCTTTTCCGGCGTCAGTTCCTTTGTTCCTCCGACTTTATATCCATTCTGAACCCAGATGGACAGATCCAGTCCCGTCAGCTCCTCTCCCTTCAGACAGGGATCCATTTCCATATCCTCATAAAGTTTCAGATACTTTTCAGAAGGATCAAATGGCGGGTGCGGTTTGATAAAAGAGGAAACCAGACAAAATGGCCTGTTCTTATTTTTCCGGATATATTCACAGCTCTTCAGTCCTGTCCAGCCGGTAGTATGCATTTCCGGAGGAAGTTCTGATATCTGCGGCACATAGTAATTCTCGCTCCGCTTTCCATGGGGTTCGTCAATATTTCCATATCCCCGTTTATCCAAAAACTGCAGGTAGTCGTCATCCTCATAATACTCCGGGACTTCTTCCGATACCCATCTTTTTTGAAAACCGTAAGGTGCCCTGGCCGGAGAATAATGCATTTTCCCGATACTGCAGGTAGCATATCCCCCTCTCCCCAAAAGTTCCGGGAATGGATTTCTCACCTGTGGGGATTCTCCCATGTTTTCCCACAAATTCATTCTGCAGGGATTCATTCCCGCCAGAAGGCCATATCTGGCCGGAACACATACAGGAGTCTGCGTATAGGCGCGATCAAACACAACCCCATCCCTGGCCAGAGAATCTATCCACGGCGTTTTTACAACTGAATTTCCATAGCACCCCAAAGCTGATGCCCGGAGCTGATCACACATGATCAATAAAATATTTGGTTTATCCCCTCGTTCCATCATACCTGTTCCTTTCCCAGTGATACCTATGATAACGGTATTGTAACAGGAACCGGTGATTTTCTATTGTAATTATTTTTTATGTA
>CAMEWP010000098.1 GCA_945946605.1 uncultured Pseudobutyrivibrio sp. | reverse complement strand
CTCAGGTAAGTGTGGATGTACATCATCCCCAGGTGATGCTGAATGTGGAGATCCGTGAGGAGATCAACTTCTATTCCCAGGAGATCCCCGGACCGGGAGGAATGCCCATCGGTACCAACGGCAAGGCCATGCTGCTTTTGTCCGGCGGTATTGACAGTCCTGTAGCAGGATATATGATCGCAAAGCGAGGTGTCAGCATTGATGCCACCTATTTCCATGCGCCGCCTTATACCAGTGAGAGAGCAAAGCAGAAGGTGGTGGATCTGGCAAAACAGGTTGCAAAGTACTCCGGTCCCATGAATCTTCATGTGGTGAATTTTACAGATATCCAGCTGTATATCTATGAAAAGTGTCCCCATGATGAACTGACCATTATCATGCGCCGGTATATGATGAAGATTGCGGAGCATTTTGCCCAGGAGAATCATTGCCTGGGACTCATCACCGGGGAGAGTATCGGACAGGTGGCCAGCCAGACTATGCATTCTTTAGCGGCAACAAACGAGGTGTGCACCATGCCGGTGTACCGTCCCCTCATCGGATTTGATAAGCAGGAGATTGTGGATGTTTCGGAGAAGATCGGAACATATGAGACTTCTATTTTGCCGTATGAGGACTGCTGTACCATTTTTGTGGCAAAGCATCCGGTAACGAAGCCAAATCTGAATATTATTCACCGTTCAGAAACAAAACTTGCAGAAAAGATCGACGAACTGGTGCAGACAGCCATCGATACCACAGAAACCATTTGCATCCAGTAGAGGAAGAGGAAATGAAAAGAAAAATGGCATGTGCTGATGCACATGCCATAAAAACCCTCTCAGTCTGATTCGGATTAGATGATGTAGGGCTTCAGAGCCTCTAACACTTCATCAGTATTCTCGTCGGTGTAGATGGTCAGGTCGATGGGCTTGGAAAGATCCAGGGAGAAGATTCCCATGATGGACTTAGCATCGATGACATATCTGCCGGAAATCAGATCGAAATCATAATCGTACTGACTGATGGTGTTGACAAAGGATTTAACCTTGTCGATGGAATTCAATGAAATCTGAACTGTTTTCATAATCTGCCTCCTATAGTGTGTTAAGATTTATGGTTTTATGGTAAAACATTCTATGAAAAAAGTCAATATTTGACAGGGCAGATTTAACAGGAGTTTAATGAGAAAGGAAGAAAAATTGGATAAAAAAACAGCGGCCCTTCATAATCTGGGATGTAAGGTAAATGCATATGAGACAGAAGCCATGCAGCAGCTTCTGGAAGAGGCGGGATATGAGATCGTTCCCTTTAGTGATCCGGCGGATGTATATGTCATCAACACCTGCTCGGTAACCAACATTGCGGACCGGAAATCCCGTCAGATGATCCATCGGGCCAGAAAACAGAACCCAGATGCCATTGTGGTGGCAGCCGGTTGTTATGTACAGACCAGTATGGAAAAAGCTAAGGAAGACCTGGCCATTGATATTATCATCGGCAATAACAAAAAAGGCGAACTGATAACCCTCATTGATGAGTTTCGGGCAAGCCACTCTGGTGAAACAGAGCCGGAGAAGGTGACAGACTGGGTGGATATCAACAGGGAGACGGTTTCCTATGAGGAACTGTCCATTGATCATACAGCAGATCATACCAGGGCTTTTATCAAGGTGCAGGATGGCTGCAACCAGTTTTGTACTTACTGCATCATTCCCTATGCCCGGGGCAGGGTCCGCAGCAGGGCACTGCCGGAGGTTGTGGAGGAAGTCAGCGCCTTGGCAAAGGACGGATATCAGGAAGTGGTGCTTACGGGGATTCATCTCAGTTCCTATGGCGTGGGAACAGACTATGGCTTAGCAGAGCTCATTGAAGCGGTGCACGGGATCAATGGGATCAAGCGGATCCGTCTGGGATCGCTGGAACCACAGATTGTCACGGAAGCATTTGTAAAGAGAATGGCGGCATTGCCGAAGCTCTGTCCTCATTTTCATCTGTCCCTGCAGAGCGGCTGTGACACGGTATTAAAGAGAATGAACCGCAAATATGATACGGCTGCGTACAAAAAGAGCTGTGAACTGCTCCGGACATATTTCGATCACCCGGCCATTACCACGGATGTGATCGTGGGATTCCCCGGGGAGACGGAAGAGGAGTTTGCCGTCACCAGACAGTTCCTTTGGGATATCCATTTTTATGAGATGCATGTGTTTAAATATTCCAGACGAAAGGGCACTGTGGCAGATAAAATGCCGGATCAGATTGATGAGCAGGTAAAAACCCACCGCAGCGGTATTTTACTTGAGATGGAGCGAACCATGTCAGAGGAATTCCGTCGTGCGTATCTTGGAAAAGAAGTGGAAGTGCTGTTGGAGGAACCCTGTATTTTAGATGGCGTAAGATATATGACAGGATACACCAAGGAGTATGTAAAAGTGGCCATCCGGACAGAAGAAGATCTGTCGAACCACATGATAACCGGTAAAATTACGGGACAGCTGGGGCCGGATTTGCTTTTTATTGGTTGAATTTTTACAGTAGTTATATTAGAATAAAATCAACAATGCTTTGATAACAAAAGAACAGTTAGGTGTGTGGACGGAATGCAGAATTTAAGTAATACACAATATTTCAAAGTCGGAAAAGAGAATCAGGTTGGCGTGAAAGAAGTCCTGGCAGTAGTCTATGAGGCACTGGCAGAGAAGGGCTATAATCCGGTGAATCAGATCGTAGGGTACATTATGTCCGGAGACCCTACCTTTATCACCAGTTATAAGAATGCCAGAAGTCTGATCATGAAAGTGGAGAGAGATGAGTTGGTGGAGGAGCTGCTCCGGGAGTATATCAACACCAAGTCATGGGACAAATAATGCAAACGGGACGCAGGATTTTAGGGCTTGATTTTGGTTCCAAAACCGTGGGGGTCGCGATCAGTGACCCTTTACTTTTGACTGCCCAGGGATTGGAGATCATCCGTCGTTCCAAACCCGGTAAACTGCGCCAGACACTGGCCAGAATCGAAGCGATTGTAAAAGAATACGATGTGGATACCATTGTTCTTGGTCTGCCCCTGAATATGGACGATACGGAAGGTGAGAGATGCCGCCTGACCAGGGAATTTGCCCAGATGCTTGAGAAACGCCTGGGACTTCCTGTGGAATTCTGGGATGAGCGTCTGACTACCGTTGCGGCAGATGAGGCCATGGAGGAGATGGAGATCCCCAGGCAGCGCTATAAGGAATATGTGGACATGATCGCCGCCATGTTTATCCTTCAGGGATATCTGGATTTTAAGGACAATAAGAAGAACCAGTGATAACAAGACTTACATCAGTATAAAAGGAATCATTATGGAAAAAATTAAATTAACAGCAATGGACGGAACAGAGGACGCGGAAGTTTTTGTTCTGGAAGAAACAGTGATCAATCAGCAGCGATATCTTTTGGTGACAACAGAAGAAACCGGTGATTCAGACGCTTTTATCCTCAAAGTGACGGAGGAAGATGAGGAGGAGTATACTTATATCCCGGTGGAAGATGATGTGGAATTTGAAGCAGTTGCCAAAGTGTTCGCAGAGCTGGTGGAAGATACGGATTTTGAGATGTAGAAGCGAATATGTAGGAGGTAACTTTTGAAAAACAAGAATCAGGAAAAATTAAAAATCATACCTTTGGGAGGATTAGAGCAGATCGGCATGAATATTACTGCCTTTGAGTACGGGGACAGTATTATTGTTGTGGACTGCGGTCTGGCATTCCCGGAGGACGATATGCTGGGAGTGGATCTTGTCATCCCGGATATCACATATCTCAAGGACAATATTGACAGGGTAAAGGGATTTTTCATTACCCATGGACATGAGGATCATATCGGTGCCATCCCTTATATTTTAAAGGAGATCAACGTACCCATCTATGCCACAAAGCTTACCATTGGTCTGATCGAGAATAAGCTCAAGGAGCACAATCTTTTAACACAGGTAAAACGCAAGGTGGTAAAATACGGACAGCACATCAATCTGGGCTGTTTCCGGGTAGAATTTATCAAGACAAATCACAGTATTCAGGATGCAGCTGCCCTGGCGATCTATTCACCGGCAGGTATCGTTGTCCACACAGGGGACTTTAAGGTGGATTATACACCGGTCTTTGGCGATGCCATTGATCTGCAGCGCTTTGGTGAGATCGGCAAGAAGGGTGTACTGGCACTGATGTGCGAGAGTACCAATGCGGAGCGTTCCGGATTTACCCCTTCCGAGAAGACGGTAGGTAAGATCTTCGATAATCTGTTTGCAGAGTACGATGACACCCGTATCATCATTGCTACCTTTGCATCCAACGTGGATCGTGTGCAGCAGATCATCAACTCTGCCCACAAATACGGCCGTAAGGTTGTAGTGGAAGGCCGCAGCATGGTAAATGTTATTGCTACAGCCTCCGAACTTGGTTATCTGGATATTCCGGAGAATACCCTGATCGATGTGGATATGTTAAAGAGCTATCCGGACGAGAAGACCGTGCTGATCACTACAGGAAGCCAGGGAGAATCCATGGCAGCTTTGTCCCGGATGGCAAACGGAACCCATCGTAAGATTTCCATAAAGCCCAAGGATACCATTATTTTCAGTTCTCATCCCATTCCCGGTAATGAGAAGGCTGTTTCCAATGTGATCAACGAGCTTTCCAAGAAGGGTGCCAATGTGGTAATGCAGGATACCCATGTATCCGGCCATGCCTGTGAAGAGGAGATCAAGCTGATCTACTCTCTGGTTCGCCCCAAATATGCAATTCCTATCCACGGCGAGTACAAGCATCGCAAGGCTCAGGCCCGGATCGCGGAAAAGATGGGAATTCCCAAGGAAAATATCTTTATGCTGGCCTCCGGAGATGTCCTGGAGCTGGACAGCGAGTCAGCAGCTGTGACAGGACGGGTGCATACCGGTTCTATCATGGTAGACGGACTGGGAGTAGGCGATGTGGGAAATATCGTGCTGCGTGACCGTCAGCATCTGGCAGAGGATGGAATCATCGTTGTGGTGGTTACACTGGAAGCCGGCAGCGGGCAGGTTCTGGCAGGACCTGATATTGTGTCCAGAGGATTCGTGTATGTGAGGGGATCAGAGGATCTCATGGACAGTGCAAGAGCCGTTCTGATCGATACCATGGATCGCTGCATGGGCAGAAATATTACAGACTGGACCAAGATCAAGAGCGAGATCAAGGATTCTCTGGGTGATTTTGTATGGAAAGAGACCCAGAGACGCCCCATGATCATGCCCATCATTATGGAAGTATAGATGGAAGTATAGGCTGTTCGGAGTAGATATGATAGTTGATGAGAGAATGGCGACATATTTAAATTCACTGGGACCGGACCTGACACCCCAGTTAGCGGCCGTGGAGGAGAAGGCCAGGGAAGAATATGTGCCTATCATCCGGAAGGAGACACAGAATTTCCTTCGGTGGCTTTTGATGGTTCAGAAGCCCCAGCGGATCTTAGAGGTGGGAACGGCAGTGGGATTTTCCGCTATGTTGATGGCGGAATATGATCCGGCGGACTGCCACATAACCACCATTGAAAATTATGAAAAGCGCATTCCCATAGCAAAGGCAAATTTCAAGGCGGCAGGTCTGGAAGAACGGATCACCCTTTTGGAGGGAGATGCGGCACAGATTCTGCCAACCCTTGAGGGAGAGTTTGATTTTATCTTTATGGATGCTGCCAAGGGACAGTACCCGGCATTCTGGCCCCAGGTCAAGCGCCTTTTGGCGCCGGGAGGCATGGTGGTGACAGATAATGTGCTGCAGGATGGAGATATCATTGAATCCCATTACGCAGTAACCCGCCGGAACCGAACCATCTACAAGCGGATGCGGGAGTATCTGTATACCATTACCCATGATCCGGATCTGACTACGACGATCCTGCCTGTGGGGGATGGTATTGCGTTAACCATAAAGAATCAGATGAATGTAGAAAACAGATAGAAACAGATAGACAGAAAAAAAGAGAGGATATCCCATGAAAAAACCGGAATTGCTGGTGCCAGCCAGCAGCCTGGAAGTGTTAAAAGTAGCGGTGATGTTTGGCGCTGATGCCGTTTATATCGGAGGTGAGGTCTTCGGACTTCGTGCAAAAGCCAAGAATTTTTCCATGGAAGATATGGCAGAGGGTATTGCCTTTGCCCATGAGCATGGTGTGAAGGTTTATGTGACAGCCAATATTCTGGCGCACAATGATGATCTGGAAGGTGTGCGGGAATATTTTACCGAGTTGAAGGCCATTGCTCCGGATGCTTTGATCATCTCAGATCCGGGGATTTTCATGATCGCAAAGGAGATCTGCCCTGAGATTGAGATCCATATCAGCACCCAGGCCAACAATACCAATTATGGTACCTATCAGTTCTGGTATCAGCAGGGAGCAAAGCGGGTGGTATCCGCCCGGGAGTTATCCTTAGCAGAGATCGGGCAGATCAGGGAACATATTCCGGAGGACATGGAGATTGAGACCTTCATTCATGGGGCAATGTGTATTTCCTATTCCGGAAGATGTCTGCTCAGCAATTATTTTACCGGAAGAGATGCCAATCAGGGAGCCTGCACCCATCCCTGCCGTTGGAAATATGCGGTGGTGGAAGAGTCCCGGCCGGGAGAATATCTGCCGGTATATGAAAATGAGCGCGGGACCTACATTTTCAACTCCAAAGATCTGTGTATGATCGAACATATTCCGGAATTGATACATGCAGGTATTGACAGTTTCAAAATAGAGGGTAGAATGAAGACAGCGCTGTATGTGGCGACTGTAGCCAGAACCTATCGGAAGGCCATCGATGACTATATGGAATCGGAGGAACTTTACCGTAAGAATATGCCCTGGTATCTGGATCAGATTTCCAATTGTACCTACCGGCAGTTTACCACCGGATTTTTCTTTGGAAAGCCTTCGGAGGAAGCACAGATCTACGACAGCAACACCTACATTAAGGAATATACCTACCTGGGTATCGTAGGGGAGCAGAATGAAGAAGGACTCTACGGCATAGAACAGCGGAATAAGTTTTCGGTAGGTGAGACCATTGAGGTAATGAAACCTGACGGCAGTAACATTTCTGTGGAAGTGCGCCGGATCGTA
>CAMEWP010000097.1 GCA_945946605.1 uncultured Pseudobutyrivibrio sp. | reverse complement strand
GACGCGCAGGACTTAAAATCCTGTGGTGGCGACATCGTACCGGTTCGATTCCGGTTGCCGGCAGTTCACTCTTGCATTTTTGCGAAAAGAGTGTATAATATATCGTTGTATGTGTGCGTAGCTCAGCTGGATAGAGCACTTGGCTACGGACCAAGGTGTCGGGGGTTCGAATCCTCTCGCGCACGTCCTATGTAAGAGAAAGTCCTTTGATTGAGGGCTTTCTTTTTTATTGTTTCTGAAGTCTTTTATTGTAGGTTAATGATTATGGAACGAACAATTCACTATAAAATGGATCACCAGTTGCAGCGGCAGAGATTATCCGGGTTTCTAAGGACCAAAGGTTATTCTTATCACTCCATCAGGCAGCTGAGAAACGACCCTGTGTCAGTTCTGATAAACGGTATTCCGGCCCATATGAATCAGCCGGTTTTATATGGGGATCAGATCACTGTGCATATCGTAGAAAGGGAAAGCTCTCCTAAAATCGAACCGGTTTATATTCCCCTTGATATTTGCTATGAAGATGAGGACATTATTGTTATCAACAAGCCGGCTGGAATGCCGGTCCATCCCTCTGTAGATAATTATGATAATACATTGGCAAATGCTTTGGCATACTATTACAGGCAGAAAGGAGAAGCTTTTGTATTTCGTTGTACTAACCGACTGGATCGTGATACTTCCGGCCTGATCCTTGTTTCCAAGCACTATGTTGCCGCGGGGATCATTGCCGACGAGATGAAAAATCATTCTATGCACAGAGAATATCGGGCCATTGTAAAGGGCAGTGTTACGCCCTGTGAAGGGACAATTCAGGCCCCTATTGGACGAACAGGTTCATCTCTTGTGGAGCGTGGAATCGATTTTGAACATGGTGATCCTGCAGTTACCCATTACCGTGTAGTGGAGGAGAGAAATGGATACAGTCTTGTGGCACTCAATCTTGAGACCGGCCGGACACATCAGATCCGTGTT
Organism: uncultured Pseudobutyrivibrio sp.; assembly: GCA_945946605.1. Lineage (GTDB taxonomy): Bacteria > Bacillota > Clostridia > Lachnospirales > Lachnospiraceae > Pullilachnospira_A. The sequence continues at coordinate 6,464 of CAMEWP010000097.1, read as the reverse complement.
CATATGAAATATCTGGGTTATCCCCTTATCGGCGATTATCTGTATCATCCGGTTTATGATAAAATGGATCGCCAGGCGCTGCATTCTTATAGACTGCAGTTTTTGCATCCCATCACCGGGGCGCCAATGGAGATTACAAAAGACCTGCCTCCTGATATGCAGTGGTTTTATCATGATATATTGTAGTGACGGCTAAGGGAAACACGTTATGAAATACTGGTTAAGAAAAGCCGGGTAAGAGAATTTAATTTTAGAAAAGGATGCTATGATGAACAGCAGCATTATTATTTTACAGCAGATGGTTGTTTTATTCTGCATGATGACCATCGGTTATTTTATTTATAAAAAAGAATGGATTGATGATGATTTCTATAAAAAATTATCAAAACTTGTGGTTAATATTTTTAATCCTGTTTTGGTGATCAATGGTGTGGTGGATCGATCTGGTGAGATGGATCCTCGTCTTTTACGGGATAATCTGATATTGGTGTGCATTTATTTTGTAGTTATGATTTTTGTGGGCTGGGTCGGATGTCGGATTTTGAAAGCAAACGGAAAAGAACGCTGCCAGTATCAGCTGATGTATGTTTTTTCCAATGTTGGATTTATGGGGATACCGGTTATGACTGGTCTGTTTGGAAATGATTGTCTGATCTATATTACATTTTATATTCTGGGATATAATCTGCTGCTGTACAGTTATGGAGTTTCCATTGCAAAGAAAAGCGGAGGACATGGCGGTAAAATAGATAAGAACAGCCTGAAGGGATTATGGAATCCCGGCGTGGTGGCAGCACTTCTGGCAATTGCCATATTTGTTCTCAGGATTCCAGTTCCCTCGGGGGTTGCAACTTTCTGTGATTATGTCGGAAATGTGACGATTCCGTTATCTATGATCGTTATTGGTATTTCGGTGGCAAAAATGCCTCTGAAAGATATTTTTACGGGGGCTCAGACTTACCTGTTTTGCGGGGTGAAACTTCTGGTGGTTCCGATTCTCATGGCACTGATCTTTAAACCCCTGGTGCAGAATGAAATGCTTTATATGGTATTTGTGCTGATGTTTGCCATGCCTGTGGGAAGTATTGTTACGATGATTGCAAATGAATATGGGGAAGGAGAGACGGTTTGCAGTCAGGGAATCGTTTTGTCTACCATTCTGTCGTTGATTACGATTCCCATGGTAACATTCATTGCAGCATTATGATAAGCCAGATATAAAACCAAATTAGGAAACGCAAATACGTAAAAATGTTTCGGAAAGCAAACTGTAATATGTTAGAAGAAATGAAAAAAGGCCGGAAAATCGGCCTTTTTGAGGGGAGTATAAATAATTAATAAGGGGTGTAAAAGGAAACTTCCTTCTACATGCTTTATTGTATAACAGAATTTCAGTGAATGCAATAGCCGGAAACAAAAAAATGTCTGCAATTGCCATCATATTATTTTATAAGTGAACCATACTAGTATCGTGCATATCAGAAAGCATGAACAGTGTAAAAAAGGAGGTTCACAATCATGGCAAAAAATTCATCCAATAAAACATCTGACAAAGCTTCTAATAAGACTTCCAACAAAGTGTCTAACAAGGTGTCTAACAAAGCGTCCAACAAAGCGTCAAATAAGGCGTCCAACAGAGCTGCAGATGAGACAGATGTAAAATCATGCGGCAGGGCATGTGGCCGTGCGGCTTATGACGCAGGCGACGACGCAGCAGATTCCACCATGGGGTATTAGAAAAGCACAATTTTGTGGCTGATATCATATGATAGTATTACAAAGGCGGGTCATAAAGATTTCCTTTATGACCCGTTTTTCTTTCCGAAAGTAAAGTATTCGGCAGGAAGATCAGAAAAAACCATCGGGGAGAAAAAAGATGAGTGTACAGTTGATATCAGCAAAAGAAATTCCTTTGTACATGGATGGTACAACGGTACTGGTTGATATGCGCAAAAGGGAAGAATATGAGACATATCATTTTCCGGGGGCAATATCTTGCCCGTATCACGATTATGAAGAATGGTTGCGAAGCCTTCCGGAGTCCCGGGCCTATATTTTATACTGCGACAGGGGCAATATGAGTCTGTATGCGGCGAAGCGATTGGATCGGGAAGGAAAAAAAGTATTTACCGTGGCCGGGGGAGCAGAGGGCTGGAAACGCAGGGGTACAAAATTGCGTGAAAACAATTGACAGTAAATCTCTGAAAAGATAAGATTATCATAACGATGCAATTACTTGCATCCATTGCAGAAGAAGATAAAACGGGTGAGATATGGAAATGATGGAAATAATAGCTCCATGTCATTTTGGACTGGAAGCTGTGTTAAAACGAGAAATATATGATCTTGGGTATGATGTCACCAGAGTAGAAGATGGCAGAGTCACATTTGCCGGTGATGCGGAGGCGATCTGCAGGGGGAACATTTTTCTGAGGACAGCAGAACGGGTGATGATTCAGGTGGGGCGGTTTCACGCGGTCACCTTTGACGAATTGTTTGAGGGGATTAAAGCACTGCCCTGGGAGGAGTATATTCCGGAGAATGGTAAATTCTGGGTGACAAAAGCATCCTCTGTCAAGAGTAAACTGTTCAGTGCATCAGATATTCAGTCCATTGCCAAAAAGGCCATGGTGGAGCGTTTGAAAAGCTATTATCACAAAAACTGGTTTGAGGAAGACGGAGCAGCCTTCCCGGTCCGGATCTTTTTAATGAAAGATGAGGTTACTGTAGCCTTGGATACCACAGGTCTCCCTCTCCACAAACGGGGATATCGTACCTGGACCAGTAAGGCTCCCATTTCAGAAACTTTGGCAGCAGCACTGCTGATGCTGACACCCTGGAAGAAGGACAGGATTCTTGTGGATCCCTTCTGCGGCAGCGGCACCTTTTTGATCGAGGCGGCAATGATGGCGGCAAATATTGCACCCGGAATGAATCGGGAATTTACCGCAATGGATTGGGAAGAACTGGTTCCGAAATCACTGTGGCTTTCCGTTTTGGAGGAAGCGAGAGACATGATCGAGGACGATGTGGACACAGATCTTCAGGGATACGATATTGACCCGGATATGATCAGAATTGCCAGAGAAAATGCAAAACAGGCGGGAGTGGATCACATGATCCATTTTCAGACCCGGGATGTGGCTGACCTGCATCACAGCAAGAAATATGGTTTCCTGATCATGAATCCGCCCTATGGTGAACGCCTGGAGGATAAAGAACGCCTTCCGGAACTGTATTCTACCATAGGCAGAGTATATCAGGCATTGGATTCCTGGTCATTGTATATGATCACATCCTTTGAGGATGCACCAAAATATATTGGAAGAAAACCGGATAAGAACCGTAAACTTTATAATGGTATGATCAAGACATATTTTTATCAGTTTATGGGTCCGAAACCGCCGGCAAGGGACAGAAAATAGAGGGATTAGATGAAGACTTCCAGAAGATATGTTGTGCTGGTATTGCTTCTGGCATTTGCACTGTTGCTTCAACTGAATACATGGGATGATGAATACGCAGAGGTAGAGGAATTTCGTGGAGCGCAGCTTCAGGATGAGGTGTTCTATCCACTGAAAGCCAAGAGTATCAATGAGGCGGGACTTGCTACCCTTGTTGTGAAGGATGCAACTTTTGACAGCATGGATACAGAGATCATGGTAAATGATCATCTTCACCTGATGGGGTCAGAAGAACTGGTACGGGATGTATTTGATGCCAGTGTTCACCGGGATCAGGAAGGAAAGATCCTGATAGAGAGAAACGGTGATCTGTATACTTTTTTTGTAAATGAGACAGACGGCAGCAAAAATGCGGCATCCATCTTTTTACAGGATGTACCCCTGATTTATGATGAGACATGTTATCTTCCGCTGGAGGATCTCTGTGGCCTTTTTGGCTTTGCGTACAACTGGGACGAAACCACCTATGCAGGGGTGATTGGCGAAGGGACAGAAAGTTATCTTCCTGCAAAATATGATCTGCGAACAAGAAGCCGTGCATCAGCTATCAGGGATCAGGGCTCTACATCTACCTGCTGGGCAAATGCAGCCCTGGGAGCGTTGGAGTCTACGCTGCTGCCTTTGGAAAGTTATCACTTTTCTGTGGACCATATGACAAAAGAGAATGCATTTTCCGTGCCGGTTTCCACGGGAGGGGACTATACCATGGCAGCTGCCTATCTGCTTTCCTGGGACGGCCCCAGAGATGATGAGATGGAAGTCCGCAAGCATGTGCAGGAAGTGCAATTCTTTGAGGAGGACGATCTGGATGCCATTAAATGGGCTGTCTATCAGTATGGTGGTGTTTCCACATCCATTTATGCCAACGTAGGCAACTCCAATCTGGATAAATCTTCGGACTATAACAGCCGGACAAATGCCTACTGTTACCGGGGAACACAGGAACCCAATCATGATGTGGTGATCATTGGATGGGATGATGACTATAAAGCTTCCAACTTTTCTGTTCGTGTGCCGGGAGATGGTGCCTTTATCTGCCAGAACAGCTGGGGAAAGAATTTTGGAGAAGATGGAGTTTTTTATATTTCCTATTATGATACCCATGTGGGTGCACAAAGTGTAGCATACACCAGAGTGGAAGATGCAGATAATTACGACAGCATTTATCAGTCTGATCGATGCGGCTGGGTGGGAAGCCTGGGCTATAATAAGGAAAAGATCATGGCGGCAAATGTTTATACTGCAGATCAGACAGAGATGATCACAGCGGCTGGGTTTTATGCCCTTGGAAAAAATACTTCTTACCAGATCTATATGGTTCCGGAATATCGGGGTGTGGCTTCCCTGGCAGACCGTACACCGGTGGCTAGCGGTAAGGTAGAGCAAAAGGGCTATTATACGGTAGATTTTGATCATCCGGTCCTGGTTGACAAGGGGGATCGGTTTGCAGTGGTGATACTGTTGGAGACACCGGGAAGCACGCTGCCTATGGCTATTGAGTATCGGTCCGGGGAGAAAACAGCTCAAGTAGATGTGATGGATGGAGAAGGATACATCAGTAACAACGGACTGGATTGGGAAAGAGTGGAGACAAAAGCAAACGGCAATCTCTGCCTGAAGGCGTATGGCAGAGTGTTTGAGATACAGGACAAGGAGGACTAAGAAAATGAAGATCGTATTTGCCACCGGAAACCAGGGTAAAATGAAGGAAATACGAGAAATTCTGGGAGATTTGGGAGATGAGATCCTGTCCATGAAGGAAGCGGGAATATCTCTTGATATAGAAGAAAACGGAACGACCTTTGAGGAAAATGCCCTGATCAAGGCAAGAGCTGTGGCCGCATACACAGATGCAGTGGTGCTGGCAGATGATTCCGGTCTGGAAGTGGATTATCTTGACAAAGCACCCGGAGTATATTCTGCCAGATTTATGGGGGAAGATACTTCATATGATATTAAGAATGCGGCCATACTGGAAAAAATGGAAGGCGTGCCGAAGGAACAGCGGACAGCCCGGTTTGTCAGCGCTATCGCAGCAGTTCTCCCGGATAAAACAGAACTTACCACCATTGGTACCATTGAAGGATATATTGGATATGAGATGGCGGGAGAGAATGGCTTTGGATATGATCCGATTTTTTATGTAGATGAATATGGCTGCTCCACAGCAGAACTGTCTATGGAGGAGAAAAATAAGATCAGTCATAGAGGAAAATCATTACGAAAGATGAAGGAAGCACTGGAGCATTATGAGAATACTGGTTGTTAGTGATTCACACAGATATCATGATAATTTGGAAATAGCCATTGAGAAGGTTATGCCGGATAAGATTTTCCATGCCGGAGATGCTCAGGGGGGAGAGGATTACATTGAAGCAATCTGTGACTGCCCACTGGAGATCGTACGGGGAAACTGTGATTATGGCAGTTACCTTCCGGACTATGTTGTGCTTGAGGTGGGACGCCATGTGGTACTTCTGACCCATGGACATCTTCACGGTGCCGGATACGGAACAGGGGAACTTGCGTCCTTTGCCCGGTTAAAAGGAGCAGATGTGATCATTTACGGTCACACCCATGTGCCCCAGATCACTTATGAGGATGATATTACCATCATTAACCCCGGAAGTATCTCTTTTCCGAGACAGGATGGAAGAAAACCATCCTATCTGGTCATCGACGTGGATCCGGTTGGGGAGCTGCATTATAAACTCTGTTATTTGGAGTAAAAATCAGGGAAAATAGGCTGTGCAACAAAATAATAAAAAAATTAAAAAAAAGTGTTGACAATTGGTGTTTTGTCGTATAGAATATTATTTGCGTTTCGGGTTAAGCGGGGCGTCCTTTTTTTGAACGGGGTGTGGCTCAGCTTGGCTAGAGCACCTGGTTTGGGACCAGGGGGTCGCAGGTTCGAATCCTGTCACCCCGATTCCAGTACAATTTTATATGCGGGTGTAGTTCAATGGTAGAACATCAGCCTTCCAAGCTGAATACGTGGGT
>CAMEWP010000096.1 GCA_945946605.1 uncultured Pseudobutyrivibrio sp. | reverse complement strand
TTGCACAGAAACAGCTGCAGAAGGGATCCTTACTGGGAGCTGTAAAAGAGTAAAAAATGTTTTTTACATAAAAAGAGGAGGAAGTATATGAAACTTAAAAAGGTATTGAGTGTGGGCCTGGCAGCAGTTACCGCATGTTCCGCTCTGGCAATGACCGGATGCGGCAGCAATGGCGGAGCCAGCGAAGAGAACAGCTTTTCCTGCTGGATCTATGATACAGACGGTGCAGGAACCTACTATGAAAATTATGAAGACAACCCGGCTATCACCTGGCTGAACCAGCAGTATTGGGATACGGAGAATCATACCCTGGGTACTGAAGAGAACGGAACTAATATTAAGTTCTCTTTCCAGGCACCCATCAAGGGAGCAGAGGCAGATAACTTTAACACCATGATGAGTACCGGAGAATACACCGATATCATCGATCTGAACCTGTCATCTGATTCTGCAGAGAGCCTTTACAACGAAGGCATCCTTCTGGAACTGACAGACTATGTGGAAAAATACTGCCCCAACTATGTGGCACTTCTGGATGCCAACCCGGAAGTAAAAGCACTGGTAACCACCACCGACGATGAGGGCAAGGTACATTATTACAAGATGGCATGTATCAAGGATGGTGAGGATGTACCCTGGGGCGGATATGTTTACCGTCGTGACTGGGTTGTAAAATATGCAACCCCCACCGAGTATATCTGGGATTGGGACAGCGACTATGTAAAGGAAAATGGTCATCCTGCAGTGACTCCCCTTGCTGAAGCACAGAAGAGTGGCAATCTCACCGGATGGAAGAAGAATGAGGTGACATCCTTTACTGCTGATGACGGAGATGATCCTAACAATGACTACACCGATAATGTGATCTTCCCCAGCGGTAAGACAGATCCTTATACTGTAAGTGACTGGGAGTGGATGTTTGAAGCATTCCAGAAGGCCATCGATGAGAGAGGATACTCTGACAACAGTGACGCATACTGCACCTCTCTGTTCTATTATGGATATATGCAGACCGGTGATCTGGTATCCACTTTCGGCGGTGGTAACGGATCCTGGTGCAAGGATGAGGATTATAATGTATCCTTTAGCGGAACCAGCGACAACTTCAAAACTTACCTTGAAGCAATGCATACCTGGTATGAAAAAGGCTGGATCGATACCAAGTTTGAGACAAGATCTTCTGACAGTTTCTACACCATCAACCAGAATGGATATTCCCAGGGGATGGTAGGTATGTGGTATGGAACCGTTGGTCTGGTTGGTGATTCTATCCGTGTGACCTGTCAGAATGAAGAGGACAAGAAAGATGCCTATGTAATGGCATGTGCCTGCCCGGTAAATGATATGTATGGTACAGAAGATCAGAAATACCTTGAGCCGGACTGCTTCTATCAGGGAAGCCGTATCACAGGATCTATCGGTATCACAGAAAAGGCAGCAGACAAGAACCTTGAGGCTCTGTTCTCCTACTTCAACTGGACCTGTACTGAAGAAGGTAAACTGTATCGTAATATGGGACTGAATGAAGAGCAGCTTGCATCCGTAGACTTCAAGGAAGAGTATGATGTATACGGAAAGAACGGTATTAAGAGTGCTTATTCCCTTGAAGAAGATGAAAACGGCGAGAGAGTCATCAAACTGAACTATGACGGTTCTGCGGAAATTGCAAATGCATTAAAGGCAATCAGAATGTTTGCCTGCGTGGAAATGACAGGATCAGGCGCTGATCTGGATTACACTATTGACAAGGGCGTTGCCAAGGTAACCCAGCATGCTTATGATACATGGACAACTTATAGCAGCACCGCCGGTGTCATGGATTATGACGGTCTGTTATCAGATGAGGACAGCAAGACACAGAGTAAGATCAATACCTATATCAATGACTACATGAGCCAGGCTTTGCCGGGTATGATCAAGGATGGTCTTGATGGTTGGGATAACTATGTAAAGAAGATTGATAAGTACGGTCCCGACAAGGTAACCGCTATTTATCAGAAGATCATGGACAGACTGTTCAAATAAGGAAATACTTACAGGAAATCAGAAGGATTTTTTTGAAATATATCTGATGGAATGAAAATAGAAAGAGCATCTGCTTACCATACTTAGGGGTATGGAGCAGGTGCTCTTTTTTGTGTGCGGTATGCTTTTGGCGTCATGCCGGTTGCTTCCCGGAATCTGGCAGTGAAATAGCTTTGGGATTCAATGGCAAGGATATCGGTGATCTCGGCCACCGATTTTGTAGTGGAGATCAGCAGTTCTTTGGCGACTTCAATCTTTTGAGCAAGGATGTATTCGTTCACAGATTTCCCGGTTTCCTTCTTGAACAGTTTTGAAAAATAATAATCGGTGTAGCCAAGCTTTTCCGCCAGATTGTGGATATTGTAAAGCTGCGGTTCTAAGGTGATCCACTCACAGGCCATGCGGATTTGAGGAGATAAGGAACCGGAATATTTTGCCCTCCGGACATGTTCGATATAATCCCTTACCATGGCATCACTCAATTTGTGAAGACTGGAAAGCTGGTTGGAGTTTTCGATTTTTTCCAGATACTGGTCACTCATGGTATAGGCGGTTTCTACATCCAATCCACCGTCCACAGCGGCACGGCAGCATAGGGCTGTATAAATGATGACATAATTCTTGATATAGCGCAGGTTATTCTGGGAAAGGATCTGTTCGGTATATCCGGTGGAAGCAAAATTATCTAATTTTTTGTAATATTGCAGATTTCCGTCGTGAACGGCCTTCAGCATCCGCTGCTCGGCAAGGTAAGTTCCATGATGCTGCTTTGCCTGATTTTTGATATCCAGATCCGAGTTTTTGCTCAAATCGATATACATCAGTTCGCTGATATCTATTTTTTCCCCGGTAAGACACCAGTGCAGCATGGTACCATACTCGTAAAAACGGATGATGGAAACAACAGGAATGGATGTGACAAATTTCTGTATGTCTTTTTGGATCTCTTTGGAAAGATGATGCCGGGAAAGACTTTCCATGATAAACTGGCTGGAATAATCGTTGACAAAAGCCGGTCCCAGGACATGGATACGGTAAGGTCGCTGGTTGCGCTCTTCAATCTCAGAGATCCAGACCATACCCAGCGAATTTGTACATACGATGGGATGGTACCCGTTAGAAATATAGAGATCTTCAAATTTCACTTCATATGGCATTTCCGGCTGGGGATCACTGTCGATGGAAAAGAGAAGATTCAACAGGGAAACGGATTGGGCATCATCTGTAAAAACCTGAAAGGTCTGGGCGTCATACTGGGTAAACAGGATGGGATTTGCGCAGGCCACCAGCTGTTGAAAGATGGATAATTTGTCATTTGTTGAAATCATGATATCTCTTCCTCCCCTGGGTCAATCTAATAAAGATATAAAACAGTGCTGTCTGCAGCTGGTTTCAAAAATGTTTTGTTTTCTTCTTTTTTATCTTAATTTAGTTCTAAATAATTTTCAAGACTAAATTAAAATAAGAATAACTAATTACAACTAACATGGATCCTCTGAAAGCCATATAATTGGGAAAAAAGGAGGGTTATTCTATGGATATCAAAAAAATTCTATCGGAACTCACACTGGAAGAGAAGGTTTCCATGTGCTCAGGACAGGATTTTTGGCACACCACAGCGGTGGAGCGGCTGGGGGTGCCTGCTGTCATGATGTGCGATGGACCTCATGGACTTCGGAAACAGGAGGGTGATGCGGATCATATGGGGTTAAACCCCAGCATTGAAACCGTATGTTATCCGACAGCATCTGCTTTGGCGTCCTCTTTTGACCGAAAACTGTTGGGACAGCTGGGGACAGCGTTAGGGCAGGAGTGTCAGGCAGAGCATGTGGGGATGCTGCTTGGCCCCGGGGTGAATATCAAGCGAAGCCCCGTATGTGGCCGGAACTTTGAATATTTTTCAGAGGATCCTTATCTTGCAGGGGAGCTGGCATCTGCCTATATAGAAAAACTTCAGGGAGAAGGTGTTGCTGCCTGTGTAAAACATTTTGCCTGTAACAATCAGGAAACCCGGCGAATGGCGGCCTCTTCCAATGTCAGTGAGCGGGCACTTCATGAGATCTATTTCCCGGCTTTTGAAACCATCGTGAAAAAAGGAAAGGCCCGGGCCATTATGTGTGCATATAATGCACTCAATGGGACATTTTGTGTGGAAAACAGGACACTGCTGAAGGAAACTTTGCGGGACGCATGGGGATTTGACGGCATTACAGTAACGGACTGGGGTGCGGTGAAAGACAGAGTAAAAGGTTTGCAGGTGGGACTTGATCTGGAAATGCCCGGTGGCTTTGGATCCTGTGACGGTGCCGTTTTAGAGGCAGTCCAAAATGGAACATTGGATGAGAAAGTGCTGGACGAGACAGTATATCGCATCCTGAAATTTGTGGATGATACCGTAAATCAGCAGAAGCAGAATGCTAAGATCAACAGGGCAGAAAATTCCCTGCTCAGTGAAAACATGGAAGAACAGTGTGCGGTCCTTTTGAAAAATGAGGGACTTCTGCCCATCGCTGAAGGTGAGGATGTGGTATTTATCGGTGAATTTGCAGATATTCCCCGCTATCAGGGCACAGGTTCCAGCCATATCAATGTGCCTCATGCTGTCAGTGCACTGGAAACCATGGGCCAGCAGGTAAGTTATGCACAAGGGTACGATACCAGAAAAGAAGAAAGAAATGACGAACTTCTTGCCCAAGCCGTACAGGCGGCTCAAAAAGCCAAAGTGGCAGTTATCTTTGCAGGACTGCCTGACAGCTTTGAGACGGAAGGCTGTGACCGTGCACATATGATGATGCCGGAGGCACAGAATATCCTGATCTCGGAAGTGGCGAAAGTGAATCCGAACACAGTGGTGGTACTGCATGGAGGGGCGCCTATGGAACTTCCCTGGATCCACCAGGTAAAAAGCGTGCTGTGCATGTATCTTGGCGGTGAGCGCGTGGGTGAGGCTGCGGTAAAACTGTTATACGGAAAGGCAAACCCCAGTGGCAAGCTGGCGGAAACCTGGCCCTGCAAACTTTCAGATAATCCCAGTTATCTGAATTTCCCGGATGACAACGGTCAGGTTACCTATCATGAAGATATCTTTGTTGGTTACCGATATTACGATAAGAAGGAGATGCCGGTGCTGTTCCCCTTCGGATATGGTCTGAGTTACACGGAGTTTGCCTATGACAACCTTACGGTGGACAAGGAAAGTGCTGATGATACAGACATCATCACGGTAACCTGTACCGTGAAAAACACAGGGGATATTTTCGGACAGGAGGCAGTACAGCTTTATGTGAGAGATGTGGAAAGCAGTGCGCGCCGTCCTGTCAGGGAATTAAAAGGATTTGAAAAGGTTGCTCTGAATCCGGGAGAAGAAAAAGAGATCACATTTACACTGGATCAGCGGTCCTTTGCATATTATGAGCCTATGCTTCATGACTGGTTTGTAGAAAGCGGAAAATTTGTCATCGAGATAGGAGCATCCAGCCGGGATATCCGTCTGTCAAAAGAAATTGAGATCCGCGGTACGAAAGAGCTGCCCATTGTCTATACCAAGGATTCTACCATCGGAGATTTCATGAAAACTGCTGCCGGAAGAAGTCTTGTGGAAAAAATGATGGCGGAAACAGCGGATATTATAGGTATGGCATCGGATGTGGATGTAAATTGTATGGGGGAAGTGAACGATCAGATGATCCAGGATATGGTAAATGATCTTCCCATCGGCAGTTTTGTAAGTTACAGACTGATCACATCTGAGCAGTTGGATGGTATGCTTGCAGCAGTGAATCATGGTGGAATGAAGGAATGATGACGGAGACTGAAAAAGCAAAAGAAGAATGGAAGGTGGAATAAGATGGGAAATACAAATTCAAAAAATAAAGTAAAAATGTCGGTGAAACTCGGCTGGTCTTCTGTGACGGTATCCTCCGCCATTGCCCAGTCCCTGCTGGCGTTTTTTACCATTTACGCATCAGATGTTATCGGGCTGAATACTGCAGTGGTAGGAATCCTGTTGATGCTGTCCAAAGTGTTTGACGGCATTTCCGATATCGTGGCAGGATTTATTATTGATAAAACACATACCCGTTTTGGAAAGGCCAGACCCTACGCGCTGGCAGTGATTTTTTACTGGATCACCCTTGGGGCACTTTTCAGTATCCCGGTGACACTGACGCAGAACGTGCAGTATTTATATCTGTTTGTAATGTATACCATTGCCGATGCGGTGTGCTTTACGCTGTTTTCCTGTGCGGAAGCTCCCCACATGGCCAATGCATTGGAGGATTCCTCTCAAAGTATCGTCCTTTTGAGCTTTTCCAGAGTGATCGCATCCATTGCAGGTGTTGCAGGCGGTGTCCTGATCCCGCAGTTTGCGGCAAATGCAGGCAATGATCCGGCACAGTGGACGAAACTGGCATGGCTGCTGGCAATTCCTTTTGCATTTATTGGATCTTTCCGATTCATTCTTGTGAAGGAAAAGAAAAATGTCAGCTCCGCAGTGTCTTCCGTGGATCTTAACATTAAGGAAACCCTGCTTGCCTTAAAGGGAAATAAGTATATTATCCTGCTGGGAATCCTTGTATTTATTGCGTATTTCGGTTCCCAACTGGCCAGTTCCGTGAATACCTATTATGCAAAATATATTATTGGGGATCTGGGGGCAGATTCTGTTCTGTCTCTTTCCCTGATACCGGTTATTGTTGTTATGGTGCTGCTGCCTGTTCTTGCAAGCAAGTTTACTTTAAAGAGAGTCATTAACTTTCTGATGGTGCTGGGGGTTGTCGGCAGTTTATTAAAACTTTTCAATCCCTCCAACCTGGGATGGGTGTTCTTCTGCTCCTGTATGTCTGGCGTGGGATTTACCACATTTTACGGGTTTGCCAGCACGATGGTCATCGACTGCATGGATTATGGGGAATATAAAACAGGAAAGCGGGTGGAAGGTGTTATGGGAGGCGTCCAAAGTTTTATGTGTAAGATTGGCACAGGTTTTGGCGGCGCGATCTCGGGCCTGCTGCTTTCCATTGGTGGCTATGAGGGAACGGCTGAAATCCAGTCCCAGAGTGCATTGGATATGATCGTCGCACTGGCATCTACCATCCCGGCAGTGTTCTTTGTGATCTTTCTGGTGGTATACAGAAAATATGATCTGGAAGCCCGTCTGCCGGAAATTCGTCAGGAATTGAAAAAAAGAGAAACGGATAGTCAAAGTGAATAATTTTTGGTAAGATAACCATATCAGATGTATTGGTGAGTGTTCCTGTGCAGTGTTGCGCAGGAATATTCACCATGATTTATATTATAAGGAGGCATGAACATGACAACCATCAGACAATATGAGCCCAAGGACCGCCCGGCAGTAGAGAGGATCTGTGCAGGGAAGGCCGGCCCGTTGAAAAAAGCATTTTTAACCTGTTTTTGTAACTGATATGTAATGACCTCTTGTCAAGTACAAATTAACAGAAATCACCACA
>CAMEWP010000095.1 GCA_945946605.1 uncultured Pseudobutyrivibrio sp. | reverse complement strand
GATTTCTGTTAATTTGTACTTGACAAGAGGTCATTACATATCAGTTACAGAAAATATCTGAAATCGCATACTTACAAAAAACGCATTCATACGCAACAGATAAAAAGAAAATGTCGGAATGCTGACAAAAAAAGGAGAAATTGGTGATGACGCAGATGTAAATCGTTCTACTTACTACGCTCATTTCACAGATCCATATGACCAGCTGAAAAAACTGGAGTCCGACATCGCCGTCAAAAAAGCATACGAATACATTTATGCCAGCACCGGAAGTTTTGGGATGATCTACTACTGGATCATGGACAATGAAAATACCACACTGCTTTTATTTCATCATGGTACAAATCGCGGATCAAATGCCGTGAATCAGTAAACTGAGTAGAATGTCCCCGGCAAACAGCATTGCCGGGGCAACACATACAAAGGTAAATACTTTGGGTTCACACCGTTTGTGTATGTAGAGAATCCCCGGAACCACAACATACAGCAAAAGCAAAGCACTCAGTCCGAAAAACAAAACGGATCTTGCGCAGATAAATCCGCCCACATTGCCCCAGTTCCAGATCTCGGTATTGTAATCCCAAAGCCGGATGCCGCCTATGCGAAACAATGCAAACCCTGTTATATATTCCAGCACGCCACAGACAATTGCAGATACGCTAAATACCACCGCCGGGTTACGGCGGAGAGGATTGGCAGCCAGCATAACCAGCACTGCACCAAAACCATAAATAGGTATCCAGGGGCCAAAGGTTGTCCCCCGTTTCACAAGATACCCCAGATCAATCCAATAAAACACTTCCTCATAGAGGAACCCAAATACGCCTCCCACAGTAAAAACCATCAGAAGGATCAATGCCATTCTGGGCTTTTCCCCCATAGCCGGCATGATTTCTTTCTCTTTTGTTTCCATATACTCTTTTACTCCCCATGTTCATCGTAGAAACAGCATAAATTTTTTATATGGTCTCATTTGGATTCCTTGGAATCACAATAGCCGCGATGATGTAAGCGATGATTCCGCTTCCACCCAGAGCGCAAAACAGAATCCATGCCAGGCGCACAAGGGTAGGATCAATGTTAAAATATTCTCCAATACCGGCACACACACCATCAATCATTCTATTCGTGCTGGATTTATAAAGTCGTTTACTCATGTTTTTCCTCCTTTTCCATCATCTCGTTTGAGATGTTTTGGTAACACCGTTCGATAATCTTGTTATCAGTATAAGCCGGTCATATTCTTTTGTCAAGAGTACGAAGACATGGTGTCCATCAATCTCCGGGCCGCCACACTAAGAGGGCGCTGCCTGTCATACACCATACACACCTGTCGCTCCGGGATTTTTTCCCGGAGTTTTATTTCTACGACCTCCCGTCTTGAAACAAAATCTCTTGCCATTGGTTCCGGGATAAATGCCAACCCCAGTTCACTTTTAACAAGGGGCAGAATCTGATCGGATGTTGCCGCCTCCGTATCGGGAGAAAGTTCCAGTCCATGTGATAGAAACAACTGATGATAAAACTGCCAGGTCATGGATTCCCTGCCAAGACAGATCAGTGGATATGCGCTCAGTTCAGCCAAAGACAACTCCTGACTTCCTAACGCTGTAAATGTTTTACCGCCGATTAAGATTTCCTGAAAAGCTGTAAGCGGGACCTCTTTCAAGGGCGCTTCTGCTGTGGTAGGCGTTGTAACAATGGCAAAATCGATCTCTCCATTTTGAACAGCGGAAACAGCCTGGGGCGTGGAATGATTATAAATTTTTAAACGGATCCCGGGATAATCCATATGGAAATCCTTCAATTTATCCAGAAGATAAATATTCAGTGCTGTTTCACTGGCTCCGATGGAAATGCTTCCATGCTCCAGGCTGATATTTGCAGACATTTCATCCTCAGCTGCCTGAAACTGTGCCATAGCTGCTGAAACGTGGACATACAATCGTTCCCCCTCCGGTGTCAGGCGAACCCCCCGGTTTGTACGGATAAAAAGCGTACACCCGGTTTCACTTTCCAGACAATTCATTGCCCGTGTCACATTTGGCTGACTGCTGCCAATCACATGAGCTGCCTTTGTGAAGTTTCCGTATTTTGCAACATAGTAAAAAATTTTATAGTATTCAAAATTAACATTCATAAAAGCATCCTCCAGACATCATTCTCCTGACATCTTCCTCCAGACATCATCCCTCAGACATATCAAAATATGATCGCAGTTATATCAATAATAGTTTTTACACATTCCAGCGATTCCAGTATAATAGGCCGCGGTGAAAAAAACAAGCCAAAGAGACGTTTCTGAAATGATCAAAATGAAAATGGAGGTTTTAGCACATGAATAAAGATTTGACAGTGGGAAATCCCCAGAAAGTTCTCTGGAAATTTTGCCTGCCACTGTTTGGAAGTATCATATTTCAGCAAATTTACAACATCGCTGACAGTCTGATTGCAGGAAAGTTTATCGGAGAAAACGCCCTGGCAGCTGTTGGTAACAGTTATGAGATCACTTTGATCTTTATTGCCTTTGCTTTTGGGTGTAATATTGGATGCTCGGTGATTGTATCCCAGCTTTTCGGTGCAAAAGAATTTACCAAAATGAAGACCGCCGTCAAAACAGCCATGATCGGAAGTGCTGTTCTTTGTGTAATCCTGATGGCGGTCGGTATCGGCGGAAGCGGTGCGCTGCTCACACTGATTCATACGCCCAGCAACATTTTCAGCGATTCCAAGTTGTATCTAGATATTTATGTCTGGGGACTGCCCTTCGTCTTTTTCTATAACATTGCAACGGGCATTTTTTCTGCACTTGGCGATTCTAAAACACCATTCTGGTTTCTGGCCGCCTCTTCAACCGCCAATATCTTCGTGGATATTCTGTTTGTGAAAACCTTCCAAATGGGTGTTGCCGGTGTGGCATGGGCAACCTTTCTGTGTCAGGGAATCAGCTGTGTGCTTGCGCTGCTGGTTGTCTTTGCAAGACTTCATAAGATCAAAACCGATGAAAAAGGAAAGATCTTTTCTTTCCGTCTTTTGAAGAAAATTGCCGTCATTGCGATTCCCAGTATTTTACAGCAGAGCTTCATCTCCGTTGGCAACATCATGATCCAGGGGGTTATCAATGGATTTGGTTCCGGTGTCATTGCAGGATATTCCGCTGCCATCAAGCTCAATAACCTGGTGATCACATCTTTTACCACCCTTGGCAACGGTATTTCCAACTACACGGCACAGAATATCGGAGCAGGTAAAACACATCGTGTCAGGGAAGGATTTTCCGCAGGCAGAAAAATGGTCTGGCTGCTCTGTGTTCCACTGGTTCTGTTGTACCTGTTTGGTGGAAAAATGCTGATCTCCTTCTTCATGGATAATCCGTCAGAAGAAGCTCTGCGGACCGGTATCGAGATTTTGAGAATCTTCTCACCCTTCTATTTTGTTATTTCTGTCAAACTTGTGGCAGACGGAATTCTCCGTGGTGCGGGAATGATGAGACAATTTATGATCGCCACCTTCACAGACCTGATTTTAAGAGTCGTTCTGGCTTTTCTCCTGCCGCAGAGCTTCCTGGGTGTCACAGGGATCTGGTGTGCATGGCCTATCGGCTGGACAACCGCTACGATTCTTTCCATCTTCTTTTACAACAAAAAATATGGATCATGTAAGCCATAAGCAGGCTATCGAAAAGGCTCATGCTGAATCCAATATTGTTTTACTCTCTGATAAAATTTGTAAAAGTAACCCTTTCCTGCTCCGGCATGGCTATTCCCGCTTTTAAGCCAGCTTCCTTGCATTTCAGGAAAAACGCCATATTATTACCAAGGATCCGCATGGTCTGCATTCCTTCCAAATCTTTTTTTACCTGCTCCGGAGTAGCGCCATGAACGATATTCCAATAACGGGAAGAAATAATGGGCATCTGCATCAGAGCAAAATACTTGTTGATCTGATCCCATGTCGCAGTGGTACCGGCACGGCGGGCAGAAACCACTGCTGCTGCCGGCTTCATCAGAAAACGGTTTCCGCCTCCACAAAGGTCTGCGTAAAATGCTCTGTCCATAAAGGAAGTCAGTCCGCCGGAAGCCCCTCCCCAATGAACCGGAGTACCAAACACGAAGCCATCATACTCTCCTGCAATCTCCAGAAATTCATTCACACTGCCACCTAATGCGCAGTTTCCCTTTTCTACGCAGTTTTTGCATGCAATACAACCGGAAATCGGTTTTACACCAATCCAGAAAATATCCGTTTCGATTCCATTTTCGTTAAGTGCTTTTTCCACCTTGCAAAGAGCAGTATAAAGTCAAATATCAGATCGTCCTTGAGACCTTGTTTTCTGGCTCGGTAAATTGCAAGTATTACACCTAAAACCATACCGACGGCAATAATTACACCATACCAGGCAATGCTCCATCCCTCTATGCCAAATAAATTTTCAATCAAATACTTACTCATATCAACACCTTTTCTACACAATCAGAAATTCATTTTCTTGTTCTATATATCTGCAAAAGATAAATATACCGCAAATAATTTCCGGGACGAAACCGCAAATATCTTCCACCGCCCATCCTCCTGCAATACCCTTGTGCATAATACGAAGAACCTCCGAATTGTGGGCGTTTATCAAAGAATAATTCTGGCTATTGTGCATGGTCAAAAGATATTCTTCGCCGTTCACAACAATATTGGCATGGTCAACTCTTGGCATTCTGCAAATTGGCCAACCCACCACATTGGGATCATCACCATCTGCATATCCGGGGCGAGCAGAACCGACTAACTGATTTTCGTTGTCGGTCAGTAAATATTCCCGATTTCTTACATCACCGGAACTTGCTTTTGATTCATCGAGATAACGGGCGTCCGCCGTCAAAAGCAGCTCACCTGCGATGCTGAGAATCTTTCTTTGCGGACCGAGCAACGCACTTTTTATTCTTGCCAAAGCAAGCTGAGATTCATTTTTATAAAGGACTCCTGCCTTTATCGTGTATTTCATAACTGCGCCTCCTCTCTTATACAAGTGAATACAGGATGATTCCTGCAAATCCCGAACCTGCCATAACCCAAAGCGGATTCGGTTTCCACTTTCTTAAAACAATAATGCCAATAACAAAAATAATCGCAGCAATCAAGTCCAAAGATGCCAAATCATTCGGAAGCGTTCTCTGTCCGTAGAGTGCCATAATCAACAGTGAGATACCCGCTGATGCGATCATTGCAATGACCGCAGGGCGAAGTCCGGCAAGAATGCCCTGCACCATATTCAATCCACGGAAACGATAATAGATATAGGCAAGGGTCATTACGATAACACAGGATGGAAACACACAGCCAACCGTTGCGATGACAGCACCGGGAAGACCTGCGACTTGGATACCAACAAATGTTGCTGAGTTAATCGCAATGGGGCCGGGTGTCATTTCAGCGATAGTCATAATATCCGCAAATTGTGTCATTGTAAGCCAAGGATGAATATCCACCACTTGATTCTGAATCAATGGCATGGCAGCATATCCGCCGCCAATACTGAATAATCCAATTTGAAAAAAGCTCCAGAACAATTCAAGGTATATCACCGTTTATCACCTACTTTCCGCATTTTTCCTTGATGCCATGTATCCGCTGCTCCGATCACGCCACAGACAAGAATAATGACTATGATATTCACAGAGAAAAAGCGAACGGCTACAAAAGAACCAAGCATAACAATAACAGGCAATAGTCGTTTTTTCTGGAAAATGGTTTTTGCCATATTGATCACAACATCACAGATTACTGCCGCCACTCCGCAGAGCATTCCTGCCATTGCCATATTTACAATGGCATTATCTCGAAATGCCTGATAAAACATGGAAATGATAGAAATAATCATCAATGGCGGCAATATAGTTCCCAATACCGTGAGCATTGCGCCGGGGAACCCCGCCACATGATAACCTACCAAAATGGAAGCATTAACTGCTATTGCGCCCGGAGAAGACTGTGCGATTGCGGTCAGATCCATCATCTCATCTTCTTCAATCCAACCAA
The DNA here is from genome assembly GCA_945946605.1 of uncultured Pseudobutyrivibrio sp. Taxonomy (GTDB): domain Bacteria; phylum Bacillota; class Clostridia; order Lachnospirales; family Lachnospiraceae; genus Pullilachnospira_A. The sequence goes on along the minus strand of CAMEWP010000095.1, from coordinate 1,491 downwards.
GTTCCTCCACGAATTTCTTTCGCATCAACGGAATGATTACAAATCCACCTCCAAAAGTGCAAGCACTCAGTTTAAAAGTGGAGAAAAACAATTTTTTGTATTTTTGCAAGCTATTCACTTCTAAAAATGCCGTCCTTTCTATGTTTATTAACATTATACCGCTTGATTTCTGATAACGGAAATAATATAATTTTACAGAAAGGATAAGTATTTTTATATAAGGAGATTGTTATGACGATACGACACATGATAATATTTCGTACCGTATGCGAAAACGGATATAATTCCACCAAAGCAGCGGAAGTTTTACACATGACACAGCCAGCAGTCAGCCTTGCCATTAAGGAACTGGAGCAATATTACGGAGTACACCTGTTTGACAGAATCGGCAGACGATTGCAAATCACCGATGCAGGGCAGCATTTTCTTCAATATGCGATACATATATCCGACTTGTTTTCAGATATGGAAACAGGGTTGCGTGATTGGGATTCTAAAGGAGTTCTCCGTATTGGTGCAAGCATCACCATCGGCTCGCAGTTTTTACCGAACTATGTAAAGGCATTCTCTGAACTCTGCCCAGGGCTTGATGTCAGAGTTACCGTTGAGCAATCAGAACGTCTGGAACAAAAAATTTTGGCAAATGAATTGGATTGTGCGTTGATCGAAGGTATTGCACATGATCCAAATATCGTTTCGGAAGCCTACATGGAAGATCATCTGAGTGTTATATGCGGTACGGATAAAGGCTGGACACAGGGGCAAGTTATATCCATAGAAGATTTTCAAAGACAGCGATTTCTCTTGCGAGAAAAAGGCAGTGGCACACGAGAGGTGTTTAACCGTGTAGTTGAACAGGCTGGCATCCACATTACACCAGTATGGGAAGCAATGAGCACAACAGCACTTGTCAATGCTGCAATCAATGGATTAGGAATTGCTGTATTACCGCATCGAATGATTCTTCCGGCTCTGCGACAAGGCTTGATTTGTACTGTCAAAGTAGAGGGGTTGAGTTTCAGCCGAAATTTCCATATCATTCATCATAAAGATAAGTTTTTAACAACTTCTGCCAAGCGATTTATTACTTTGTGCAGAGATTTTGAGACTGATTACCCCTTGCCTTGTTACAACGGACTATATGAATAAAAGATTAGAGCCGCAGTCCAATCACATGACTGCGGCTCTTGCAATATTAGTATAAAGATTTATATTCAGTTACAGTTTTCAGATATGCTTCGGGATTGCCGTTCAGTATCAGCTCAGCGTATGCTACCGGGTCATTGTAAATCAGATAATCAAGCTCTGATCGCTGATACATATTGTCGGCAACCTCATTCTCAACGGCGATGGTATCAATGGCAATCATGCTGCCACTTGCAAATTTCAGTTCCACACAAGCGGCATCCATGTTGAACTTACAAGAAATCAATCTGTCCATAAGAAACCTCCATTCTGCGGGATGTTAGATCATCCCAAAATATTTGAATG
>CAMEWP010000094.1 GCA_945946605.1 uncultured Pseudobutyrivibrio sp. | reverse complement strand
GGCGGTTGTTTATGTGAGCAAAAACTGGAAAGTTGCCATTGCACCGCTGATCTTTATGATCGTGCTGTTTCTCATGGTGCCCTCATTGTCCGGTTCTGTGGGAGTGCTGGTTCCCGTTGGCGTGCTGGTTGCGTTGGGAGCAGCCAGGATCATGTATAAGAAAGGGTGGTTATAAATGCTTGGATGGTTATTGGGCTGTGTAGCCCTTGTGGTTGTTGTTTTTCTTGGTGTTATTTTGATCCGCACACTCCGTTTTGTGCCGGAAGAGATGCCGGAGTCCTCACCGGAGGAGATCAAGGTCAATGAGGAAAAGATCGTGGCGGACATGGTGGATATGATCCGCTGCAAAACCGTATCCTACCGGGAGGAAGAGCTGGTGGACCGGGCAGAATTTACCAAATTTCAGGAGTTGTTAAAGGAGCGGTATCCCCTGGTTCATAAGAACTGCACTTTAGAGCATATCGGTAAAACTGGACTGCTTTACTGCCTTAAGGGGAAATCCCAGGAAAAGCCTTCTGTTTGCATGGCCCACTATGATGTGGTTCCTGTGGATCCGGAAGGATGGGATAAGCCGGCTTTTGAAGGACTGGTTGAGGATGGCTGCATCTGGGGCCGGGGAACACTGGACACCAAGGGAACCCTCTGCGGTATCATGGAGGCAGCGGAACAGCTTCTGGCAGAAGGGTTTGTCCCGGAAAATGATCTGTACTTTTCTTTCTCCGGTGAGGAGGAGATTGACGGCGGAACCTGCCCTGAGATCGTATCCTATCTGGAACAAAAAGGGGTAGAGCCGGCGATTGTGCTGGATGAAGGCGGTGCTGTGGTAGAACATGTTTTCCCGGGAGTGGACCGGGAGAGTGCACTGATCGGAATCGGAGAAAAGGGCAGCACCAACATGAACTTTACCATTGAAAGCCAGGGAGGACACGCCTCCACACCGCCCACCCACACCATTCTGGGTCAGCTTTCCCAGGCGGTAACCCGCATCGAGGCATCTCCCTTCAAACGCCAGCTTACAAAGCCGGTGGCAGAGATGTTTGATACCCTGGGTCGTCATTCCACCTTTTTGTATCGTATGATCTTTGCAAATCTCTGGTGTTTCCTTCCGCTGCTGGATCTGATCTGCAAAAAATCCGGCGGTGAAATGAATGCCATGATGCGTACCACCGTGGCTGTGACCCGGATGGAGGGAAGCAAGGCCTATAATGTGCTGCCTCCAAAGGCAAGTTTTGGCATTAACATGCGTCTGCTGGGTGAGGATACCATAGAAAGTGCCACTGCTTATCTTCAGAAGGTGATGGGCAATGACGCTATCCATCCGGAACTGGTAAATGGGATGAATCCTTCCATTTATTCCGACACTTCCTGTCAGGAGTGGGAAATGTTAAAAGAGACCATCCACGAAACCTGGTCGGATGCTATTGTGACACCGTATCTGATGATGGCCTGCAGTGATTCCCGGCATTACTGCCGTATCACAGATCGGGTATACCGCTTCTCTGCCATGAAATTGTCCTCAGAAGAGCGTGCCATGATCCATGGAAATAACGAGCGGGTGCCCATTGATACACTGGTGAAGACAGTACAGTTTTATGTACGGTTTATGAAGAAACTGTAGGAGAAATATCGTATCATGAGTCAGATTAAATTAATTGCCTGCGATCTGGACGGGACGCTGTTGTTAAACGGCGCCCAGACCCTGTCGGAGGAAACATTAGAACTGGTGGAGCAGATCTGCAAGAAAGGGATCTGCTTCCTGCCTGCCAGCGGCAGACAATATCCCAATCTCCAGCGCCTGTTTGCGCCGGTGGCAGACCGGATCCTGTATCTTTGCGAGAACGGTGCCCTGGTGATGAAAGATGACAAGCCTCTCATCAAGCAGATCATTGAGTGGGATCTGGCCATGGAGATCTGCCATGCCATCCTGGAGAGACCGGAGGCGGAAGTGCTGATCTCAGGAGAACGGACCAGTTACATCATACCGAAGCATGAAAGTTACACCACTTTCCTAAGGGATGAAGTGAAAAATAACATTACCATTATTGATCAGCCGGAGGAGATTTTTGAACCCATCATGAAGGTATCTTTTATGACAAAACCCCAGGACCGGGATGTGGTAGGAGATGCACTGGGAAAGGTCTTTGCCGGCAGAGCCATGATGGTGACTTCCGGGACGGAATGGATCGATTTTGCCCCCATGGGTACCAGTAAGGCCAGTGCGCTGAAGGAACTGGGGGAGATTTTAGGAATCCGGCCGGAGGAGATGGCCGCCTTCGGAGACAATGAAAATGACCGGACGATGTTAGAACTTGTGGGTCATCCCTACCTGATGGAAAACTGTAATCCTACCATGAAGAATATTAAAGGTGCAACCCCGTGTCACCGTGTGGAGGAAGAACTGCAAAAACTGCTGTAAACCGGAAACTTTTGGAATGTGGGAAAGAGCGCTAATACTTGCGAAAATGCCACATTTATGGTATTTTTTTATGTCAGAGACAGGAATATGAGAAAGGAGAGCATTACATGGCAACATATGAGATGATGGAATTGGGGGAAAAGCTGGAAAAACAGTTTGATAACCTGGTGGAAAACTGCATGCGCTCCGGTGAGATCGATCAGACATTATATTCCATATATGACGTGAAGAGAGGCCTTCGTGATTCCAACGGAAAGGGTGTCCTGACTGGACTGACTGAGGTGTCCGATGTGGTGTCCATGGAGATAAAGGACGGTGAGCCCCATCCCATTGAAGGTGAATTATATTATCAGGGTGTCAATGTGGCAGAGATCATCAAGAAAGGAAAGAAAGATGCCTTTCTTTTTGAAGAATCCACATATCTTCTGCTTTTTGGAAGACTGCCCTCGGAGGAAGAGTTTGAAAGTTTTGTAGAGATTTTGGGAAGTCTTCGGGAATTGTCCGGTCAGTTTGTCCGGGATGTTGTGCTGAAGGCACCGCCTGCAAACCTTATGAATGCGCTGCAGAAATGTATCGTAACACTGTATTCCTATGACAATAACCCGGATGATATTTCCGTGCCGAATGTACTGCGGCAGTCCCTGCAGCTTATTGCCAAGATGCCTATGATGGCGGTATATTCCTATTATGCGTATCTTCATTTTAATCTGAACGGTACCCTTCTGGTCCGTCCGCCCAAGCCGGAGCTTTCCACAGCGCAAAACATTCTGTACATGCTCCGGAGAGACGGAGAGTACACGGACCTGGAAGCAAGGGTTTTGGATGTGGCACTGGTGCTTCACGCAGAGCACGGCGGCGGTAATAATTCTACCTTTACCAATCATGTGGTGACATCTTCCGGAACAGATACCTATTCTGCAGTGGCAGCATCCATGTCCTCACTGAAGGGACCCCGTCACGGCGGAGCTAACTTAAAGGTAATGCAGATGTTTGATGATCTGAAAGAGCATTGCCCGGATTATACAGACGAGGATGCCATTACAGATTATCTTACCAAAGTGCTGAATCATGAAGCCTTTGACGGCGCAGGTCTGATCTACGGTATGGGTCATGCGGTATATACTAATTCCGATCCCAGAGAGGTAATCTTAAAGCGGTATGCCCAGGAACTTTCCGTGCATAAGGGAATGGAGGAGGAGTTTGCTCTCTACGGCAGGGTAGAGCGCATTGCCGGAGAACTGATCGCACAGAAACGCCATCTGTTCAAACCCATCTGTGCCAATGTGGATTTCTACAGTGGATTTGTTTATACCATGTTAGGAATTCCCAGAGAATTGTTTACACCCATCTTTGCTATCGCCCGTATTTCCGGATGGAGTGCACATCGTCTGGAAGAACTGGTGAACAAGGGCAAGATCATCCGTCCCGCATACAAATATGTGGGAGAACACAGAGAATATCAGGATATTGCTGATCGAGAGGACTAGATCAAAGAGCAAGATACCTAATACAGCAGGACCTTCTGTCATGTACGACAGAGGGTCTTTTTTGTATCGTCCCCGATGCTGTTTCATATATTATTTCATGAGTGAAAAAATAGAAAACCTTTTAAGTCTTTCCCTGGAAGTGCCCAAAGCTGCAAGAGAACGGTCCCTGGCACTGGAAACGGGATTTGATGCCACAGAGGACACATGGGAGGTGGTACTGCGCTGCTTTGGAGGGGAGGAGATGCTGCGGCAGCAGTTCCCCGATGCAAACATCACCTTTCTGGAAGCAGGATATGTGATCATGGATGTCACAAGGGAACAGCTGGATCTGCTTGCGGAACTTCCCCAGGTGATCTATATTGAGATGCCCAAATCTTTGCATTTTCAGGTGGAAAACGGCCGCCGGGTATCCTGTATCAATCCGCTGCAGAGGACAACGGGAACAGAAGGAAATCTGTCGGAGGATCTGACGGGTCAGGGCATACTGGTGGCAGTGATAGACTCCGGCATCGACTACGCCCACCCGGATTTTCGCAATGCCGATGGCACCACAAGGATTGCGTATCTCTGGGATCAGACCCTTTCTCCCCGGAAGGGTGAACATGCTCCGGAAGGATTTTCCCAGGGGGTGGAATATGATGAGGCGGACATCAACCGGGCCCTGACCCAGGAAACGGAAGAACAAAGGTATGCCATCTGTCCAAGCCGGGATCTCTCCGGACACGGCACCCATGTGGCGGGGATCGCAGCGGGAAACGGCAGGGCCGGCGGAGGACGATATCGGGGCGTGGCATACAAAAGCAGGCTTCTGGTGGTAAAACTGGGAAACACAAATGCGCGTGGATTCCCGAGAACCACCCAGCTGATGTGCGCTATCACCTACTGTATCCGAAAAGCCGGGCAGATGGGACTGCCGGTGGCGATGAATATCAGTATCGGCAATCATTATGGATCCCACGCAGGGGATTCTTTGTTGGAAACCTATATTGACAGGATAGCAGATCAGTGGAAATGCAGTATTGTGGTGGGAATGGGAAATGAGGGAGCGTCCAGTACCCACACTTCAGGAGATTTCCGCCGGGATCAGCGGGTGGAGATCGGGATCGGATCCTATGAAACGGGATGGAACCTGCAGCTGTGGAAACGGGATGTGGATGTGGTGGAAATCGCCCTAGAAACCGGGGACGGACAGATTCTTGGCAGGATGGACACACCCGGAACATATCGTTTCCTGTGGAAAAATACGGAGATTTATGTGTATTTTGGGATCCCCAGTCCCTACAGCATCTATCAGGAAATCTATTTTGATGCCATACCTCTGGAAGGGTATGCAGCGGAGGGAATTTTTGTGCTGCGTTTTTATCCACGCCGTGTGGTGTCGGGGCGGTATGATCTCTGGCTTCCGGCGGGAGGTGTCTTAAACCGCCAGACGGGATTCTTTTATCCCACACCGGAAACCACACTGACCATTCCCTCCACGGCAGCAGGGGCTGTCAGTGTGGGAGCCTATAATGGCTTTACCCGGGAATACGCACCTTTTTCCGGGAGGGGATTTACCTGGGAAACCGATCAGATCAAACCGGATGTGGTGGCACCGGGAGTGGATGTTATTTCCTGCGCCGTTGGGGGAGGTTACACCAGCCGCAGCGGGACTTCCATGGCAGCACCTTTTGTCACAGGCAGCGCAGCACTGATGATGGAATGGGGAATCCGACAGGGCCATGATCCCTATCTTTACGGTGAGAAACTGAAAGCTGCCCTGATCCGGGGAGCCCGCAATCTCCCTTTTGAGGGAAATATAGCGGGAGATATACGGCCTTCGGAGAAGATCGGGTGGGGAGCCCTGTGTACGGCAGACAGTCTGATCTAAGAGTCTGATCTAAGGAATCGGACCGGAACATTTGCTCCGGATATTTTTTGGTATATATTGCAGAAAAAGGCAGAAGTGTTATAATCAAACCAAATGGATTAAGAAAGGAAAACCTTTTATCATGAAGATTATCATAGCCGGAGCCGGCAAAGTGGGGACGACTCTGACCAGACAGTTGGCTGCAGAGGGATATGACGTTACGGTTGTGGATTCCCAACCGGGTGTGCTGGAAACCACGGAGGAAATGTATGATGTCATGTCCATCCAGGGAAACTGTGCTTCCATGGATGTATTGGAGCAGGCAGGTGTGAGAGAGGCGGATCTTTTGATCGTAACCACCAATGCAGATGAGATCAATCTGCTCTGTTCCCTGACAGCCCATGGGATGAATCCCAGGATCCATACCATTGCAAGAATCCGGAATCCGGAGTACAACAGCCAGCTGATCAAGATGCGGGATACCTTTGCCCTGTCTCTGATCGTTAATCCTGAGGCCCAGGCAGCGGTGGAGATTGAGCGACTGTTAAAATACCCGGGATTTTTGAAACGGGATACCTTTGCCAAGGGACGGGTTGAGATCGTTGAACTCCGTGTGGACAAGAGCAGCAAACTTTGCAATATGGCGCTGAATAATCTGAGTGATGTGGTAAAATGCAAGATCCTGGTATGTACCGTATTACGCGAGGGACAGGTCATCGCTCCGGACGGAAATTTTGTTTTGAGAGAAGGCGACCGGGTCTTTGTTACAGCACCATCCCAGAATCTTACCATCCTTCTGCGCAACCTGGGGATCATTACCCATCGGGCAAAGAGAGTGATGATCTGCGGCGGAAGCAGGATCAGTTATTATCTGGCAAAACTTTTAGAAAAAAGCGGTATTCAGGTGCAGCTTCTGGAAAATAATCACGATAAGTGTGTGGAACTGGCCTCTGCGCTGCCGGGTGTAAGTGTGATCCACAGCGATGCCAGTGATCAGAATGAACTGGAAAATGAAGGCATTGCCGACTGTGATGCAGTGATCACCATGACAGGTCTGGATGAGCTGAATATGATCGTTTCCATGTACGCTGCGGAATGCGGTGTGCCCCAGGTGATCACAAAGTTGGGAAGAATTGATAATTCCCGTATTCTGGACCGGCTGAATCTGGGAAGCATTATCAGTCCCAAGGAATTGTGCTGCAATACCATTGTCCGTTATGTCCGGGCCATGAAAAACCAGACAGGTGCAGCTCTGGCAGTACATACCATCGCAGACGGAAAGGCGGAGGCACTGGAGTTTCGGGTGGATGAGAACACTCGTCACTGTGAGGAACCCCTGAAGCAGTTAAAGACCAAAAAGAATATTCTGATCGTCTGCATTACCCGGGGCGTGAAACAGATCATCCCGGATGGAGAGTCTTTCTATCAGAAGGGGGACACTGTGATCGTAGTGTCCAATGGAGATCAGGTGATCTATCAGCTGAATGATATTTTTGAAGTATAGGATGGCATAGAAAAGATGAACTATAAGATGATGCGAAATTTTGTCGGCAAAATTTTGCTGGTGGAAGTCGTATTTATGATCCCTGCCCTGCTGATCAGTCTGGCTCAGGGTGAGAAGAATGCCGTTATGGGGTTTGCAGTCTCCATGGCGCTGATATTGATACTTGCAGGTATCTGCATCGGTACATCCATAAAAAGCAGGGAGTACCGGAAATTCCGGGCAAGAGAAGGGCTGGTCTGCGTGGGACTTTCCTGGATCGTGCTGGGACAGACCGGAGCATTACCGCTGGTTTGGTCCGGTGCTGTTCCCAATTA
>CAMEWP010000093.1 GCA_945946605.1 uncultured Pseudobutyrivibrio sp. | reverse complement strand
GCCAAAACAGTCTACACGGTTGGAAGTGATCTCATACTCAACCACCGCGTCATCCAGTCCCAGCACTTCCACTGCATTGGCGCCTACTGGTGTATCCTCCGGGAAAATATAAATGCCAAGTTCCGGTGCTTCTGGGAACATATCTCTGTTGGAGCCCAGCTCCTCGATGGAACACATCATTCCATTGGAAACAACGCCTCTTAATTTACCTTTTTTGATCTTGATACCGCCTGGGGTTTTGCTGCCGTCATGTCCGCCGGCTACCCGTCCGCCGTCCAGCACTACCGGAACCTTGTCCATTTCCTTTACATTGGGAGCACCGGTAACGATCTGGATCACCTCAGATCCGATATTTACCTGACAGATGATGAGCTTATCCGCATCCGGATGTGCTTCGATCTTTTCAATCTGTCCTACTACGATTTTATCCAAATCTGCATCCATGCAGTCATAAAATTCTACTTTGGATCCCGAAAGAGTCATCGCATCCATATATTCCTGAGGTGTGGCCTCAAGCCCCGGCACCAGTGCCTTTATCCATTTTAATGAAGTCTTCATGTTTTCTCTCCTTTGCTTCTTTAGAACTGTTTTAAGAAACGATCATCGTTTTCATAGAGCAGACGCATATCGTCAATCTCATATTTCAGCAGAGTGATACGCTCCAATCCAACACCAAAGGCAAAGCCCTGATACTCATCCGGATCAATGCCGCTCATCTTCAACACTCTCGGGTGAACCATGCCGCATCCTAAGATCTCGATCCAGCCTTCTCCCTTACAGAAACGGCATCCTTTACCGCCGCATTTAAAGCAGGTCACATCCATCTCGGCACTGGGCTCTGTGAAGGGGAAATGATGGGGACGGAATTTTACCTTGATATCATCACCAAACAGTTTTTTTGCAAATTCCTCAAGTGTACCCTTCAGATCAGCAAAGGTGGTAGTCTTGTCAATGATCATGCCTTCGATCTGATGGAAGGAAGGGGAATGTGTAGCATCCACTTCATCGGAACGGAACACTCTTCCCGGTGCGATCATACGGATGGGCAGCTTGCCTTTTTCCATCACCCGTACCTGTACCGGAGATGTCTGGGTACGAAGCAGAATATCTTTATTGATATAGAAGGTATCCTGCTCATCCTTTGCCGGATGGTTTGCCGGAATATTCAGTGCCTCAAAGTTATAGTAATCGTATTCCACTTCCGGTCCTTCCACCACTTCATATCCCATACCGGTGAAGATCTCTTCCACTTCTTCTAACACGGTAAAGTTCGGATGACGATGACCGATCTTTGCCTTCTTTGCCGGAAGAGTAACATCGATGACTTCCTCTTTCAACTTGCGTTCCATTTCTGCTTCTTCCAGACGATTTTTTGCCTCGTTCAGCTTCTCCTCAATGGCAGTTCTGGTATCATTTACCATCTGTCCTACCAGGGGCCGGTCCTCAGGCTTTACATCCTTCATGCCCTTCAGCACTGCAGTCAGCTCACCTTTTTTACCAAGGATTGCCACACGCACATCATTTAAGGCTCCCAGCTCCTGGGCTTCCTCAATCTGTTCCATGGCTTTTCTTGTAATTTCCTGTAACTTCTCTTTCATCCCATGTTCTCCTTTTTCTTTCTATGGCATGTATGCATTCAAAAATCTGTTTCGCCGGGTATCTTTCCTATGAAATAAAAAAACTCCGCCCCAAAAAGGGACGAAGCATAGATCTCCGCGTTACCACCCTGATTCCGGACATCACATGATATCCGACACTCATATACTTAACGTGTACTACCCGTTGCCGCCTACTCACCACATCCGGCTTCAGCAGCAAAGCTCCTGCGGGAAATTCACATCCCACCTTACCTTAGAACAGCTTTCAGCCGGTGACTGTTCCTCTCTGAAAAAAGTATAGGCTGCTACTAAACGCATTCAACGCCATCACTAATCTCAGATTCTAACACAACATTTCCCAAACTTCAAGTTTTGTTGCGGATTTCTGCAAAAAATACATTTCCTTCTGCGCAAAGCAGCATAATATACATACACACATAAAACCAAAGCATCAATAGTGCCAGTGTGGTCATGCTTCCATACATGGAAAATCCATGAAAATAATCCACATACACGGAAAGAAAAAAGGTAAAGACATACCAGGCCGTTGCACAGATCACTCCCCCGGGCAGCTGCCCCACAAAAGAAAGTTTTTTGTTTGGCAGTGCCATGAAAAGAACCGTAAACATCAGGCACAAGATTCCATAGATCATCAAACCTCTCACCAAAGGCTGAATATGAACCAGCAGGGAAATGGCCCCCAGATTATCGGGAATCAGTTTTCGCATCTCATCTGCAAAGACCGAGAAAACCAATAGGATCACCAGTGCCAGAACAAATGCCAGGGTGTACACCACAGACCAGCAGCGTACCACCAACCAGTTCCTGGTCTCATAAATATCGTGAACAGCATTCAGCGCCGCTGTCAGATACTGGATTGCCCTGCCCGCTGCCCAGATAGCCAGAACAGCTGTGACAGACAGGAGACCTACATTCCTGGTATAAACCTCGTCTATGACACTGATAAACATGGGTTCAATGTAAGCAGGCATAGATTCCTGCACCACCTGTATCAGATATTCCTGTGTAATGGGCGTATACTGAAGCAAGGATGTAAGAAACATCATAAAAGGGATCAGGGACAGGATCATAAAAAATGCCGACTGGGCAGCAAAAGCCCCTATATTGTCTCTCTTACATTTATCCATATAACATTTGATATTTGCGATTGTTTTTTCTGACATATTTTCCTCTATAATTCCGGTATTTGCACTTCTACGTTCTGGTAAAAGAAGTTTAAAATCTCCGTATAATTTAATCCTTGTTCCGCCAGTGCCTTTGCACCATTCTGGCTCATGCCGACACCATGGCCACATCCTCCTCCGTATAATACCCAAGCATCCGATGTCCTGTCAAGCACAAAAGCGGCGCTGTACAGCCGGTCAATGCCGGTAACCACCTCTCCGTTCTGCAGACAGACAGCAGAAATGGCTGCTCCCAAAACATCCCGGATATGCAATTCCCCCTGCAGCGTGACGCTGCCGCCCTCAAAAACCAGCTCTGCTGTCTCGATAACGCCGCCGCTGTTTCGTTTCAGCACACGAAAATCCGTAAGTTTTCCAAAGGCTTCCCCTGTCGTTTGATATCTGCTGTCTTTTATTCTTTTCTTCAAGGAAGCGGAATATACGGCATCTTCCGCTTTTTTCTTATGTACCTGGGATATTTTTTCGACGATATTATCCCGGCCCTTTGCTACATCGATGGTGGCAGTCCATCGGAAATACCGTTCTTCTTTTTCAAAGGCCTGCTCATCTTTCTGTCGCAGATAACTCTCGATATCGGCGGTATGATTTCCCTGTCCCACATAAACTGACTGGAATATGGTTTCGTCTGCACCAAATACAGATCCGCTCTGGGTGTACCCGCAGGAAGTGGAATAATACAGCGCTTCCACGACTCTGTTTCCGGAAAGTAACACCTGGCCTTTTGTCTCCTGAACTGCCTGAGCGGACCGGGGACCGGATGTTTTATGATTATACACCTGATAGGCAACTGTATCGTTTAAGTGGGCATGAAACTGAGGATAATGTTCTTCAGCCGCCTGAACGTAAAGATAACTCCTGGCACAGACTGCCTGGGCTTTCAATGCCTCCAGGCCATAGCTTTCCGGCATTTCACTAGGCAACACACCTATCAGATACTGTTCTGTATCCACCTCATTTACCAGGGCATATCCATTTGCATCCTTCCACACTTCCATCCTGCCCCAATAACCCGGCTGCTTCCATGCACCGGCCTCCGTCACCAGAAACAACTGTCCCCCTTCCATGGGCGTCAGTATGGTGGTTCCGGAAGAAAGAGCAGGATCTGTCCCATCAAAGGTCACCACCTCCCCCGCCGACGCTGTCCACTGCCTGGTGCCGTCATCCAGAATGATCCCCTGATCTCCTGCGATACTGACTTTATTTCTGTAGATCTGGCTGTCATTCTCCATCAGCAGCACCCGGACGGAAGCCGGGATCGCATTTGCTGCTTCTTCCTCCTGCTTTTCTTCCACTGTTTCCGGATGGATCATGGAGGACAATTTTTCCTGCAGCGCCCTGAGATTTCCCATTCTCCACTGCATCCAAAGGATGCTCCCCACCAGAAAAGAACACAACAAAAGGTAAAACCACAGATATCCCTTCCCGTTTTTTTCGTTTTTTCCATTGAAACGAAATGATCTCTTTTTATTTGCCATATACTCCCCATCTTTTTGATATTGATATCACGCAAAAGGGAGCTGCATTCACAGCTCCCCTCGTATCTTTTGTACATAAACCGAAACCGGTTCTTATCTTTGGAAAAACCCAAAATGCCGGGCCTGAAATTTTGACTCCTAGCAAGGCTAGGTGGGTAACCGCAACCGCTCTTCTGCCTTCCGCTGCGCAATGACGGCCTGACATCCAATTGGCAATGTAGGAATCCCGTTTAAAGTAAATGTAGGTTCAAAATTACAGGTTGAATCGAACATCTCAGGCGATGATTAAATTATAATACATCAGGCTTGTCACTTCAAGTGAATTTTCACTGCCAATATTTTTTCTACTTTTTTCATAAATTCATAAAAATTTAAGGATTTGTTCCATTGTATACAATCAAAAATAATGATAAGATAGGTGTTTAAGAAGGAGGTATGTATATGTCTAATGTAACTTTCAGCGAAATCACCCCCCAACTTGAAGAATTGGCTCAGCTCTCCCAAGAGTCCTCTTATATCGATCCCGAACTTTATACCAAGCATGATGTAAAGCGTGGTCTGCGGGATCTGGACGGAAATGGTGTTCTGGTCGGAATCACAGAGATTTCGGAGGTCAAGTCAAAAGAAAAGGTGGATGGTAAGGATGTTCCCTGTGACGGTCACCTTTACTATCGTGGATATGATGTACAAGAGATCATTCGCAGCATGCCCAAAGATTATCACTTTGGCTTCGAGGAATGTACCTACCTGCTCTTGTTCGGTAAACTTCCCACAAAGCAGGAATTCACTGATTTTTGTAAACTGCTGAGCAGTTATCGTTCTCTTCCTCCGAACTTTGTTCGTGATGTGATCATGAAAAAACCCAGTAAGGATATTATGAACACCCTGGCCAGAAGTGTTCTGACATTGTACTCTTACGATGACAATGCGGATGACACTTCCGTTCCCAATGTTCTGCGCCAGTGTATCCAGCTGATCGCCATGTTCCCTCTGCTTTCCGTTTATGGATATCAGGCTTACCGCCATTACCATATGGGCGACAGTCTGATCATACATTCACCCAAGCCGGAATATTCCACAGCTGAGAATATCCTTCACTGTCTCCGGGATGACAGTCAGTTTTCACCTTTGGAAGCCAAGCTTTTGGACGTGGCACTGATTCTTCATATGGAACACGGCGGCGGTAATAACTCCACTTTTACCACACATCTTGTTTCATCTTCCGGCACAGATACTTATTCCGCTATTGCAGCCGCCATCGGATCCCTGAAAGGTCCAAAGCATGGCGGTGCCAACATTAAAGTTGTAAAGATGTTTGATGATATGAAGGCAAACATCTCCGACTGGACCAACGAGGAGGAAGTCAGCGCTTATCTGCGGGCACTGCTCCACAAGGAAGCCTTTGACAAAGCCGGCCTGATCTATGGCATGGGTCATGCAGTATACTCCCTTTCCGATCCCCGTGCTGTTACCCTTCGCGGTTTCGTGGAGGCATTGGCTGAGGAGAAGGGATATCAGAAAGAATATGCTCTGTATTCCATGGTAGAACGGCTTGCGCCCCAGATCATTGCTGAGGAACGCAAGATTTACAAAGGTGTCAGCCCCAATGTGGATTTCTACAGCGGATTCGTATATCAGATGCTTGGTCTTCCCATCGAGCTCTACACTCCCATCTTTGCCATCGCCAGGATCGCCGGATGGAGTGCTCATCGTATGGAAGAGATCTGCCATAACGGCAAGATCATGCGTCCGTCTTATATGACCGTATGCGAACACAAGGATTTCATTCCTATGGAAGATCGCTGATCCATCATATTACAAAATCCCGTCTGCTTCTTTCCTGCAGGCGGGATTTTTCTTGTATCATTTTTCTTATATCATTTTTCTTTACAGATGTCTATATGACCTGTATCTATTTACAGAATTTTTCTTTTCCTTTCCGAAGCTGCACAGAGAACCATACCCAGGCTGCCACAAAGATCACGATCATTCCTGCATTCACAATAGTTCCCATATCAAATGCCAGATCATTTAACAGTCCCTGCACTCCGAACACAATACATACAGCAGCAAAAATATAAACTCTCGGAACCAGGAAATCCACATAGGCACCCTGGTCACTGCATTTCATCATATCAAGTTCCGGTACAAGGATCTGATTTACCCTCTGGTCCTTCTTCATTTTTCCGGTAATGTATACCAGATACACACCTAACAACAAAATAATCACATCAAAGATCAACATCATATCCATCTTTTCCATTCTCCTTATCATCTTATCTTTTCTTTTATGCAAAAAGAGACAGACCCAGGCTTTCATCCCTCATCTGTCCCCTTCTATGCTGTTATTTATCTTGCGATATGCAAAAAGTCTTTTACAGTATCTACCATCTCGTCCACTTCACATACAGTCTTATGACGGATCTCGGCGCTTCGGATATCCTCAATTGCCTGGGGGATCTCCACATTGCCAAGTTCGCTGAGCTTATCCACCAGATCAAAATCTGCCATGTCATTGTACTTCTCATCAATGGCTCCCATAACACTTCTGGTAAACTTGAAGGGACTTGCCGTAGATGCGATCACGGTCTTTGTGTCCACATCTTTTGTTTCTTCTTTGTATTTCTTGTAAACAGACGCTGCCACGGCTGTGTGAGTATCAATAATGTACCCTGTATCCTCATAGAGATATCTGATAGCCTCTGCTGTCTCCTCTTCACTTGCATAATTGCCATAAAAATCAGACAGCTGTGCCTTCATCTCCGGTGCGATCTCGTATCTGCCCTTTTCTGCCAGATCTTTCATAAAAGATGCATTGATATCATCCTTCTCGCCGGTAATGCGATAGATCAGGCGCTCCAGGTTACTGGAGATCAGAATATCCATAGAGGGAGAACTTGTCAACATAAACTCACGATTTTTGTCATAAACTCCGGTACGGAAGAAATCATACAGGACTTTATTCTCATTGGATGCACAGATCAGCTTTGCAACAGGCAATCCCATATTCTTTGCATAAAAAGCTGCCAGAATATTGCCGAAGTTACCGGTGGGAACCACAATATTGATCTTCTCACCTTCTGTGATCTCGCCGCTGTCCAACAGTTTTACATAGGAATACACATAGTAAACGATCTGGGGCACCAGACGTCCGATATTGATGGAATTGGCAGAGGAAAACTGATATCCTGCCTCTTCCATCTCTTTCGCCAGCGCTTCATCGGAAAACATCTGCTTTACACCGGTCTGGGCCTGGTCAAAGTTACCATGAATACCAACCACATGGGTATTGTCTCCCCTCTGGGTCACCATCTGTTTCTCCTGAATGGCACTGACACCATCCTTAGGATAAAATACAATGATCTTTGTGCCTTCTACATCTGCAAAACCGGCCAGTGCCGCCTTACCGGTATCTCCGGATGTCGCTGTCAGGATCACAATATCATTCTTTACCTGATTCTTCCGGGCTGATGTGATCATCAGGTGCGGCAGGATGGAAAGTGCCATATCCTTAAATGCAATGG
>CAMEWP010000092.1 GCA_945946605.1 uncultured Pseudobutyrivibrio sp. | reverse complement strand
GCGCTTTCTTCGTGTTGCGGAAATGCACATTATGGGTGGTCACCACATAGACCGCATCCACATCCGGAGCCATCACTGCTTCCTCCTCTGTCTCATAGGCTGTCGCACCGAATTCCTCCGCAAACTCCTTAGCCTTCTCAAATCTTCTTGTGTAACAGCTGACAATCCGATGCCTGCCCGACTCCGTAATCTGCTTTGCTACCTGATGGGCCAGCTTTCCCGTCCCAATAAAACACCAGTTAAATGGCTGCATGGCAATACCTCCTTTACCTTCTTGTATACTTTACAGTATACTAAAAGGCGCCGGACAAGGAAATCATTTTCAAAAAAATTTCTCTTTTACTGCTCCATCTGACTTCCTAAAAATCCTGCTGCAGTCATTGCCATCTGTTTCTCCGCTTCCTGCATTTTTCGATCTCCGCTCATTATGATCACACTGCCCACCGCATCCCCATGGGTGATGATGGTGGCGATCACCTGGGAAGTATGATGCTCTGTATCATTGGCTGTTACCGGAATATAATTTCTGTCTCCCTCATGGTTCAGAAGAGTCTTCCGCTCTTCCATCAGCTTTTCCAATTCCCTGCTCACCGGCTGATCCTCGTATGATTTTTTCCCGCCTCCACAAGCTGCAATCATGTGGTCCCTGTCACTGATACATACCAGATAACCCGTGGTTTCCGCCAGAATCTTGGCATACTGCCCTGCAAACTGGGAAAGATCTCCCATGGGTGAATATTTCTTCAGAATGATCTCGCCTTCCCTATCCGTATATATTTCCAAAGGATCACCTTCCCGGATCCTTAACGTCCTGCGAATCTCTTTCGGCACCACCACCCTGCCAAGATCATCTATACGGCGTACAATTCCTGTTGCTTTCATGATATCTCTACTCCTTTATTTTTCGTATTTTTACATCAAATTTCGTTAAAACCATTCACTTTTATACATTATTTTCTCTGTATCATGCATAATTTTCGTTTTTCTTGAAATAAAATCAGCAAAAAATAGTTTTGTACTTATTTAACACAAAGGGTATGCGCCTTTTTCATCGCTGCAAGCTCAAAAAGCCTTTATTTACAACGTTTTCAGCAACTACTCGTCCGAAATACCCCTTTAAAATTCATAAGCACTCTTGCCTTTTACACTATGATTCAAGATGGGTTTTAACTATTTTCTTCCTTTAGTATGACTCATTTTGGAGAAATTATGATGCTTTTTCAATTATTTCAATGAATAGATATACCAAGCTTTTACATATCGGAAATCATCGTAATAAATCTATCTGTGATAGTCTTATCCGTATCTGCAAAAGAAACATCGTCCACTGTTGCTTTTCTCTCTAATTTTACACACTTTGAGTTTAAAAATACTTAATTTTCCTCTCCAGAAGCTTGTTCTAAACACCTTGCAACAGCATCTTTCAGAGCGTCCGATGTAACAGTTGCTCCACTGATTGCGTCTATATCATAAGTCTGCCTTTCGAGCATTTGTCCGGGGAGTGTATCAATTACTACTCCGCCCTTATCTGGTGTTTCCTGATTATCACCAACAGATATCTCAGAAATTGTTCCGTCCTTTATCGTGACATAAACTTCAAAATCCCCTTTCTTTCCCTTTGCTGTTTCCGTATAAGTACCGTCTTTCCAATTACCCGATTCTGAAATGTTATAGGTATTCGTGTTTCCACACCCATTTAATAGGAGTAGGCAGCTTAACGTAACTAATAAAAAAGTTCTATATTTCATTTGGCTTTTTTGTTTGTAACGACTCGAACTTAAGACACGGGTTGAACATGGCAGACAAAGCACTCTATAGGAATAAAAAAGCCCAGAAGAACATCATATTCTAACTTTGTTTTTAGAGAAACTGACAGATCACTGCGCTCCGTAGGCATCGTTGTAGTCATCTGCCGTAAAACGGTGATAGATCATGTGGCAGCCCTCATCCGTCAGGCAATATCGATACTCATCCGGATCACCATTTTCAAAATATATCAGGTAATCAAATTCTCCATGGTCCATCTTTTCAAAGTGAACTTCGTTGGAATACTTTTTAAACTGATCCAGGATCTCGTCAATGGATACATGATGTTTCGATATTGCAGCTATAAAATCATACAAAAACCCTGATTGTTCGGTATGCTGGTGGATATATTCCGAAGTTTCCTCCGGAAAACGAAGGCAAAACCGTTCCCCCTTCACGGAAACATCTATCGTTCCCAGTTCATCCTTTACGCTTTCCGCAAATTCACCCAAAAGATCACACATTTCCTTTACGTCGCAGGAAGAATCAAAAAATCGGTTCAATGACTGCAGCGGGTAATATAAACGGATCACTTCTTTTCGATAGCCCAGTTTGATCTGTTCCTCTTTTATCACATCATATATATTTCTCATAAATTTTTGATCATCACATTTGTTTTCCCTCATAACATCCTCCGTATTTCTCTCTCATGCCATCATCCTGTCAGGATTCCGTTTTCTTTCAAAACCATATTACAATCCGCCTTTTTCCCTGTCAACTGCCTGCCCCTATTTCCCGCTTCCATTTCTGCGTCCATTTTCCCTCTTTTAATGTGTGGAACAATGATGTAAAATGATGTGGTATCCTGATCTTACGGATATGTATTTATTTAAGAAAAAGAGGTATTTCACATGAAGATAGAACCTTCCAGACAGCTGCAGCACTACCAGACCGGTATCTTTGCTGCACTTAACGAAAAGAAAGAAGAACTCCTGCAAAGCGGACGCAAAGTGTACAATCTCTCCGTAGGCACACCGGATTTCCCGGTTTTCGACCATATCCGGGAAGCCCTTGTTACCGCGGCTTCCGATCCTGAGCAGTATCACTATACCCTGCGGGATCTGCCGGAATTACATACTGCAGTAAAAGATTACTACAAGAAACGCTTCGATGTTGAGATCTCCACTGACCAGATTGTAGCTGTCCCCGGTTCCCAGGAGGGAATCCCGCATCTTGGCATGGCGCTCTGCAATCCGGAGGATGTGGTGCTTTTGCCCAATCCCGGATACCCTGCCTTTGAGGTAGGTGCCCACTTTGGTAATGCCGAGCCTTACTTCTATGAACTCCGGGAGGAAAATGATTTCCTTCCCCGGCTGGATGAAATTCCGGAAGATATCGCCCGCCGGGCAAAATACATGATGATCTCCTATCCCTACAACCCGGTCTGTGCCATTGCTCCACCTTCTTTTTATGAGGAAGTCATCGCTTTTGCCAGAAAATATAATATCATCCTTGTTCATGACAATGCCTATTCCGATATTATTTACGACGGTGTGCAGGGAGGCTCTTTCCTTTCCTATGAAGGGGCAGAAGAAGTTGGTGTTGAGGTATTTTCCTTATCCAAATCCTTCAACCTCACCGGTGCCAGGGTTTCCTTTATCATCGGTAATCAGCAGGTCATCGATGCGGTAAAACTTCTGCGTTCACAGTATGATTTCTGTATTTTTGAGCCTATCCAGCGGGCAGCCATTGCAGCCCTGAGAGGACCTTTAGACCAGGTAAAGATCCAGTGTCAGGAATATCAGAACAGAAGGGATGCTCTCTGCGGCGGTCTTCGTTCCATCGGATGGGATGTAAGAGACAGCGCCGGCACCATGTTTGTCTGGGCACGGATTCCGGAAGGTTTTTCTTCCTCCCAGGAGTTTGTCATCCGTCTCATGGAAGAGACCGGCGTCATCTGTACACCCGGAGATGCCTTCGGCACCATGGGTGAGGGCTACGTCCGTTTTGCCCTTGTGCTTCCTGTGGAAACGTTGCAGGAGATGGTTCGCACCATCGATGAAAGCGGTATTCTGAAACAGAACTGATCATACAGAACTGATTATAATAAAAACTCCCGGGTCATGAGCAAATGCCATGACCCGGGAGTTTTTGTTTACTGTCTTTCCTTCGCTATTACATATCTTATACTACGTATCTTATGCTTCCGTATTCCACAGTTTGTCCAGATATTCCATGATAAGATCCACGGTTCCGTCGATTCCCAACCGGCTGCTGTTGATACAAAGATCATAATTTCTGGAATCTCCCCACTTCATATCACTGTGGTTGTTATGATACACCTTTCGCTTCAGGTTGGCGGATTTCATACGGGCTCTTGCCGCTTCCATACTAAGATTCTCCCTCTCAGCGATCCGCTTGATCTTACTGTCCTCATCCGCCAGAAGAAAAATGCTCACCAATCCGTCATAATCTTTCAGTACCGTCTCACCGCATCGGCCCAGCACCACAAAGGATTCACCCTTTTCCGCCCTTCTTCTCAGATACTCAAACTGCATCTGGGCAATGACCTCTCCCGGTGAATTGCTGTATCCCTGAACATTCCGGAAAATCGGACTGAATTTCGGATGCTCATCATATTTTTCCCAGTTCTTCACATCCACATTTTTTAATTCCGCAATATGTTCCAGGATATTTTTGTCATACATGGGAAGCTCCAGCCGCTTTGAAAGCTCCTCTGCCACCAAATGACCGCCGCTGCCAAATTCCCGTCCGATCGCAATGATTCTCTGCTTTTCCTGTGCCATAAAAATCCCTCGATTCTATATAATGATTTAACAATATCTTACAAAAATGCTTACCATGCAGACAAGAAGTACCAGAATGGTGGCTGGCAATGCCGTCTTGCAGTATTCTCCCCAGCCGATAGGATATCCTTCCTTCGCAGCCACAGAAGTACCCACAACATTGGCAGATGCTCCGATGGGCGTTGCACTTCCTCCGATATCTGTTGCCAGGGACAATGTCCAGGCCAATGTAGAAAGGTCTGCTCCGGTAACAGAGGCAAGGGTCTTGATAATGGGTATCATGGTTGCCGCAAAGGGGATATTGTCCACAACGGCACTGCAGATAGCCGATACCCAAAGAATGATCAGAACCATCAGGTAAATATTTCCACCGCTGATCTTTCCAATAAAGTCTGCCACCAGCACCAGCACGCCGGTCTGCTCCAGACCGCCTACCACTACAAAAAGTCCCACAAAGAAGATCAGTGTCTTATAGTCCACCTTCTTCAAAAGATCCAGCGCCTCTTTTCCTGATGTAACAAGGGTCAGCACTGCAATAAAGATACCGATAAAAGCTACCGTTAATCCGGTATTTGCATGAGTCACTAAAAGCACCACTGCTATTCCAAAGATCACACTGCTTACGGCAAATTCTCTCCGGTCCGTAATGGCATCCTTGGGATCCGGGTATACCACATCCGCTGCCCTGCTTTCATCTGCCTTGCGGTATTCCTTATGGAAACAGCAATAGAAATATATCAGCACAGCGATCAGGCTGATACCTGCGATCACACCGGTATTGGTAACAAAATCCATAAAACTGTATCCCAAAGCGGTACCTACAATAATGTTAGGCGGATCTCCGCACATGGTGGCCGATCCTCCCAGATTCGCACAGAAGATCTCTGCTATGATCATGGGCACCGGATTAAACTTTAAGAGATGAGCCAGTTCCATGGTAACTGCCGCCAAAAACAAAATGACGGTAATACTGTCAATAAACATAGCAAGTATGGATGACATCAGCATGAAGGTAATAAAAATCGCCGTCACACGATAATGCACTGCCTTGGCAATGGTCATACAGAGCCAGCGGAAGAATCCGGCCTTGGCCATTCCTTCCACCATCACCATCATACCAAAAATAAAGAAGATGGTTGCCCAGTTGATACCGGAAGTGCTTTCTGCTGCCTCACCCGCTTCGTACCAGAACTGTACGGTTCCGATAGACCGGAGATTCAGCGTCTCCCATATTGCTTCCGGACTTCTCATCAGAAGTCCAAACACCACAAGAATTGTGGCCCCTGCACAACACAGGGTAATAATATGTTTGGGGATTCTGTCCATGATAATCAGGACAAACATCAGGACAAAGATCCCTACCGCAACTATTTGAGCCATATCTTTTTCCCTCTTTTCTTTTTCTCCCCCGGCAGAAAATACTCTGCCATACATTATATTATGCTAGGCTAACGCCACAACTTCTCCCTCTGTAATACCGCTTTCATTGAAAGCATCTACACGAACAAAATAATCTGTTCCCTTCACCAGTGCCCCAATCTGCTGCTCCTTCTTTCCAAAGATCATGTAACTGTGATACAGCTTATCTGCACTATGTCCCCAAAGAATGTTGTATCCTGTTACATCATCATCTTCACTGGTAATGGTTACCTTCATATCCAGATCTCCCAGGCGCTGTGCACTAAAGGTGGGAACCTTAGGTGCCTTGCCGTCATCAAGACCAAAGACACGCAGGCCGGAAATACAAGCCGGTTGATCATAGGGCACTTCCAGTACGGTAAGTTTCAGATAACGAACTGCTAATCCCTCTTCTCTTACCACTAGATCGTGGGGCAGATTCGTCATAACCTGGGACTTATCCTCGATCATGAAGTACTCCTCACCGTCCGCTGACCCCTCCAGCGTCCAGCGTGTGATCAGATCCCGCTCCTCAATATAACGCACGCCGGTCTCGTTTCCTACCAGCGGCTTCGGCGGCTCCATCTCGATCTTATCGTCCGCAAAGTTCACCTGGATCGCATGTACATCCATGATCTTGCCCAGATCCACCTGCACCCATGCTCCGGGCTGTGCATCTGCTGCTCTCCACCAGGTCTGTACATTCTCTTCCGTCACTTTCTCCGGTCCTTTGCCCTCCTCTGCAGAAGATGCCGTTGCAGCCTTACCGGAGCTTAAAAGCATCCATTCCGGATTCTTCCAGGGATCCATCTTACCATCTTCCACGGCCATGGGCCAGTCACCGTAACGCTGATTGCAGAACAACTCTCCGTCTGCATCAAATCCTGCCGGCCAGAGACCTACCCGGCGCTCAAATTTATGGTTAACACTGATACGCATGGTGGCAGTGTGCCATAAATTATCTTTCTGATCCCGCAATGTGGAACCATGACCAGCTCCCGGAAGAAATCCGCCGGGCTTGTAGGAATAAGGATTATTCTTTGCAGGCTTAAATGGTCCAAGAGGCGAATCCCCCTCATAAACACCGTCTGCATAAATATTATACTGGGTTCCCGGGCAGGCGTACTGCAGATAGTACTTACCCTGATATTTATCCATCCAGGCTCCCTCAATATAAGGACGCTTGCTGACAAATCCTTTGATCATCAGCCGCAGTTTCTCCGGCACAGACTCCTCCGGCACCGGATTTTGCTTCATAAATCCCTGATATGCAGCCTCCAACGCCTCATCGGATAATGGCGGCTCACTGTGTTCCTCCCCACCGCGTTCATATCCCAGTTCATTCCAATTTCCGTGGATCAGTTCCTTCCACTCTGTCTTGGGCACCATGGTCTCCGGATCCATTTCCACCCCATAGATGGGTGTCATGTTGGCGCATCCCCAATAGAAATACACTCTGCCGTCATCATCCACAAACAGATTCGGATCCCAGAAATCAAAGGTTCCCTTGATCTCCTCGTAAGGACCGTTCTCAATATCCTTTGTACGATAGAAATTGCAGGGTTCTCCTCTCTTGGATGCTGACAGATAAACATAGTCATTTAAGATCCGCACATCCGGAGCATAATCATAAAAAGGCAATCCTTCCGGAAGGCGTTTGTTCTCCCAGTGTACCATGTCCTCAGAAACCCATACCCCCAATGTCATGGATGCAAAAATATAGTACTTTCCTTTAAAATAAATCAGGGAAGGATCTGCTGCTTCACGGGAAATCTCAACAGGCCCCATCTGTCCTCCCATACCTTCCTGATTAAACTGATATCGGTAATTCACATTTAAAGGGTTACAAAAATATTTCATGTCATTCCTCCTCGTATAATAAGTGTATAGCCAATAGAAATGATGGTTATGCACTTATT
>CAMEWP010000091.1 GCA_945946605.1 uncultured Pseudobutyrivibrio sp. | reverse complement strand
TTGGAGAATGCCATAGTTTATCCTATGATGCACTGACGGCCCACGTGGCCATTGTCCGAATACCCGGAAATGCTTTATTTTAAGTCTATTTACACGATTTACTTCTGTACTTTTGACAGCAATACTACTGTCTCCACATGGCCGCTGTGGCAGAACTGATCCACCGGCCGCACATGCTTTAACTCATATCCTTCCCCGCAAAGGATCTTCAAATCTCTGGCAAGAGTCGCCGGATCACAGCTTACATACACGATCCTCTCCGGTCTGGCAAGAAGCATGGTATTCAGGCAGGCGATATCGCATCCCTTTCTTGGCGGATCCACCACAATCACATCCGGATGCCGGATACTTTCGGACTGTTCTTCCATCCACTCTGGCACCACTTCCTCCGCTTTTCCCACAAAAAATTCTACATTGCGGATCTCATTTCGGGAGGCATTCCTTTTAGCGTCCTCAATGGCCTCCGGTATGATCTCCACACCGTAAACCTGTTTTGCCTCTTTTGCCAGGAAAAGGGAGATGGTCCCAATGCCGCAGTACAGGTCCCACACAGTTTCCTGACCTGTCAGGCCGGCATATTCCAGCGCAAGACTATACAACTTCTCTGTCTGTACAGGGTTTACCTGATAAAAAGATCTGGGGGAAATCTCAAATTCCACCTGCTGCCCCATCTGTTCATAAGTCTGGGGATCCTTTTCCTTCACCCGATGGATCACATCTGTGATATAAGGCTGTCCCCAGATACATTTCGTCTCTTCGCCCAGAATCACATTGGTATTTCTGGTATTGATGTTAATAGAAATGCTCTCCATGCCGGGAATTACGGACAACGCCTGACAAAGCTTTTCTTCCTGCGGCAGATAACTTCCGTTGATGACCAGACACACCATGATCTGTCCACTGGTAAATCCCTTTCGGATCAGAATATGGCGCACCAGACCTCTGTGAGTCTCCTCATCATAAGGTTCTACGCCATTTTTCCGCATATATCCGGTAATGATCTCTAAGATCTCCTGATTGTCTTCCACGCCCAGCAGACAATCTTCCACCGGCACGATCCGATGGCTTCTGGCTGCATAAAATCCGGTAACGATCTGCTGATCTTTATCATATCCTACCGGGAACTGGGCCTTGTTCCGATAACGGAAGGGCTCACTCATTCCCACCACCGGTTCCATTACCTGTTGCAGCAGATCATCGGAAAATCCGCCAATCCGGTGGAGAACATCATAGACTTTTCTCTGCTTCAACTCCAGCTGCTTTTCATAGGACAAAGCCTGCATCTGACAGCCGCCGCAGGCCTTTGCCACGGGACATCTTGGCTCCACTCTGTCAGGGGAGGCTTTCAGCACCTTCACCAGCCTGGCATAGCCGTAGTTCTTTTTCAGTTTTGTCACCGCGGCTTCGATGGTATCTCCCACAACCGCATCTTTGATGAAAAAGGTCATGCCCTCATATTTGCCGATGCCCTCTCCATCCATGCCCATATCTGTAATTTCTACTGTAAAATGATCGTTCTTCTTCAAACTGTTATACATCCTTTGAACTTGTTCGTCTGATATTGGATTCAAATAAGCGGTTATATCCCTGCCACTGGGTATTGCCCGGTGCCACAGCACTCAATGCCTCTTTCATGGTCTCCATCTTTGCATCAATATTGTCTGCAAAACTTAATGCCACAGCCTCCGCGATGGCCGGCTTCTTCGGTGAACCGAATTCCAGCTCTCCATGGTGTGACAGAATACAGTGGATCAGCTCTCTGGCCTTGGTCTGGGGGAATCCCGGGATGGTTGCGATCCGTTCCGACACCATCTGGGCACCGATCATAATGTGTCCTAACAGCTGTCCCTCGTCGGTGTAATCGTTTGCCGGAAAACTGGATAACTCTGACAGTTTACCAATATCATGGAACATTGCCGCTGTCAGCAGCAGATCTCTGTCAAGATAGGGATAGGCAACTGCAAAATAATCGCAGTTTTTGGTAACCCCTAAGGTATGTTCCAGCAGTCCTCCCACAAAACCGTGGTGTACACTCTTTGCTGCGGAATGGAATTTAAACCGCTCTGCAAATCCTGCCTCATTTACAAAAAAGCTCTCCAGCAGCTGACGCATATAGGGAGACTTAATGCTGCGGATAAATCCCAGCAGCTCCTCATACATCAGATCCACATCCTTCTCGCTGCAGGGAAGGTAATCCTTGGGAATGTATTCTCCCTCAGATGCCTTGCGCACCCGCTTTACATTCATCTGCATGGTTCCCTGAAAATTGGTGATATCGCCTGTCACCGCAATATAATCCAGTTCGTCAAAATCATCTATGCCCAGTGAACCCGGATCCCAGATCTTGGCATCCAATGTCCCTGTTTTGTCCTGCAGCATCAGTGACTCGTAGGGCTTTCCTGCCTTTGTCAGAGCTGACACTTTCTTTCTGCAGAGGTAAATCTCCTGAATGCGTTCGCCTTCCTTGAGCTGTGCAATATATTTCATTTCTTCTCTCCTGTCTATCTGATTTTCATCGTCATACGCTTTTTATTTTATCACTTCTTTTCTATACTGTCATTTCTTTTTATCCTGCTTTCTATCCCGCTTTCTTCCCTGCTTCTGTTTCTGAATTTTTCCCACAATTCTTTCCTACATTTTTTCCTACATTTTTTTCCACATTTTTTCCCATAATTCTTTCCTATAATTCCTTAACAAAATCACGGGATTTCGGTATAATAGCTCTTATGAATAAGAAAGTATTACAAACATTGGAATTTCACAAGATCATCGATCAGTTAACCGGTTATGCCACCTGTGAAAAGGGCAAATCCTACTGCAGGGCACTGGTGCCTGTCACTGATCCGGAACAGATTCAAAAGGCACAGCAGCAGACGGAGGATGCCTTAAACCGGATTTTCAAAAAGGGTTCCATCTCTTTTCAGGGTGCCTACGACATGACTGCGGCACTGAAACATTTAGAGATCGGCGGCACCTGCAACACCACAGAGTTGTTGCGTTTTGCCGCACTGCTTTCCTGTGCCAAGCGGGCAAAAGCCTATCAGCGCAGCGAGAGAGGCGAGGAAACGGAAGATTCCCTGTCCTCCTATTTTCACGACTTAGAACCACTGACCCCCATTGCAGAGGAGATCACCCACTGCATTCTCTCTGAGGATTCCATTGCAGACGATGCCAGCCCGGAACTGAAAAATATCCGCCGGCAGATGTCCCTGACCAATGAGCGGATCCGCAGCCAGATGAATGCCATGGTAAACAACAGCACCACCCGTTCGTATCTGCAGGATACCGTGATCACCATGCGGGACGGCCGTTACTGTCTTCCGGTGAAGGCGGAATACAAATCCCAGGTCACCGGCATGGTTCATGATCAGTCTGCCACAGGTGCCACCCTCTTTATTGAGCCTATGGCTGTGGTAAATCTGAACAATCAGCTTCGGGAACTTCAGCTGAAGGAAGCCGATGAGATCGACCGGATTTTAGCACATCTCAGCAACATGGTGGCAGAGCAGTCCGGCATCATTGCGCAGGATTTTGCCATCCTGGCAGAGCTGGATTTTATCTTTGCCAAAGGAATGCTGGCCAAGGAATACAACGGCGTAAAACCCATCTTCAATACAGAAGGCAGGATTGTTCTGCGGGGCGCAAGACATCCCCTTTTGGATAAACACAAGGTAGTTCCCATTGACCTCACCTTAGGCGATGCCTTTGATCTTTTGATCGTTACCGGTCCTAATACCGGCGGTAAAACAGTTTCCTTAAAGACGTGCGGTCTGCTGTCTCTTATGGGGCAGGCAGGTCTTCATATCCCTGCTATGGACCGGAGCGAACTGGCGATATTTGATGACATTTTTGCTGACATTGGAGACGAGCAGAGTATTGAACAGTCCTTAAGTACCTTCTCTTCCCATATGACCAATATTGTAAAGATCCTTCAATCTGTGGGTGTTATGCAAAAGGAACCTGTCACCGGCAACAAAAAGTACCTGGTTCTCTTTGATGAGTTGTGCGCAGGGACAGATCCTGCCGAAGGCGCAGCCCTTGCCATTGCTATTTTAAACCGGCTGCATGCCCAGGGGATCCGCACCATGGCCACCACCCATTACAGCGAGTTGAAATTATTCGCCCTTTCCACCCCGGGCGTGGAGAATGCCTCCTGCGAATTTTCTGTGGAGACTCTCAGCCCTACCTATCACCTTCTTATTGGTGTACCGGGGATGAGTAATGCCTTTGCCATCTCCCGAAAGCTTGGTCTTTCCCGGGATATCATCGCACAGGCACAGGAACAGATCGACGATGAAAACCAGTCCTTTGAGGATGTTCTCGTGGATCTGGAGCAGAAACGGGTTGTCATGGAACGGGATCGAAGACAGATCCAGCGGGACAAAGATCAGATTGCTGCCATGAAGGCATCCATACAGCAACAGGAAGAAAAGACAAAGGAAGCAAAAGAAAAGATTCTTCAAAACGCCAACGAAGAGGCAAGCCGTATTCTGAAAGAAGCAAAGGATCTGGCAGATGAAACCATCCGAAGTTTTCACAAGTACGGTCAGGCAAATCCCAATGTGGCAGAAATGGAGAAAAAGCGTGCTGCTGTAGGAAAAGAATTATCCGCCAGACAGTCCAAAGCCTCTGCCATCAAAAAAGATGTGGTGAACCATAATGTTCCCAAGAATCTTAGGATCGGCGACTCTGTCAAGGTTATCAGTATGAATATGAAAGGCACCGTGACATCACTTCCCAACGCAAAGGGAGATCTTCAGGTGCAGATGGGCATCATGAACTCCAAAGTCAACATCAAGGATCTGATGCTGTTGGAGATATCGGATGCAGCCACTCAGGCTGCCAGCAAGAAAGGCCGAAAGGGCGGCGGCTCTTACGGACTTGGCAAGGCGGCCACCATATCCCCTGAGATCAATCTGTTAGGATGCAATGGTGATGAGGCCATCGCACGGCTGGATAAATATCTGGACGACGCTTATCTCTCCCATCTGTCCTCTGTGCGCATCGTACACGGCAAAGGAACCGGCGCTCTGCGCAAAGCTGTTCACCAGTATCTGCGACGTCAGAAGATTGTGGATGAATTTCATCTGGCAGAATTCGGCGAAGGGGATGCCGGCGTTACCATTGTGACTTTTAAATAACGGGTAAGAGCAGGTAATATTCTGACACTATTCCCGTTTCTTACCTACTGTTTTTCTGTTTTCATTGCTTGATAGGTACATCATCATCTATTTTTGAAAATTATACCTACCAATCGACCATAAGAAAAGTTCCGTAGGTAATTGAAAAAATCACAATCCGAAATCAGATCACCAGGAAACACAAAAAAACACCATAAAAAAATCCCGCATCATTTCAAAATGCGGGATTTTTTGTATTATCATTTTTAGAAACGAGATTATACCAGCTCCAGAACAACCTCTAATGCTCCATCGCCTTTACGCTGTCCGATCTTTACGATTCTTGTGTAACCACCGTTACGACCTTCGTACTTCGGTGCGATCTCCTCGAATAACATCTTGGGCATATCAACTGCCTTGGTGTCTCTCTTCTTAGCACCCTTCTCAGTTACAGGATACAGAACCTTCAGCATCTGACGTCTTGCATGCAGACGAGAGGGCTGATCCTTCTTGATGGTCTTATCAACGGTATCATATACGGTTACTTTCTTGCCATCTACGACTTCCTTTACTCTCTTGCCATCTTTGTCCTTGCGGGCAACCTTAGCCTGAACAGTAACCTCATCATAGTTGTCTTTTTCTTTGATAGCTAATGCAATAAGACCCTCAGCGATCTTTGCTACTTCCTTTGCCTTAGCTTCTGTGGTAACGATTCTTCCATGATACAGAAGGTTGGTTACCTGATTTCTCAATAATGCTTTTCTCTGGGAAGATGTTCTTCCTAACTTTCTATACTTTGCCATTTTCTTTCCTCCATTTTGTGGCATCATCCGACCGTACGCTTCGGGATTACCGGTCAGACGGTTATTTGGTTCCACTTTGGGGTCTACATCTCCACGCTCGTAGGACTTACTGGAAATGCAGGTCAAAGTCTTATCACTGGCCTAGGCCGGGACAGGAAAAGGATTTATTCCTCTCCTGTTCTCAGCTGAAGACCTAATTCGTTTAATTTGCCCAATACTTCTTCCAAAGACTTGCGTCCAAGATTCCGTACCTTCATCATGTCGTCCGGAGTCTTGTTGCAGAGCTCTTCTACAGTATTGATACCAGCTCTCTTCAGGCAGTTGTAGGAACGAACAGACAATTCCAGCTCGTCAATATTCATCTCTAATACCTTGCCCTTGGTGTCGCTGGGTTTCTCAGCCATAACTACTGCTTCGGTAGCCTTCTCAGACAGATCAATGAACAGTCTTAAGTGCTCACTTAATACCTTTGCAGCAAGGCTGACAGCTTCATCGGGACCTAAAGTTCCGTTGGTGTATACATCCAAAGTCAGCTTATCATAATCAGTGATCTGACCTACACGGGTATTCTCCACAGTCAGGTTCACACGCTCGATGGGTGTATAGATAGAATCTACAGCGATAACACCGATGGGTGTATCCTCTGTCTTATTCTTGTCAGCGCTGATGTAACCTCTTCCGTTGGTGATGGTAAGTTCCATGTATAACTTGGAATCAGCACCGCCGTTCAGATGAGCGATTACCAGGTCCTGATTCACGATCTCAATATCGGAATCAACCTGAATATCTGCAGCTGTCACTACGCCTTCACCTTCAAATTCGATGTAGGCAACTTTGGGGTCATTTGTTGTGCTGTTGTTTCTGATTGCCAGCTTCTTGATGTTCATGATGATCTCAGTCACATCTTCTTTCACGCCCGGAATAGAGCTGAATTCATGCAATACACCGTCGATCTTTACCTGGCTTACGGCAGAACCCGGCAAGGAAGAAAGCATAATTCTTCTTAAAGAATTGCCAAGGGTTGTTCCATAGCCTCTCTCTAAAGGCTCAACAACAAATTTACCATATTTTTTATCTTCTGAAATCTCACAGATTTCAATGTTTGGTTTTTCGAAATCGAACACTACAAAGTCCCTCCTTCTCAATTCTTCTCTGCATTCACGCCGCTGCGACTCCTAATTACTTAGAATACAACTCGACGATAAGCATCTCATCAACCGGAACGTCGATCTGCTCTCTGGAAGGTAACTCTTTTACAGTACCCTGTAACTTCTCAAGGTCAACATCGATCCACTCGGGAACCAGTCTTCCGTTTGTTACTTCAACGATGTCCTTGAATCTCTGCAGGCCCTTGCTCTTTTCGCGAACTTCGATCACATCTCCAGCCTTAACAAGGTAAGAAGGAATATTTACCGGCTTACCGTTTACCAGGAACATCTTGTGATCTACTACCTGTCTTGCTTCTCTTCTGGTACGTGCAAATCCCATACGGAATACAACGTTGTCCAGACGGCTCTCAAGAATGGTCATCAGGTTTTCACCGGTCATGCCCTTCATTCTATCAGCCTTCTCATAGTAATGACGGAAAGGCTTCTCAAGTACGCCATAGATAAACTTTGCCTTCTGCTTCTCTCTCAGCTGAAGACCGTACTCAGATGTCTTCTTTCCAGATCTCTTTAACTGTCTATTTGATTTCTTATCTACTCCAAGATATACCGGATCCAAACCAAGGGATCTGCATCTTTTCAGAATAGGTGTCTTATTAACTGCCATCTCTGTTCTCCCTCCTAATTAGACTCTTCTACGTTTCGGCGGACGACATCCGTTGTGCGGAACGGGAGTTACGTCACTGATGCTTGTTACAGTAAGACCACATGCGGAAAGAGCACGGATAGCTGCTTCTCTTCCTGATCCCGGTCCCTTAACCATAACATCAACCGTCTTTAATCCATGAATAAGAGCTGCCTTTGTCGCAGTCTCAGCTGCCATCTGTGCAGCATACGGAGTAGATTTCCTTAAACCTCTAAATCCAAGACCACCGGCACTA
>CAMEWP010000090.1 GCA_945946605.1 uncultured Pseudobutyrivibrio sp. | reverse complement strand
TGATGCAAACTGTATGGCATTTTGCGTGGAAAGCCGTCCGCACCCGGATTTCTGCGGTGAAAAATGGTGGCAGGATATGGATGTGATTCTGGATGAGGCCAGAAAGCGTGATATGAAAGTGTGGATCCTGGACGACAGTCATTTCCCCACCGGGTTTGCAAACGGAGCGGCGTTAGACAAGCCCATGCATGTGCGCAGACAGAGTGTGTATTGTCACACTTTCCCGGTGAAATCCGGAAAGAAAGAATTTAAATGTAATCTGAAAAAGGTGATGTCTGATATTCCTGCAAGTTTCATCGGAAAACAGATGGCAGGAAGAATGGATAACGGTCTGGGCAAGCTGACCTTTGACGACGACAGGCTGCTGTCTGTGACGGTAAAGGTGGCAGGAGAGAGTATGCCCAGAACCATCCAGGCAACACAGGAGGGAGAGACCTTAAAGGCCAGTCTGCCGGAAGGAACAGAGAAGGTCTATGTTTCCTTCCTTACCAGAAACGCAGGTATCCACCGCAGCTATATCAATATGCTGGAGGAGGACGGCACAAAGGTTCTCATCGATGCGGTTTATGAGCCTCACTGGCAGCATTATCAGGCGGATTTTGGCAAGACCATCGCCGGATTCTTTTCCGATGAGCCGGAGATCGGTAATGGATATTATTTCTGCAACACCATTATGGTAGGTGCAGACAACGATCTGCCCTGGAGTGACACCCTGGAGGCAGAAATGCCAAAGATCCTGGGAGAGGACTGGAAAGAAAAACTTCCGCTGCTTTGGGATGGGGATCTGGATCCGGATGCTGCAGCAGAGGTGCGCTATCGCTACATGGATGCGATTACCAGACTGGTGGAAAAGAATTTCTCATGCCAGCTGGGAGCGTGGTGTGAAGCACACGGTGTGGAATATATCGGTCATATCATCGAGGACAATAATCAGCACGGACGGCTGGGAGCCAGCCTGGGCCACTATTTCCGGGGACTTTCCGGTCAGCATATGGCTGGTATTGACGATATCGGCGGCCAGGTACTGCCCCAGAAGGAAGATGCGCCGGCGGAGGGGATTTTCAAATTACTCAGCGGCAGAGACGGTGAGTTTTACCACTATGTACTGGGAAAACTGGGAGCATCCTACGGCGCCATTGATCCGAAAAAACAGGGGCGTACCATGTGTGAGATCTTTGGAAATTATGGCTGGGGAGAAGGCCCGAGAATGGAAAAATATCTGGCCGACCACTTTATGGTGCGGGGAATCAATACCTATGTGCCCCATGCCTTTAGTGCCAAGGCTTATCCGGATCCGGACTGTCCGCCGCATTTTTATGCTCATGGACATAATCCCCAGTACCGCGCTTTTGGGCAGGTGATCCGTTATATGAACCGAATCTGTGACCTGATCTCCGATGGTAAGCCGGTGCTGGATACTGCGATCCTTTACCATGCCGATGCGGAGTGGGCAGGAGAGACCATGCTGGATCAGAAGCCGGCCCGTATTCTGACAGAAAACCAGGTGGATTTCCATATCCTTCCGTCAGATGTATTTGCTGAGAGGGATCGTTATCGGACATCGATGGAAGATGGCAGCGGTCTTAAGGTAAATGGCATCACATATCGCACTCTTCTGGTGCCTTATGCAGCTTATATTCCCCAGGATTTTGCTGATGCATTGGAAGAGCTTACAAAGAGCGGATGTAAAGTAGTATTTATTGATAAACTTCCCAAGGGCACCAGCCTGGGCAACCAGCTCCCGGAGGCAGTTTCCCGCTGTCAGGTTGTGGCTTTGGATCAGATCCTTTCCGTGGTAGACCGTGAGGTAACCATTGCACCGGAATCCTGGCGGCTGCGTTGCTATCATTACAGGGGAGCAGAGGAGATTTATTACCTTGTAAACGAGGATGATAAGGAGTACAAAGGCCAGGTTGTAATTCCGGCTGTGGAAAATGTTTATGCATATGATG
Organism: uncultured Pseudobutyrivibrio sp.; assembly: GCA_945946605.1. Taxonomy (GTDB): domain Bacteria; phylum Bacillota; class Clostridia; order Lachnospirales; family Lachnospiraceae; genus Pullilachnospira_A. The sequence continues at coordinate 6,031 of CAMEWP010000090.1, read as the reverse complement.
CATGGGAAAATCGTGTAGTGTCCCAGGAGATGAATATTGATGGTGAATGCAGTGTACTTCCCATCTGCTTAAGAGGCGGAGAGAGCCGGATCATTGTCGTTGGCAGCCGGGATCAGCTGGGAGAGGATATCCGCACAGAAGGCGAAAAGAGAACCCTGCAGCAGGGTTGGTATGTTTCTACCTGCAAATCCATCAACTATCCGGATGGATTTACGGAGGAAAAGGAGCTGGACAGCTTTGGGGATTATGGAAAAAAGGATAAAAAGTTCTCCGGCTATATTGCTTACCGTACCAAAGTGCAGAAGCAGGAAGGCAAGAAGGTCATCCTTGAGATCACCGACGCAGGGGAAGATGTGGAAGTATTTGTCAATGGCACCAGTGCCGGTATTCAGGTTCTGCCTCCCTTCCGCTACGATATTACAGAACTCATGACAAAGGATGTCAATGAGATCCGCATTGAAGTGGCAACTACTCTGGAGCGGGAGCGGAATGCAGATAAGAAAAACTGGAAACCTACAGGAATCCTGGGTGAGGTAAACCTGTATCTCAGCTAAGGGTGTTAAAGAAAGTTTGCAGGTATAAGTTTTTCCTGTGGTATCTTGCAAATCAGATGCCTTCCTTTTATAATGAGGAAAGAAATCAAAGAGGTTATGAAAATGAAGTTACCACAGGAATTTTGTGAAAGAATGCAGGAAATGCTGGGTAAGGAATACCCGGCATTTTTTGCCAGTTATGATCAGGAAGAATACAAGGCACTGCGGCTGAATCCATTAAAGGCTGCAACGGAACAGCTGCCTCCGGCTATGGGGGAGATGCTGACAGGGCAGGTTCCCTGGTGTGAAACGGGGTATTATTATCCCTTAAGTGAGCATCCGGGCAAGCATCCCTATCATGAAGCAGGGGTGTATTATATTCAGGAGCCCAGCGCCATGGCGCCGGCAGAGTATCTGGATGTGCATCCCGGCACGAGGGTGCTGGATGTTCGGGCAGCTCTCGGGGGAAAGAGTACTCAGATCGCTGGTAAGATGGGAGGGGAGCGATTGCGGATCTGTAATGAGATCCATCCGGCCCGGGCCAAGATCTTGTCGGAAAATATAGAGCGCATGGGAATCCCCAATGCGGTTGTACTTAATGAGACACCCCAGCGGCTGTCGGAAGTATTTGAGGGATATTTCCACCGCATCATGGTGGATGCCCCCTGTTCCGGAGAAGGAATGTTCCGGAAGAACCAGGAGGCTGTGGAAGAATGGTCCCCGGAGAATGTGAAAAAATGTGCCCTGCGTCAGGATGAGATATTGGAGGAAGTGTATCATATGCTGGCTCCCGGCGGGCGGATGGTATACTCCACCTGTACCTTTGCACCTGAGGAAGATGAGGGCAGTGTCACGAGATTTTTGGAGAGGCATCCGGATATGCGTATCCTTCCGGTACCCATGTATCACGGTATGGAAAGTGGAAACAGGGAGGGAACCATCCGCCTCTGGCCACATAAACTTCATGGTGAGGGACATTTTCTGGCGGTACTTGAAAAAGAGGATCCATGGGATCAGGGTCAGGATATAGAGACATGGCTTCCAGGGGAGTGCAGAAACGGAGAAGAGAAGGGGATTTCGCTGAAATCCTGTAAGGAATATCAGCAGTTTGCTGCCGAAAATCTGAAAAGTATGCCGGAGGGTGTGCTGGTAACTTACGGTGACCAGCTGTACCTTCTGCCGAAGCAGAGTCCGTCTTTTCAGGGACTGAAGGTGCTTCGGCCGGGACTGCATTTAGGAACCAATAAGAAGAACCGGTTTGAACCATCCCATGCACTGGCGCTGGCTTTAAGACCGGAGGATGTGAAACATACTGCGGATCTGAAATTGCAGGAAGATAGAGAAAAAGTTTACGGATACCTTAGGGGAGAGACCTTTTCTTATGAGGGGGAGAAGGGGTGGTATCTGGTTACGGTGGATGGATATTCCATGGGCTGGGGCAAACTGGCTTCCGGGACCATGAAGAATCATTATCCGAAAGGACTGCGTAAAAATCTGGAATAAGGAGGGACGATCATCATGATGATCATTGTATTCTTGTTTGTTTTCTGGCCTCTGTGGCAGGGGCTATCTGCGGCATCGGCGGGGGTGTCATTATCAAACCGGTGCTGGATGCACTGGGGATCATGAGTGTTTCTGCCATCAGTTTTCTGTCAGGGGTTACCGTACTTTCCATGACAACATATTCTGTCATCAAAAGCAAATGCAGTAAGGAGTCCAGCTTTCATGGGGACAGAGGACTGCCACTGGCTATCGGGGCTGCCTTTGGGGGCTCATAGGAAAAGAACTCTTTTCCTATGTAAAGTCTTTAAGTCCGGACCCGGATGCCGTGGGAATGGTGCAGGCAGCCTGTCTGCTCATCGTTACTGTAGGGACACTGGTCTATACCATCTTCAAAGAAAAAATCCATACCATAGAATTAAAGAACAAACTGGGATGTGTTCTCATCGGTTTGACCCTGGGGGTGATGTCTTCCTTCTTAGGAATCGGAGGCGGACCCATCAATCTGGTGGTGCTGTATTTCTTCTTTTCCATGACCACAAAGGAAGCGGCGGAAAATTCCCTTTATATTATCTTCTTTTCCCAGTTGGCAAGCCTTGTTTCTTCCCTGGTGACCGGCAGTGTGCCATCCTTTGAACCGGCGGTGCTGGTACTTATGGTGATGGGCGGCATCTTAGGAGGTGTCTGTGGAAGAGCAGTGAATAAAAAAATGAAGGAGAGCACCGTGGACAAACTCTTTATCCTTTTGATGGTGCTTATGATCCTGATCAATATTTACAATATCTATCAATTTGCGTGAGGTGCTAAATTATGCCGGCAATCAGTGTTTTGATGAAGCCATCCTCCGGGATGTGCAATATGACATGTGACTATTGTTTTTACTGCGATGAGACAGCAAAGCGGGAGCAGGAATCCTACGGATTTATGACGGAGGATACATTAAAAAATGTGATCCGGAAAACCATGCTCCGGGCGGAAGGAGCCATCAGTTTTGCTTTTCAGGGCGGAGAGCCTACCCTGCGGGGGCTGGAGTTTTTCCGGAAAGTGGTGGAACTGGAAAAGAAATATAATAAATCCGGGCTGCGGGTTTCCAATGCGCTCCAGACCAACGGAACCTTGTTGGATGACAAATGGTGTCAGTTTCTCCACGACAATCACTTTCTGGTGGGTGTGTCCCTGGATGGAACCAAGGCGACTCATGATGCCTGCCGCCATATGAGGACAGCCGGAGACCATTTGCCGGATCCCTCTTTTGACAGGGTGTGCCATGGAATAGAGTTGTTGGAACGCTATCAGGTGGATTTTAATATCCTTACGGTGGTGAACCGGAATGTGGCGGCTCATATTCCGGAGATTTATGAGTTCTATAAAAGCAGGGGGTGGAATTATCAGCAGTACATTGCCTGCCTGGATCCTCTGGGAGAACCCCATGGTCAGAGCGAACATGGAATCACACCGGAAGTGTACGGCAAATTTCTGACGGATCTTTTTGATCTGTGGTACAGGGACTGGAAGAAGGGAAGACAGCCCTACATCCGCCAGTTTGAAAATTATGCCGGGATCCTTCTGGGGTATCCGCCGGAGGCCTGCGATCAGAGGGGTTGCTGCGGGATCCAGTATGTGGTGGAGGCAGATGGGGGAGTGTATCCATGTGATTTTTATATGCTGGATGATTACCGGCTGGGCAATTTTAATGAAGACCGGCTGGATGCAATTGATGAGAGAAGAAAAGAGATCGGATTTTTGGAACGGTCCAAGCAGCTGGATGCGTCCTGCATGCAGTGTAAATACGGGATGTTATGTCGGGGCGGATGCCAGAGACACCGGGACTGGGATGATGAGATGGGGGCATATCGCAATTATTTCTGTAAAAGTTATCAGATGTTTTTTGATGCCTGCGAAGGGCGGCTGAAAGAGATTGCAGCTTCTTTGAAATAACAGATGGTCATACCATAATCTTATGGAGAAAGAGGTGACTTTATGAAAAGACATCATATAATTATTATCAATCCTGATGAAATGCGGTGGGATTCCATGGGGCATACCGGAAGTCCGGCAGCACATACGCCTTTTATTGATGAATTTGTTTCCTCAGAGGCAGTTTCCTTTGACAGGGCCTACTGCCAGAATCCTGTGTGTGTACCCAGCAGATGCTCTTTTTTGACAGGGCTGTATCCTCATGTCCATGGTCATCGTACCATGCGTTTTTTTGCAGCATGAGTGGGAATCCAATCTGTTCCGGGAACTGAAGGATGCCGGCTATTATGTCTGGATGAATGCGAGAAATGATCTGGTGGCAGGACAGATCACGGGTCTGGCAGAAAGTCAGGCGGACGAAATTTACTATTATGACAAGAGAAAACCTGTCCCCAGGGTAGATGTATTACAGATGGCGGCGGGATTTAGGGAAAAGTCTGCCGGAAAACAGGAAGAGGAAGGGAAAAATCCGTTTCCTTACTCCCATTTTACCGGATTGAGTCAGGGAAAATGGGACGGCGACTGGGAAGATACCTATGCGGCTGTGGACAGGATCTTACACCCTGTGGATCCGGAAAAACCTTTATGTCTGTTTTTGGGATGGACCAATCCTCACCCGCCCTATCAGGTGGAGGAACCCTATTTTAGCATGATCGACCGGGAAAAGATCGCTGATCCAGTTCCTTTTGAGGAGTGCAATAATAAGTCTTTGATGATACAGAGACTTCATGATCTGGTGGATATGGAGGCATACACAAAAGATCAGTGGCGGGAAATGAGAGCCGTTTATCTGGCCCAGTGCGCCAAGGTGGATGATATGTTCCGTGTGGTATGCGATGCCTTGAAGGAGGCGGGAATCTATGATGACAGCGCCATTTTCTTCCTGTCGGATCATGGAGATTTCTGTGGGGATTACCAGTTGCCGGAGAAGGCGCAGAATTCCTTTGAGGACTGCCTCACCAGGGTGCCGCTTTTGATCAAACCTCCCAAGGACTGTCCGGTGGATCCGGGGCGCACCGGCGCTTTGGCGGAACTGGTGGATTTTTATGCTACAGCAATGGATTATGCAGGTGTGGATCCGGGAAGAGATCATTTTGGAAGAAGTCTCCGGCCCATAGTGGAAGACAGGCAGGAACAGGTGCGGGAGTATGTGTGCTGTGAAGGCGGAAGAAATGCCGGAGAGATCCAGTGTGATGAATGGCACTGCGACGGAGAGAACGGTCCGGCTCCAGGGGGAGCATACTGGCCGAAAAAGACAGCCCAGAAGGATGACCTCACCCATGAAAAGGGAACCATGATCTGTGACGGACGATACAAATATGTGCAGCGTCATTCCGGAAGAAATGAATGTTATGATCTAATGAAGGATCCCCAGGAGAAGAACAATCTTTACGGTTCCATGGATGTGGCAGAGCAGGTTTTATGGTTTCAGCAGAAATTACTGGATTGGTATCAGGTGACCTGTGATGTGGTTCCCAGAGAATATGACAGCCGTTTTACGGAGGAACGGATCTGGACAACCCTGCGGAATTTCTGTCCACCCGAGATGGAGCAGGAAGTAAGAGAGTATCTTAGAAAAGAAGCGCCGGATTACATGGATGCAATCCGGCATGTGATGGGGGTGTTGCTGAACAACAGATAGAATATATAAATACTTTAACGAATCGATAAATGCAAAAATTTTCTTCCAAGATAATAGTGAGAGTAGCGATGTCTCCAATCTCTTGTGTTTTGTCAGGCATATTTGTATAAAGAATCTGGTTGATATAGTTGACTCCCAAGGGAATATGCAATCTCAGGCGATAGACCACATCTTTCTATTTGATTTTCTGAAACGCCGATAACGCAATACCATTATGCTTGATGACAAACCAGATGACATCATGGCAAATGGAAGCATATTCTCGGCAATCGAAATGACTTATAATAGAATGCAGATGCCAGCAAGGAGGATAAAAAATGAGCAAACGAGAACTATATAGGCAAAGATTTGGTAAACCCAATTTTGTAGTGATTCATAC
>CAMEWP010000089.1 GCA_945946605.1 uncultured Pseudobutyrivibrio sp. | reverse complement strand
TTTACAAACGGAGGAAGATATTATGACGGCCAGAAAGAGTGCTGAAGTAATTATTGATGGAAAAGTATATACCTTAAGCGGATATGAAGAGGAAGAATACCTTCAGAAAGTGGCAGCTTATATTAATCATAAGATTTCTGAGCTTGCCCAGATGGAGGGATATCGCCGCTTCACACCGGATACCAGAGCTACACTGATAGAGCTGAACATTGCTGATGAGTATTTTAAGGCCAAGGAGAGGATTGAACAGCTGGAAGCAGATGTGGAATCCAAGGAAAAGGAGATCTACGATCTTAAACATGATCTCATTGCCAGTCAGCTGAAGGTGGAAGAACTGGAAAAGAAATTAAAGGTTCCAAAAAAGAATTAAGAGGGAGAAACGGGGCAGCGTACAAATACACTGTCCCGCATTTTTTTAGATGGATCAGAAGAATTTGGAGGTATTATCTCCGGCGGGAAATCTGGATATATTAAAGGCTGTGGTTGATGCAGGGGCAGATGCGGTTTACTTTGGCGGTGATCGCTTTGGAGCCCGTGCATATGCAGCCAATTTTACCATGGAAGAAGGGGCGGCCGGGATCCGTTACGCCCATCTGCATGGCTGTAAAGCGTATCTTACAGTAAATACATTGCTTAAGAACAGAGAGATGGAAGAGCAACTGTATGATTATCTGAAATATTATTATGAAGCCGGCCTTGATGCTGTCATTGTCCAGGATATGGGGGTGTTATCTTTTGTCCGTACTTATTTTCCGGATCTTGCTCTTCATGCCAGCACACAGATGAGTGTATGTACCCCGGAGGGAGCAGCCTTTCTGACAGATCTTGGGGTATCCCGCATTGTGACTGCCAGAGAAATATCCTTGGAGGAAATCCATGCCATCCATACCGCCTGTGACTGTGAAATAGAGACCTTTGTACACGGAGCACTTTGCGTCTGCTACTCCGGTCAGTGTCTCATGAGCAGTATGCTGGGGGGAAGAAGCGGTAACCGGGGACGCTGTGCACAGCCCTGCAGACTGCCCTATGATGTATTTGATGCATCCGGAAAGAAAGTGATGCTCCCGGGACAATATGTGCTGAGTCCCAAAGATCTTTGTACCATAAAGGATCTGCCCCAAATGGCAGAGGCCGGTGTTTATTCCCTGAAAATTGAGGGCAGAATGAAACAGGCGGCCTATGCCACCGGAGTGGTTTCCATGTATCGCAAATATGTGGACCGCTATCTGGAATATGGAAAAGAAGGATATCTTGTGAGCAAAGAGGATGAAAGAAAACTCTTTGATCTTGGAAACCGCAATGGTTTTACTGACGTATACTTAAGACAGCAGAACAGCCGTGATATGATCACAATGACAGACGGTTCCCATCGCCGGGAAGATAAGGACCGTCAGCCTGCAGAAATTCAGGATCCAAAGACCGGGGAGGATGTTTGCCATAAGATCCCGGTCAGGGGTATTTTCACTGCTGTATCAGGTCAGCCCATGAAACTTCAGTTGTTTGCCAAGGATCATGCAATCACGGAGAGTTCCTGTCACGTTCCTGAGACTGCACAAAAAGCGGCGGCTACAGAGGAAGGAATTGCAGCAAAACTCCAAAAAACAGGTGATACGCCTTTTGTTTTCTGTGATCTTACGATACATCTGGATGATGGACTTTTTGTGCCGGTGGCATGGATCAATGATCTTCGTCGTCAGGCTTTGCAGCATCTTGAAGATGAAATGACCTGGTCCGTCAGAAAGGATGCCCTTCCGTTTCAGGCTGTAAAAAGGCCCTGCAATCATCTTTCCGGTGACAGTCTGCAGAACCACTGCATGGTAACGGTGGAGACAAAGGAGCAGTTTTTAAGCTGTTTGAAGGCTCCCTTTGTGACGGAAATTGCTATAGGAGCAGAACTGTTGGAGGAATTTCCTTTCTATCATGGAAAGGCTTCGGAGACGGATAAGAAACTTTGGATTTTACTTCCTTCAATTTTGCGTCAAAGGAGCAAGGAATGGCTGTCCCGTGACAGGGAACTGCTGATGACCAATCAGGTGCAGGGAGTGATTGCCTGTTCCTATGATACTTTGGGTTATCTGGACCAAATGGGTTATCCCAGAGACAGGGTGATGTTAGATCAGAGGCTTTATACGTTAAATGACAGAAGTGTGGAAGCATTTTCTAAAATGGGATATCCTTTTATGACAGCTCCCTACGAGATGAAGGAAGCAGAATTGTTGCATAGGAGGAATGACCAGTCCTATCTTACCATTTATGGAAGGACGGTTCTTATGGTAATGGCAAACTGTCTCCGCAATCAATGTCATGGCTGTGACAGACAGCAGACCCTTTATTATCTGCGCGACCGTAAGAATATCACTTTCCCGGTGAAAAATTTTTGTAAAGGTTGTTACAATAAGATATATAATTCCAGGATTTTTTGTCTCTTTGATCTTTCAGAGCGAATCAGGTCCATGGGATTTTACGGTCTTCGACTTGATTTTACTCTTGAGAGCGGCCGTGAGACGGATCAGGTGCTGAAAGCATACGAAGAAAGCTTCCTTAAGGGCAGGCCGCTGATGCTTACAGATGTGACCAGAGGACATTTTAAAAGAGGAGTGGAATAGTGGTACATTTACTTGTGGAAATATCGCGTTTTACGCTGATCATCTTTTTTGCCATATATACATACGACTGTTTTGCGGCATTGAAACCTAAAATATCGGCAAAAAGACAAAGGCGTATTTATCGCAGACAGACAGCGCTATTGTTTATGATTCTGTTTAATGCATATGCTGTGATTCTGGCTGTTACCATGGATATAAGGATTCTGCTTTTGTTTGCAGCGGAAATCGTGTTTTTTGCCGTAACAATCGGTGTTTATCAGTTCTTTTATCCAAATGCATCCAGATCTCTTGTGAACAATATGTGTATGCTCCTTGCCATAGGATTTATTATCCTGACAAGGCTGGATCTCGATAAGGCTATCAAACAGTTTATCATTGCCTGTGCAGCCGTGGTCATTACCTGTTTTATTCCGGTTATTGTGGCAAAATTAAAAGGGCTCCAGCGGCTGACCTGGGTATATGCTGTTGTAGGACTGGCAGGACTTGCGATCGTAGCTGTAGCGGCAACACCGGAATACGGAGCCAATCTCAGTTTAAAGATCGGTCCGCTGTCCATTCAGCCTTCCGAGTTTATTAAGATCATCTTTGTGTTGTTCTGCAGTTCCATGCTGACAATCTCTACAGAATTTAAACATGTGGTGAAGACCACGGTGATCGCAGCACTTCATGTACTGATCCTGGTAGCGTCAAAAGATCTGGGGGGAGCGCTGATTTTCCTTGTCACATATCTGGCTATGCTCTATGTGGCAACCAGACAACCTGGGTATCTGTTTTTGGGAATCGCTGCCGGTGTGGTTGCGGCGATTGCAGCATACTTCATGTTTGCCCATGTTCGGACAAGGGTAATCGCCTGGAAAGATCCATTAAGCGTCATCGATGATGCCGGATATCAGGTGTGCCAGTCATTGTTTGCCATTGGTACCGGTGGATGGTTTGGCTCAGGACTCTATCAGGGAATGCCAAACAAGATCCCGGTGGTGTCTAAAGATTTTATCTTTGCAGCCATTTCGGAGGAAATGGGAGGTGTATTTGCACTTTGTCTGATCTTCGTATGTATCAGCTGCCTGCTGATGTTCTTTAATATTGCCATGCAGATGAAAGATATGTTTTACAAGCTCATCGCATTGGGACTGGCGACCATGTATGGCACACAGGTATTTCTCACCCTGGGAGGTGTCATCAAGTTTATTCCTTCCACCGGTGTTACCTTACCCCTTGTCAGCTATGGAGGAAGCTCTCTGCTGGCATCCATGATCCTGTTTGCCATCATTCAGGGCTTATATGTACTGCATATGAATGAAGGAGAAATGCATGAAAGCATCAAAAAGAAAAAACGAAAATAATAAAAAATTATATGATATTTCCATGATGGATCTGGATGATGCTTCTTACGAAAAAAGTCGTAAAGGGCAGGGAAAAAGGAAGCAGGTTGCCGGAAAAAGCAATAATCGGGAATTTGCTGTCATCACCTATTTTTTTCTGGCATTGTTTATCTGTATGGCCGGATATTTTATCTATTTCATAACGGTTCGGAGCGAGGATTTTATCAATAATTCCTATAATGCCAGACTTTCCACTTTATCTAACTATGTGACAAGAGGACGGATCCTTTCGGCAGATGGTGAGGTACTGGCACAAAGTTTTACCCTTGAGGATGGAACAGAAATCCGGGAATATCCCTATGGTGCCACCTTTGCCCATGCGGTGGGATACAGCGTAAACGGAATGGCGGGCGTAGAGCTGGATGGTAATTTTAACCTGCTTCGTTCCAATTCCTTTATTTTAGAGCGTGTCATCAAGGAGATCAAAGGGGAAAAGAATCAGGGGGATGATGTGGTTACCACTTTAGATGTGCCCCTTCAGCAGGCTGCCTATCAGGGAATGGGGCAGTACAACGGAGCTGTCATCGCTTTGGAACCTTCTACCGGTAAAGTACTTGCCATGGTGTCAAAGCCGGATTATGACCCAAATACGGTTGCAGCCGACTGGGATCAGCTGATCTCCGGTGATTCCACTGCATTGTTGAACAGGGCTACACAGGGATTATATCCACCGGGATCTACTTTTAAGATCGTAACAGCGTTGTCATATCTGGAGCAGAACGAAAATTACGGCAGTTACACCTTTGACTGCAGCGGTTCTTATGAGGTGAGCGGATATGAGATCCATTGTTACCATAACAAGGCTCATGGACAGGAAAATCTGTTGCAGGCTTTTGGAAATTCCTGCAACAATGCCTTTGCAAATGTTGGATTACTTTTAAATCCCAAGAAATATATTTCCCTGACGGATCAGCTTTTGTTTAACCAGCCCCTTCCTACAAAACTCAGTAATGTGAAATCCAGCAGTTTTACTCTTACGGAAAATTCTTCATCTGCTGAGATCATGCAGACAGCTATTGGACAGGGAAATACCCTGGTAACGCCTCTTCATATGGCGATGATCGCCGGGGCTGTTGCAAATGGCGGAGAATTGATGGAACCTTACATGATAGATCATTCCCAGAATGATCAGCAGGAAGTGGTGAAACAATTTTATCCGGAAAGTTATGGCACCATTATGTCTTCAGATGAGGCGGCTGTTATGGAAGAATTTATGCGCTATGTGGTGACAGACGGAACCGCCTCTGCCTTAAATACAGACAGATATACGGTTTATGGAAAAACCGGAACGGCAGAGTATAATTCTAATAAAAATGATAATCACTCCTGGTTTGTAGGATATGCCAGGGATGCCTATGGAAAAGAGATTGCCATTGCCATCATTATGGAAGGGGCGGGATCCGGCAGTTCCCATGCAGTGCCTCTGGCAAAGAAATGTCTGGAAGCATATTACCGCTAGGATATCTGTCAATAGGATGTCTGCCACCGGGATATCCTCTCTTGCATGTGATCTGAAAATGAGATATACTAAAGCAAGGTCAGACCACATCAGGAGGAATTGCAATGATAGAAGCAGTTAGTTGTGGTGGTGTGGTAATATTTCGCGGAAAGATTCTGTTACTTTACAAGAATTACAGAAATCGATACGAGGGCTGGGTACTTCCGAAAGGAACTGTGGAGCCGGGAGAAGAGTTTCAGCAGACGGCACTGCGGGAGGTAAAGGAAGAGTCCGGTGCCAAGGCAACGATTGTGAAGTATGTCGGAAAAAGCCAGTACCGTTTCAATGTCCCGGAAGGGGAGGTCAGCAAACAAGTGCACTGGTATCTTATGATGGGAGAGAGTTACTACAGCAAACCACAACGGGAAGAATTTTTTATGGATTCGGGATTTTATAAATATCATGAGGCATATCATTTATTAAAATTCCCGAATGAAAAGCAGATTTTGGAGAAAGCCTATAATGAGTACCTTGATCTGCGTAAGAGTAACCTATGGGGCAGCCATAAATATTATTGAGGTTTGTGATCATGCAGATTTATGGTGATTTTTATGTTGGTGATAATCTAAAACTTGGCAGGGCGAAGATCAAAAGACGTATCCAAAGAAACCGCAGTGGGAAGGACTGGTTTTATATTAGTCTCTCTACCATGAAAGATGGTATGCTTGAGATCATTCCTGCTGCCTTGACCAGATATTCCTGGTATCCCTCTAAAGATTTGCAGATTGTAGGGGTTGAGAAAGGATATTATCACGCATTGCTTTTGGTAAAACAGATGACTTCAGATGTTTTTGAAGCCACCGGTGATTGCAAATTAAAGGAATATTTTCTTTCCCGTATGGAAAGAAGCAAAGAATAGGAGAAGTATTGTTGGCAGTTTTGCTTGGAATTTTAAAAGTGATGGGAATGATTTTGCTGGTGCTGATCCTGATCCTTCTTCTGGCAATCTGTTATCTCTTGTTTTTGCCCCTTGGGGTAAAGATCTATCTGTCCTATGATACCGTGTTTGATGCCCGCATCAGTCTGTGTGGCTTTACCGGATTCTTTCGGGCTCTGGCAGAGTATCATGCCGGGGAATTCACCTGGAACCTTCAGGCTTTCTGGGGAAAGTGCAGGATTGCACCAAAAGAGGCTGCTGAGGCTGCAGATATTTCGCAGGATGAAAATGTATCAGATGCAGAGACATCAGATGAACTATCACCGGATGAGGCAGCATCATCGCCTGATTTTAAGACATCCACAGATGCAAAGAGGTCAGCTGTGGTAAGGAAAAAACATGCCGGAGCAACTGAAAAAAAGCTGGATAAACCAGATGAAAAGCAGCGGCAGGCTCTGAGTGTTCTACTAGGAGAAGTGATGGCCTATTTAAAAAAGATCAGGCCGAGGGTAACGGAGGCGGATGCCGATTATTCTTTAGGAGATCCCGCTGATACAGGTATGTTCACCGGAGCTATTAGTCTTTGGCCGGGAGTATATGGAAAGAAGGTAAAACTTCGCCCGGATTTTATGAGTGATGAACTGTATCTGAAGGGATATATACAACTGGAAAAAAGGATATACATGATACATCTGCTGGTTTTTCTTCTGCGTATCATATTAAATAAAGACATCAGATCCCTATTTGAGTCTGCGTCATAACGGAGGTATGAGATGGATAAAAATAACGAGATTTTTAATGACACAGTAGGTTCCCTTTTTCATGGAATGGATAGCTTCCTGTCCACTAAGACGGTGGTGGGTGAGCCAATCCATATTGATGACACCATTATTCTTCCTTTGGTGGATGTGACATTTGGTCTTGGTGCCGGAACTTTCCGGGGAGATCACAAAAACAACAGAGGCGGCGGTATTGGCGGTAAGATGCGTCCCAGTGCTGTTCTTATCATTCATAACGGGACTACACGTATGATCAGCGTGGATCATAACCGTGGTATTGATAAGATCCTGGATATGATTCCGGATTTCGTGGACAAATTTTCAGCAAAAATGGGAGCTGCAGATCAGGACCAGGATGCCAGAAAAAAAGCAGCAGAAGAAATGGAAGATATGCTTGATCACGCTGTTAATGATGCAAAGGCAGACTGATCAAAAAAATCACATAACAGATATAGAGCGCATATACTATAGTAAGTGGAATGGTATATGCGTTTTTTATGAAAAAAGTAGTGGGGTTTTCTTTGTTTTGTATTGCAGCGGGTATGCTTATCATGTTGTTGATCCAAAATGATTTCTGGGGATTTGTCATAGCAGTGGGATTGATTGCTGTGGGATTTCAGTTGTTTTGCTGTGATGATAAGAAATAAAAAAGACTGTCCAAAGGACAGTCCCTCTTATCAATACTAGATACGCTCTACTTTGCCGGAACGCAGGCAAGAAGTACACACATATAACTTCTTGGGAGTTCCGTTAACGCTGCACTTAACAGATTTCACATTTGATTTCCACATTCTGTTGGATCTTCTATGAGAATGGCTCACATTATTTCCGAAATGAGCGCCTTTTCCACAAA
>CAMEWP010000088.1 GCA_945946605.1 uncultured Pseudobutyrivibrio sp. | reverse complement strand
TAGAACATCAGCCTTCCAAGCTGAATACGTGGGTTCGATTCCCATCACCCGCTCTTGTTTTTAAAGAAGCTTTCTCTTAACGGAGGAAGTTTTTTTGTTTGTTCTCTTTATTTTTTTACAACAAAAAAGGATATCCAATCGGATATCCTCTCTTCAGAGCGACAGACGGGACTCGAACCCGCGACTTCCTCCTTGGCAAGGAGGTGCTCTACCAACTGAGCCACTGTCGCATGTATCAACAGATATAAATGTTACCATAGAGAAATAAAAAAGTCAACAAAATTTTGTGATTTTCTTGACGGCAAAAAAGATATTCGTTAAAATAAGTTTCATGCAAAGGCGCAAAGGTTGGTTTTGCGCCTTTTTCCGTTTTGCGATAAATTCTCTATAATAATCATAAAGAACATTAGGATCATGTGGAAATGTGTGCAATGAGAGGAAGGAGTGCATTGTGGAACAGTTGGGAAAGATGATAGGAGATGCTTTGTCACGGATCGATGACTTTGTCTGGGGACCTGTGATGTTGGTGCTGCTGGTGGGAACAGGAATCTTTTTGACGATCCGTACCGGAGGACTGGCCTGGAGAAACCTTGGCTATGCCATCAAAAAAACCCTCAGTAAAGAGGCAAGACAGAAAGGGGATGGTGAGGGAGATATCTCTCCGTTTTCCGCTCTGACAACAGCCTTGGCTGCTACCATTGGCACGGGAAATATCGTAGGTGTGGCAACGGCTATGGTATCCGGTGGACCGGGAGCACTGGTGTGGATGTGGCTGTCTGCGGCATTTGGACTTACCAGCAAATTCAGTGAATGTTTTCTTTCCATAAAATACAGGGGGGTAAATGAGCAGGGAGAAATGACCGGCGGCCCCATGTACGTGATGAAGAAGGCGCTGAAGAATAAAAAAATGGGGACGATTCTGGGCTGGCTGTTTGCTGTATTTACGGTACTGGCATCCTTTGGAATCGGCAACCTGACCCAGGCAAACTCCATTTCTTCCTCTTTGAATCAGACATTTGCCATTCCCCAGTGGGTAACCGGTCTGGTGATCATGGTGTTTGCGCTTCTGATCATTGTAGGCGGGATCAAGACCATCTCCAAGGTATCCAGTGTGGTGGTTCCGCTGATGGCAGTGTTTTATATCGTGGCAGGCCTTGTGGTGATCTGCGGGAATATCCAGAATGTCCCTGCAGGCGTGGTGATGATCTTTAAGATGGCCTTTTCTGTACAGTCGGTGGCAGGTGGTCTGGCCGGTACCATAACGGCATCCATGATGAATGCCATGCGTTTCGGTGTTGCCAGAGGTGTATTTTCCAATGAAGCCGGAATGGGATCTGCAGCCATCACGGCAGCTGCTGCAAAGACGGATTCAGCGGTGGGCCAGGCGTATATCAATATGACAGGAACTTTCTGGGATACCATCGTGGTCTGTACCATTACCGGACTTTGCATTGCCAGCTCCGGTGTGTTGGGCAGCGTGGATGCATCCGGCGAGTATGTGACCGGGGCAGCACTTACCATCATGGCATTTGAGACGGTGCTGGGCAAATGGGGCGGTGTGTTTGTTTCCATCTCCATTGCATTGTTTGCCTTTTCCACTATTCTCGGATGGGAATATCACGGTGAGAAGGCGGTGGAATATCTGGCCCATGGAACGAAACACAACATGGTTTACCGCATATTCTTTTCCCTTCTGGCATTTGTGGGAGCTACAACTTCCCTGGAGATCGTGTGGAGTTTTTCCGACATAGCAAACGCATTAATGGCTATACCAAATCTGATTTGTATGTTATTATTAAGTGGTGAAATTGCCCATGATATGAAAGCATATCAGAGTGTCATTGCAGAAGAAAAAGCAGCCCGAAAAGCTGCAAAGAGATAGAATTCAGAGGGCATTCCGAGAGGTATTCGGATGCCCTTCTTTTGTGTGTGCCAAAGAGTTGTCTGACGGCACAGTATACACAATGAGCAGGAGAACAAGAGAATGGAAAAACAGACAGCACCTATTGCAGTATTTGATTCCGGCGTGGGCGGGATCAGTGTATTAAAAGAAATGGTTAAGATCATGCCCCATGAAGATTTTATTTATTACGGAGATTCTAAAAATGCCCCTTATGGAACCAAATCTCTGGAGGAGGTGCGCCGACTGACCATCATGCATACCCAGGAACTGCTGGGACAGGGCGCCAAGGCAGTTGCCATAGCCTGTAATACAGCCACCAGTGCAGCGGTTCGCGTTCTGCGTCAGATGTATCCGGATCTGCCTCTGGTGGGAATTGAGCCTGCGCTGAAGCCGGCGGTGCTTTCCGGAAAGAATCCCACTGTGCTGGTGATGGCCACACCCATGACCATCCGTGAAGAAAAGTTCCACAAACTGCTGGAACGATACGAGGATCAGGCCACCATTTATCCGCTGCCCTGTCCCGGTTTGATGGAGTATGTGGAGAGCGGTCACGCCAATTCCCCGGAAGTTTTGGAGTTTCTGGAACATCTCTTAGGTGAATACCGGGATAAGGGAGTGGACGCCATCGTATTAGGCTGTACCCATTATCCCTTCGTGCGCTGGGCGGTGCAGGAAGTCATGGGACCGGAAGTGAAGATTTTTGATGGCGGAGAAGGAACGGCAAGAGAGATGCTGCGAAGGATTACGGTGGCAGATCTGTGCAATCCCCAGCAGGATCGGATAGGGAAAGTTACATTTATGAGCAGTGATTTTTCGGAGGAGAAGATCGCTCTTTTTGAGAGCTTGTTCCACAGTGAGCAGAAGTAGGTGACTTGTCATGGCAAATAAGGCAAACCAGAAATTAAAACTGTTATATATCATGGAAATGTTTCTGCGGGAGACAGATGAGCATCATACCATCAATGCAGCGGATCTGATCCGGTATCTGGATCGCCAGGGGATTGATGCGGAACGCAAGAGCATATATCGTGACATTGATGCATTGATAGATTATGGGATGGATATTGTAAAGACCCGGGAGGGAAAACCGGGATTTTACCTGGCCAGCCGGGATTTTGAATTGCCGGAACTAAAGCTTCTGGCAGATGCGGTTGCCGCTTCCAAGTTCATTACAGAAAAGAAGTCTGCGGAACTTTTGAAAAAGATTGAGCAGCTAGCCAGCAGATATGAGGCAAAACAGCTGCAGCGTCAGGTGGTGGTAGCAGACCGGACAAAAACGGAAAACAGTGCCACCTATTATGCGGTGGATGTGATATACACCTGTATTGACCATAATCATCAGATGGAATTTCAGTACAGCGAGTGGACTCCTGACAAGAAAAAAGCCTTGCGGAAAGATGGTGCAAAATACCGGGTCAGCCCGGAATTCCTTCTTTGGGACAACGAGAATTATTATCTGGTGGCCTATGATGAGGAGGCAAAGGCCATCCGCCATTACCGGGTGGATAAGATCGTGGGTGCAACAGAGACAGAGGCCATCAGAGGTGGGACGGAGCAAAGAGCCGGCTTAAAAAAGAGTGATTACGCCAGAAAGCGTTTTGGGATGTTTGCCGGAGAAACCAGAACAGTGGTGCTGCAGTGCCCCAAAGAGATGGCGGGAGTTATGATCGACAGACTGGGAGCAGATATTGCCATTCGCCCGGAAAAGGAGAAAGATATTGTGGTCCGGACGGAACTTGAAGTCAGCCCGCAGTTTTACGGGTGGCTGACGGGACTGGGTCATCAGGTGCGCATCAAAGCACCGGCAGATGTGGCAGAAGATTACCGGAAATATCTGCAGAATATCCTTGACTCTTATGATGAAAAAGCGGAAACGTAAAAGAAAAATGATTTAGAGGTTTACTTTTTTGTGCGAATGTGATAACTTTTTAACATATCAGCGGAGTAAAGCGTCCGTATGAGAGGAAAGGAGCGTAAAGCTATGAAAAATGTAAAGAGAATGCTGGCTCTTCTTATGGCGATGGTGATGGTATTTTCACTGGCAGCCTGCGGAGGCAAAGAGTCCGATGAGAAAAATGATGAGAATACTTTTGTGGTAGGCTTTGATCAGGATTTTCCGCCTTTTGGATATGTGGGAGATGACGGTCAGTTTACCGGATTTGACATTGAACTGGCTGTTGAGTGTGCAAAGCGCATGGGCGTAGAGATCAAACTTCAGCCTATCGACTGGGATGCGAAGGACATGGAGCTGGTGTCCGGCACCATCGACTGTATCTGGAACGGATTTACCATTACAGGCCGTGAGGATGATTATACCTGGACAGATCCGTATATGGATAATTCCCAGGTTGTTGTAGTAAGAGCTGATTCCGGAATTACCAGCCTGGCTGATCTGGCAGGAAAGATCGTGGAAGTACAGAAGGAATCTTCTGCCCAGAGCGCTCTGGAAGATGATGAAGATGAAGCTATGGTAACCCTTCTGGGAAGCTTTGGCGAATTCCGTACCATCGGCGATTACAACACTGCTATGATGGATCTGGAGTCCGGTGCAGTAGATGCCATTGCTATGGATATCTTTGTGGCAAAGGATCAGCTGAAGGATAAAGACGGAACCATGGTGATCTTAGACGAGCAGATTTCCACTGAGCAGTACGCTATCGGATTTAAGAAGGGTAACACAGAACTTCGTGATAAGGTTCAGGATACTCTCATGGATATGGTAGAGGATGGTACCTTTGCAGAAATTTCCGAGAAGTGGTTCGGAACAGATGTATGTATTCTGGGACAGTAATTATATCAATAAGTAATAAGATAAGAATGAAGTTAGGGGCAGGCGTTTTGCCTGCCCGATTTTTTGCCGGGAGGATGAAAGTATGAGTATGCAGGTGATCATCGCACAACTGGCAGGGGCAATGGTGACAACATGTCAGATTTTCTTTCTGACATTGCTGTTTTCCCTTCCTCTGGGATTGATTGTGTGTTTTGGAAGAATGTCAAAGAATGTGATCCTTCGCAACATTGTTAAGTTTTATATTTCAGTTATGAGGGGAACACCTTTGATGCTGCAGATTCTGGTGGTCTACTTTGGACCCTTTTATCTGTTTGGAGTCAGCATTACATCTGCATATCGTGCCTATGCAGTGATCATTGCCTTCTCCTTAAACTATGCGGCATATTTTGCGGAGATTTATCGAAGCGGTATGGAATCCATGCCGGTGGGACAGTATGAGGCTGCGTCTGTGCTGGGTTACAGCAAAACACAGACATTCGGCAAGATCATCTTCCCACAGGTGGTAAAGCGGATCCTTCCTGCAGCTACCAACGAGATCATTACCCTGGTAAAGGATACCTCATTAGCGTTTGCCATCGGTTATGTGGAAATGTTTACCCAGGCCAAAGCCCTTGCGGCAGGCCAGAAGAGCATGATCCCCTTTGTGGTGGCAGGTGTCTTCTATTATGTATTCAATCTGGTGGTGGCATTTGTCATGGAACATGTGGAGAAACGGCTGAGTTATTATCATTAGGAGGGCGGATATGTATATTTTAGAATGTAATCATGTCAAGAAAAGTTTTGGCGGTGTGGAAGTATTAAAAGATATCAGCCTTTCTGTCCGGGAAGGAGAAGTGGTGTCCATTATCGGACCTTCCGGTTCCGGAAAGTCTACCCTGCTGCGGTGTGCTACCCTGCTGGAGACCATGGATGACGGTACCCTCAGTTATCAGGGAGAGCCGGTTGTAAAATCTGTGAACGGCAAAGCAGTCTACGGAACAAAAGCGCAGCAGAAGAAGGCCCGGGAAAGTTTTGGTCTGGTTTTCCAGAATTTTAATCTGTTCCCACATTATTCTGTAATGAAAAATATTACCGATGCACCCATCAGTGTGCAGAAACGCGATAAAGACGAGGTCATGGCGGAAGCTAAGGAACTGTTGAACAAGATGGGATTAGCGGACAGAGGCGATGCGTATCCCTGTCAG
Source organism: uncultured Pseudobutyrivibrio sp. (assembly GCA_945946605.1). Classification (GTDB taxonomy): domain Bacteria; phylum Bacillota; class Clostridia; order Lachnospirales; family Lachnospiraceae; genus Pullilachnospira_A. The sequence continues at coordinate 2,191 of CAMEWP010000088.1, read as the reverse complement.
CTCTCCGGCGGTCAGCAGCAGCGTGTTTCCATTGCCAGAGCCCTTGCCATGAACCCGAAGATCCTGTTCTTTGATGAGCCTACCAGTGCCCTGGATCCGGAACTTACACTGGAGATCCTGAAGGTCATCAAGGATCTGGCAAAAGAGCATATGACCATGGTCATTGTTACCCATGAAATGAATTTTGCCAGGGATGTGTCTGACCGGATGATCTTCATGGATAAAGGTGTGATCGTGGAAGAAACAACGCCGGATGAAATGTTCAGATCCCAGAATGAGCGAACCAGAGAATTCCTTGGGAAATATCATGATGTAATGTCTTGATGTCCGTCGAAACGCAGGAGCAGCTTGGCCTGCTCCACAAGATGCTCCTGCCCGGACAGAGACATTTGGTGGCACAGTTGGAGCAGTATGATTTCATTTTCCGATAGATCTGAAACAGAGTCCGGGCAGTATATGCTGGTGTTACCCAATAGATAGTCTGTAGATGTACCAAAATATTCGGCGATCCGGACCAGAAGCTCATATTCCGGCCGCCTTTTGTCGTTGGTATAGCAGCTGAGTGTGGATACAGAAATGTTCAGATAGTCAGAAAGAACCTGCCGGGAAGTATTTCCCAACAGGATCAATTGTTCTAATCTCTCTCCAAAAGTCATAATAAAACCCTCCCCCAAATGTATTGCATAACCCATAATAGATGAAATCCCGGAAAAAAGGGGAGAATTTTGCAAAGTGTCGATGATAATTGCAAATTGTAAATTTTTCGACCAGTTTCGACAAAAAACGACAGGCAATATGGTCGGTAAATCCCACTGGGGCAATCCATGATTCGTGTGTTTACAGATATCCTCCGTCCAGGCCGATGATCTGTCCGGTGAGATAGGCAGGAGCCTGCAGCAGTGCACATATGGTGTCAGCTACTTCCTCCGGTGTGGCGAACCGGCCGAAGGGGATCTCTTCTGCCAGAGCATCCTTTTCCTCAGAAGAAAAACAGTTGTTCATGGATGTGTCAATGACACCGCAGGCGATGGCGTTGACGGAAATATGGCTGGGAGCCAGTTCCTTGGCCAGTGCCCGCGTGAGGGTATTCATGCCGCCTTTGGAAGCAGAGTAGGCTGCCTCGCAGGATGCGCCGACACTGCCCCACATGGAAGAAATATTGATGATCCGTCCGCTCCTGGCGGCAACCATGGCCGGCAGAAAGGCTTTTGCAGTGTAAAAGCAGGAGGAGAGATTGACGGAGATTACCTCATCCCATTCCTCTGCTGACATATCGGTGAGCAGACCTACATAAGAAATCCCGGCATTGTTGATCAGTACATCTATTTTACGGTATACCTTTTGCACCTCTGATGCCATGGCGGACACGAAATCCGCATCTCCCATATTTCCCTGAAATGTTAAAACCTGAATATGATAAGTCTGTCGCAGATCTTCGGCCAGAGTTTCCAACCCCCGGATGGAGTGACGGCAGGTCAGTGCCAGATGGTATCCTTCTTTGGCCAGTGCAGTGGCGGTGGCTTTGCCGATGCCCCTGGAGGCACCGGAGATAAAAGCAGTTTTTTCTGTCATAATCATTCTCCTTTTCTAGGGGAAAGTATAACAGAAATTGAAGGGAAAATCTATTGCCCGACCGATGGAATGTGATATAATAAAATCATGATATCGGAAGATGTCAAATATATGCGAGAAGGGGTTGGACATCATGAAAATTCTTATTACAGGAAGAAACATCGAGTTGACAGAGGGTTTGAAAGCTGCAGTGGAAGAACGACTTTCCAAGCTGGACAAGTATTTTGCAGAGGATACGGAAGTTCAGGTGACTCTGAGTGTTCAGAAGGATAGACAGAAGGTCGAGGTAACCATTCCGGTGAAGGGAACACTGATCCGTTCTGAGCAGGTAAGTAATGACATGTATATTTCTATTGAGCTGGTGGAAGAAGTTATTGAGCGTCAGCTGAAGAAGTATCGCAATAAGCTGGTGACCAGACAGCAGAGTGCCGCGGACGCATTTAAAGAAGATTTTATGGCAAAGGAACTGGATGATGAAGAAGAGATTCGTATTATCCGGACCAAGAAGTTTGATATTAAACCTATGTATCCGGAAGATGCATGCCTGGAAATGGAATTGCTGGGACATGACTTCTTCGTATTTCGCAATGCAGAGACAGATGAGGTGAATGTGGTATAT
>CAMEWP010000087.1 GCA_945946605.1 uncultured Pseudobutyrivibrio sp. | reverse complement strand
TCAGAAAAAAAGTGATACGGAAACGGAAGAAAAAGATCCAGTGGTACTGATAACAGATGGAGCAAATGGAAGGGATCAACAGGATGAGCCGGATGATGAGACTGTTTCCGCAGATGTGGGACATGCCTATTACTATCTGGTGTTAGAGGATGGGTATCTTTCTGTATATTATGGAGCGGACAGGTCTTTTTACGGATATACGGACATCCGCTTTGATACACTGGATCAGCAGACCCAGAAAGAGATCTTAAAGGGGCTGTCTTTTGCCACGGAAGAGGAACTTTATGAATTTCTGGAGAACCATTCCAGTTAGCCGGGATGCCTTGCCCACTGCCGTAAAAAGTGGTAAAATACCTACGCAATATAACGTTAACGGAGAAAAAATGAAAGAACATCAGGAAGTCTTCCAGACAGCAGTTTTGGGCGCCGGAGCATCCGGTATGATGGCTGCCATTGCTGCAGCCAGGTGTGGTGCATCTGTTGTTTTAGTGGAAGGAAATACAAAGCCGGGAAAGAAGATACTTGCCACCGGAAATGGAAAATGCAATTTTACCAACGAAGACCAGGGGCTTTCCTGTTATCGGGGAGAGAACCCTGCTTTTGTGTTGCCTGTTTTTCAGCAGTTTGACAAAGATGCAACGCTGCAATTTTTTCAGGAACTTGGAATTCTGCCCTGGTCCAGAGAGGGATATTATTATCCTTTTAGCGGACAGGCTTCCTCTGTACAGGAAGTTCTTCTGATGGAATTGAAATATCTGTCGGTTCCCTTCCTTACAGACTGCAGGATCGCGGAAGTAAAAAAAGATAAAGAATTTGTTTTATACAGGGAGGACGGAGAGATTGTCTGCCGGGCGAAAACGCTGATTGTTGCCACCGGCGGTAAAGCAGCACCCGCCACCGGAAGCGACGGATTTGGTTTTCAGATAGCAAAACAATTTGGTCACCGTCTGATTACAGATGCTCCCGCATTGGTTCCACTTTTGTCAGATCAGAAATCTTTTCGGGATCTTGCCGGGATCCGTACCAGAGCAAAGATCACGCTATGGATCGATGGGAAAAACATTGCATCTGACAGCGGAGAACTGCAGCTGACAAATCAGGGAATATCCGGTATTCCCGTCTTTCAGCTCAGTCGATTTGCCTCACTTGCGCTTAGCCGGCATGAAAGAGTTATGGCAGAGATTGATTTTCTCCCAGAGGTTTCGGAGAAAAAACTACAGCAGATGCTTTATGAACGGTTGCTTCTTGATGGAAAGAATGAGACCATAGGGGATGCCCTGACAGGTCTCCTACATCGAAAACTTCATGCTACATTGTGCAAAACAGCAGGACTTGGCGCAACAGACCGGGCGTCTTTATGCAATAAAAAACAGATTGCCCGTCTTGCAGAAACGATTCATCATTTTAAAGTCAGCATCTGTGGTACAAAAGGATACGAATTTGCCCAGACAACAGCCGGCGGTGTTGCAACGGATGAGATTGAGGCTCTTTCCATGGAATCCCGTTTATGCCCAGGGCTGTATTTTGCAGGTGAAGTGGTGGATATTGATGGAATATGCGGAGGATATAATCTGCAGTGGGCCTGGTCCAGCGGTTTTGTGGCAGGCACCCATGCAGCAATAGAGGAAACAGTATGATTCAGATTCAACAGATAAAATTACCGGTATCAGCAGGCGCAGAGGAACTGAGGTCGGTCTGTGCCCATAAACTGCGCTGCAGCAAAGATGATATTTTACGGTTTCAGATTTTAAAAAAATCTCTGGATGCCAGAAAAAAACCGGATTTATACTATATTTATACGGTGGCGGTAAGCTGTACAAAAAGTGACAAAGATGTGCTGCGCCGCCTGAAAAATCAAAAGGATATATCTTTGTACGAACCTGTTGCCTACGGTTATCCTACCCAAAAGGCATCAGCTGTGGGAGGAAAAAATATTCATCCGGTGGTGATTGGTATGGGTCCGGCAGGACTTTTCTGCGCGTACCTTCTGGCATTGGAAGGATTATGTCCCATTCTTCTGGAGCGTGGTCAGCCTGTGGAGGAACGACTCAGTGATGTGACAAAGTTCTGGGAAACAGGAATACTGCTGCCGGACTCCAATGTGCAGTTTGGAGAGGGCGGTGCAGGGACATTTTCTGATGGTAAACTGAACACGCTGGTGAAGGATAAATATGGGAGAAATCGTTTTGTACTGGAAACATTTGTAAAATTTGGCGCACCGGAACAGATCTTATATGATCAGAAACCCCATATTGGAACCGATCTTTTGGTGCAGATTATTGCCAATATGCGTGAAGAGATTCTTCGTCTGGGCGGACAGGTTCATTTTCATTCTAAAGTTACAGGGCTTGTATGCCATGACGGCAGATTGACAGCCGTTTCTACTGATGAAAAGGACTATCCATGCACAGAAGCGGTACTGGCAATCGGACATAGTGCCCGGGATACGTTTTCCATGCTTCATGACAGCGGTGTGGAAATGCAGGCAAAAGAATTTGCAGTGGGCTTTCGGATTGAGCACCCGCAGGAATCCATGAATATTGCCCAATATGGCGAAGGATATCCAAAAGATCTGCTTTACCCGGCTTCCTATAAACTTGCAACAAAACTTTCCAATGGAAGAGGGGTTTATTCCTTCTGTATGTGCCCGGGAGGATATGTGGTGAATGCATCTTCGGAGGAACATCGTCTTGTGGTAAATGGTATGAGTTATCATAAGAGAGACTCCGCAAATGCCAACAGCGCCATCGTTGTCTCTGTAGGAAGAGGAGAGTATGATATGTCTGATCCCTTGGGGGCTGTGGCATATCAGCGGCAGTTGGAAGAGCGGGCATATCAGATGTGTGGCGGTAAGATTCCTCAGCAGCTTTTCGGGGATTTTAAGCAGGGTCGCATCTCTTCCGGATATGGTGATTACGGCACCGTGACAAGAGGTGACTGTGATTTTGGACCTCTCCATACACTTTTATCCGAAGAGTGTAACAGGGCATTCCTGGAGGGAATGGAATTGTTTGGTCATAAGATCAAGGGATTTGACCGCAGCGATGCCATTCTTTCAGGTGTGGAAAGCAGAACATCCTCACCGGTACGTATCCCCAGAGATGATCTTTTCCAGAGTAATATCAGAGGTCTTTATCCCTGCGGAGAGGGCGCCGGTTATGCAGGGGGAATCATGTCAGCAGCCATGGACGGCTGTAAGGTTGCGGAACAGATCATTGAGAAATATCGATAAATATTATTTTGTATCATACTAGAACATACTAGAATAGGACGGTTATAAAGTGGCTGAATTTACACCAATGATGCAGCATTATTTGCAGACAAAAAAAGAGAATCCGGATTGTATCCTTTTTTACCGGTTGGGAGATTTTTATGAAATGTTTTTCGACGATGCCATTCTGGTATCAAAGGAACTGGAACTGACACTCACCGGAAAAAGCTGTGGCATGGAAGAGCGGGCACCCATGTGCGGAATCCCCTATCATGCTCTGGATAATTATCTTTCCCGACTGGTGGGAAAAGGTTATAAAGTGGCTATCTGCGAGCAGGTAGAAGATCCAAAGGAAGCAAAAGGTATGGTAAAGCGGGAGGTAGTAAGGATCGTAACTCCCGGTACCAACATTGACAATGTGGCCTTGGACGAGACCCGGAACAATTACATTATGGGGATTGCCTTTATTGGGGATAAATACGGTATTGCTGTAGCAGATGTCACCACGGGTGATTTTCTTGTGAGGGAACTGGAGACAGATAAACTCATGGATGAGATCTTCAAATATCATCCCTCTGAAATTATATGCAATGAAGCGTTTCTTGTCAGCGGATTTCCCTTGGAGGAGATCAAAGAAAGATTCCATACAGTGGTCTCGGCTTTAGACGCCATTTATTTTGATGAAAAACTTGCAACAGAACTGATCCTGAAGCATTTTAAGTCTGGCAGCCTTCAGGGACTGGGCCTTGCAGAGTTTGAAACCGGCACCATTGCTGCAGGGGCTCTTTTGAAATATCTCTACGAGATCCAGAAATCCCCGCTGGAACATATGATCCGTATTACTCCCTATGTGAACGGCAATTATATGATGCTGGACCATGCCACCAGAAGAAATCTGGAATTGGTAGAAACATTGCGGGAGAAACAAAAAAGAGGTTCTTTGCTCTGGGTACTGGACAAGACAAAAACGGCAATGGGGGCCAGAACTCTTCGAAATTACATAGAGGAGCCACTGACAGATATTGATGAGATCAGGAAGCGCCACAAAGCCATTGAGGAGATCAATCGCCATATGATCACCCGGGAAGAGATCCGGGAGTATCTGAATCCCATTTATGATCTGGAGCGTATCATGACGAAAGTCATGTATCAGACAGCAAATCCAAGGGATCTTCTTGCCTTTAAAACATCCATTGCCATGCTGCCTCATATTCGTTCTCTGCTTTCGGATTTTTCAGGAGAACTTCTCACAAATATTTGTAATGATCTTGATCCCCTGGAGGATCTTTATGCCCTCATCGATGCAGCTATTTCCGAGGAACCTCCCATCTCTGTCCGGGACGGGGATATTATCAAAGACGGTTATTCTGAGGATATTGATCATTTCCGTGATGCGAAGACAAAGGGAAAGCAGTGGCTGGCAGATCTGGAAGCAAAAGAACGGGAAAAGACAGGAATCAAAAACCTGAAAGTAAAATATAACAAAGTATTTGGATACTATCTGGAAGTGACAAATTCTTTCAAGGATCTTGTGCCAGATTATTTTATCAGAAAACAGACTCTGGCTAATGCAGAGCGTTATTTTACACCGGAACTGAAAGAACTGGAAGATACCATTTTAGGAGCGGTAGACAAGTTATATTCTCTGGAGTATGAATATTTCAAAGAGATCCGGGATCACATTGCTTCCCAGATTGACCGGATTCAGAAAACTGCCAAAGCGGTGGCTGCTCTGGATGTATTTATGTCCCTGGCATATGTGGCTGATGTCAATCACTACTGCAAGCCCAAAATGAACCAGAAGGGTGTTATTGATATCAAAGGGGGACGTCATCCTGTTGTGGAAAAGATGATTCCAAATGATATGTTCATTGAAAATGATGTCTATCTCGACAATCAGAAACATCGGATTTCCATTATTACAGGACCGAATATGGCCGGAAAGTCTACTTATATGCGGCAGGTGGCCCTGATCGTGTTGATGGCACAGGTGGGGAGCTATGTACCTGCAAGAGAGGCAAACATAGGCATCGTAGACCGGATCTTTACCCGGGTGGGGGCATCAGATGATCTCGCCAGCGGTCAGAGTACCTTTATGGTGGAGATGAATGAAGTGGCCAATATTCTCCGGAATGCAACTTCCAAATCCCTTCTGATCTTAGATGAGATTGGCCGGGGCACCAGCACTTTTGATGGCTTAAGTATTGCCTGGGCGGTGGTGGAGCATATCAGCAATCCCAAACTGTTAGGGGCAAAAACTCTGTTTGCCACCCACTATCACGAACTGACAGAGTTGGAAGGCACATTGGAAGGCGTCAACAATTACTGCATTGCTGTAAAAGAAAATGGCGATGATATTGTTTTCCTGCGAAAGATCGTACCGGGTGGTGCTGATAAAAGTTATGGTATTCAGGTGGCAAAACTTGCAGGTCTTCCTGATTCTGTTATTGCCCGGGCGAAGGAGATCGTGGAGCAGCTGGTTTCCAATGACATCGTTGACATTGCAAAAAATATTGCAGCCCAAAGTGCTGACAGCAACACCAAAAAGAAAGACCGGTTAGATGAGGTGGATCTGGGACAGATGTCCCTGTTTGATACCATGAAAGACGATGACATCATTAAAGAACTGGAAGAATTGGATATTTCCAACATGACACCAATGGAAGCCATGAATAAACTGGATGAACTGCAGAGCAAGGTGAAAAACAGATGGTAAATGAGATCAAGCTTTTAAATCAGGAAACAATTGATAAAATTGCTGCCGGTGAAGTGGTTGAGCGCCCGGCATCTGTGGTGAAAGAACTGGTAGAAAATGCCATTGATGCAGGTGCGACAGCCATTACAGTGGAGATCAAGGATGGCGGAACCAGCCTGATCCGGATTACAGATAATGGATCAGGGATTCCCTCTTCCCAGATACCGCTGGCATTTCTTCGTCACTCTACCAGTAAGATCCGGTCTGCAGAGGATCTTTCGGATGTAAAGTCTTTGGGATTCCGGGGAGAAGCACTTTCAAGCATTGCAGCTGTTTCCCATGTGGAACTGATCACAAAGACAAAAGAGGAACTGTTGGGCACCCGATATGTGATAGAGGGCGGCAGGGAGATTTCCATGGAAGAAATCGGCGCCCCTGACGGCACTACATTTTTTGTGCAGCATATTTTTTATAATACACCGGCCAGAAAGAAATTCTTAAAGAGCAACCAGACAGAGGGCGGATATATTTTTGAAATCCTGCAACAACTGGCATTGTCTCACCCGGAAGTGGCTGTGCGGTTCATCAGCCAGGGGCAGGAGAAGATGAGTACCACCGGAAACGGCAACAGGAAGGACACCATCTATCAGATCTTTGGCCGTGAGATCGCAGCAAATCTTTTGGAGGTTGATGCAGAGGAAGAGGGATTTTCTGTCCGGGGATATATCGGTAATTCCGTAATATCCAGAGGAAACCGGAATTTTGAACATTTTTATGTCCAGGGGAGATATGTAAAGAGCAATCTTTTATCCCGAAGTGTAGAGGAAGGATATCAGGGATTTCTGATGCAGCACCAGTATCCCTTCTGTGCTCTGTGGCTTTCTTTTCCACCGGGTGTGATTGATGTAAATGTGCATCCTACAAAACAGGAAGTACGAATCGAACAGGGGCAGAGGGTATATGAGGCTCTGTCCATGATCATGAAAAACCGCCTCAGTTACAGGGAAGATATCCGGGAAAGTACACTTTCGACACCTGATGATAAGGAAAAGAGAGAGGAACTGCCTAAGACCATATCGCCCAAGATTCATCAGGAAGAAAAAGAAACAACGACACCTCTGAAACCTCAGCCCATCAAAGGGCCGGAACCTTTTGAGGCGGCGAGACTTCAGGCCATTAAGGATAAGATCACGAAGGAAATTCATAAGGATACCCCTTATGAATCCCAATACCGGGAGTTTTACAAAAAGAAAGAGCAGGAAGAACCAACGCAGCTGAGTTTTTTGTCGGAGGAGGCAAAAAAATCCCATCGCATCATCGGTCAGGTGTTTGACACCTACTGGCTGGTAGAATTTGATGAGAAATTATATATTATCGATCAGCATGCAGCACATGAGAAGGTGCTGTATGAAAAAACCATGAAAAAGCTGAAGGATAAGGAAATGACTTCCCAGCGCATCAGTCCCCCCATTGTGGTGACTCTGTCGGTTCAGGAAGAAGAGATCCTTCACCAGTATCAGGATACTTTTACCCAGTTAGGCTTTGAATTCAGTGAATTCGGCGGGAGGGAATATGCCATCACGGGTGTTCCCGGCAACCTGTTTTCCCTGGATCCCAAAAGTCTTTTTCTGGATGTTTTGCAGTCCTGCTGCGAAATGAAAGCACAGGCTTCCGGAGAACTTGTAATGGAAAAAGTTGCTTCCATGTCCTGTAAAGCTGCTGTCAAAGGCAATCAGAAATTATCCCGTCCGGAGGTGGAAAGTCTTATTGACGAACTTCTGACCCTGGATAATCCTTATCATTGTCCCCACGGCAGGCCTACCATTATTACAATTTCCAAACAGGAAATGGAAAAGAAATTCAAGAGGATTGTTTGATTATGGAAAAGAAACCTATGGTGATATTGACCGGACCTACTGCCTCCGGAAAATCAGCGCTTTCCATTCTGCTTGCTAAAAGGATCGGTGGCGAGATCATTTCAGCGGACTCCATGCAGGTGTACCGGCATATGGATATTGGATCTGCCAAAATTACCAGTGAGGAGATGGCAGGTGTTCCCCATTATCTGGTGGATGTGCTGGATCCGGAAGATGAATTTCATGTGGTGCGGTTTCAGGAAATGGCAAAGGAAGCAGGAAAAAAGATTTAGGCCAACGGTCATATGCCTATCGTGGGGGGTGTCACAGTAGTTTACATTCAGGCCCTTCTCTACGATATTTATTT
>CAMEWP010000086.1 GCA_945946605.1 uncultured Pseudobutyrivibrio sp. | reverse complement strand
TACCACCACGTGGGAGCCGGGGATGCCTTTGGCATGGAACCACCAGTCATTTCCTGTGGCAAATTTAAAGGTCAGCTCATCGTTCTGATAGTTATTTTTCCCTACATAGATATGAAATCCGTGCTGATCCACAAAATGAAGAGGGCGGCTTTTTACCTGATTTGATTTTTTCTTTTTGGAGTATTTGGCTTTTATGTAGCCGCTGGCGGTGAGCTCTTCTTTGATCACAGAAAGATCTTCCTCGGATTCTGCAAAATTTAAAGAGGTTTCTATGGACTTTAAATGGGCAAGTGCCTGTCTGGTTTCCTCCAGATGTACATTTAAAGCTTCATCGGTGCGCTTTAATTTGCTGTAACGATCAAAATACTTCTTTGCATTTTCCATGGGAGACAGGGTGGGATCCAGGGGAATCGTAATTTCTTCATTGTCATAATAATTTATGACAGTTGCAGAGGAAGCTCCGGGTTCTATCTGATATCCATAGGTGTGGAGCAATTCTCCGTACAGCCGGTATTTGTCACGCTTTCCGGTGTCTTCCTTTTGGGATTCCTGAAGACGCAGCTTTTTTGCCGTTCGTTCTATCAGATTCTGCAGTATTTTCCGCAGATCGGTGGATTTTTGGTGCATATTGGTGTATTTGTTGCGGACAGCATAAAACTCTTCCAAAGCCTGGGAAATGGAACCGCAGTGCTTCTGGCAGGCATCCTCATACATCTGCAGTGAAAATGGTGCAAAATCCTTTGGCGCTGCTGTGTCAGGGTCAAACAAGATCACAGGATCGTAGAGGTTGTCTGAAAGCATCTTCATGCAGGTCGAAAATGCCTGGTAGAAGGCGGCTTTCTGATCCGGTGTCAGAGATGCCGTTGATGCGTCTCCATCGATTCTTGCACGGTAACAGATCTCCTGGGCCATAAAGGGACTGATGCCCACAAGGCTTGTGTAGAGAGCCTTAAAATTCGGCGCCGCAACAGAGCAGACTTTGGAATAGAAATCTTCCTCAGATATTTCAAGTGGATTAGCCTTATCCTCCTGCGCAGGAATAAAATATGTCCTCTGAGGCAAAACTTCTCTGACCGAACTCATCTGGGCAGAGACATGTTTGATACTGTCAATGATACGCTGATTTTCATCGCAAAAGATGATGTTACTATGCTTGCCCATAAGTTCCACATATAAATATTTGACACCCGGATCCCCCATTTCGTTCAGATGCTCAATACAAAAACAGAGCACACGTTCCAGACCTGGTTGTGTAACAGAAAGAATTCTGCCGTTCCCAATATATTTGCGCAGCACCATGCAAAAATTTGGCGCATTCATAGGGCTTGGTTTGTTCTCAGATGCAAAATATGCGAAGGGAAGGGAAGCGTTGGCGGACAGAAGCAGTCGCTTGGTCTTGCTTCCGATTTTAAAGGTAAATAAAATTTCTTCCTTCTCCGGCTGAGCTATTTTGCTGATCCGCTGGTCTTTTAATTGTGAGTTTAATTCATATGCCAGGCAATGTATGGTAATGCCGTCAAGAGCCATTGATCGTTCTCCTTTTTCCATAATTTCTGTTTTAGTATAGCCCAAAAGCCTCAAAATGAAAACACCGGATCAATTCCCGTAAAAGAAAAATAAAGAAAAGTGAAGAAGTGCCAAAAAAATTTGACGAAGTACCATAAATTTAATATAATGTTAAATAATTGGGTGATAAATTGGGTCAGTATGTTTGGAGGGTTCCCATGATTAAAAGTATGACCGGTTTTGGCCGGGGTGTCAGTTTTAATGAAACCAGAAAAATTACTGTAGAGATGAAGTCTGTGAATCACAGATATCTGGATCTGAATCTGAAACTTCCAAGAAAGTGTAATCCCTATGAGGCGGATGTCCGCAACTTTCTGAAGTCAAAGATTTCCCGTGGTAAGGTGGATGTATATGTGACACTGGAAGAGACTGCTGACAGTAATTACCGCATTACCTATAATTCCAATATGGCTGCCATGTATCTGGAACATTTAAAGTGCATGTCAGAGGAATTTCAGCTGAAGAATGATATTACAGCCACTTCTTTATCCCATTATCCGGATGTTCTGGTGACAGAAGAGATTGATGCGGAGGAGACGGATATCCCGATTCTTCTGATGGATGCTTTGGGTCAGGCCATGGATCAGTTCCTGTTCAATCGCAGTACGGAAGGTCAGCATTTGTGTAATGATCTTCTGGATAAGATGACAGAGATGGAAGGGTATGTTCAGATTCTGAAAGACCGCTCGCCGGAGATCATTGAGGAATATAAGACCAGACTCACAGAAAAGATCGCAGATCTTCTGGGAGATCATCAGGTGGATGAAGGCCGCATTGCCGCAGAGGTGACCATCTATGCAGACAAGGTATGTATCGACGAAGAGATCGTACGTCTTTCCTCCCATGTGAGAGAGACAAAGGAAGCACTGCTTTCCGGCGGTGAGGTGGGAAGAAAACTGGATTTTATTGCCCAGGAGATGAACCGCGAAGCAAATACTGTTTTATCTAAGTCCACGGATGTCACTATTGCCAACATGGGAATCAGTCTGAAGACACTCATCGAAAAAGTGCGGGAACAGATACAGAATATTGAGTAGGAGAGAATATGTCGTTTGTAAATATTGGATTTGGCAATATGATACATACCGATAAGGTGATCGCCATGATCACACCGGACTCTGCGCCGGCCAAGCGTATGGTTCAGAAAGCCAGAGAGGAAGGCTGCCTTGTGGATGCTACACAGGGACGCAAGACAAAGGCTGTGATCGTCACAGAACACAAGATTGTTTTGTCGGCATTGCTGCCTGAGACCATTGCCGGACGCAGCAGGATGCAGCCGGCGGAAAAGGAGGATGCTCTGTTATGAAAAAAAGGGGATTGATCATTGTATTATCAGGTTTCTCCGGTGCAGGAAAAGGTACCATCATGAAACATCTGTTAAAGACGCATCCGGGAGAATATGCATTATCTATTTCAGCCACTACCCGTGATCCCAGAGAGGGGGAGGAAGATGGCAGAGAATATTTCTTTAAAACAAGAGAAGAATTTGATGAAATGATTGCAAAGGATCAGCTTTTGGAGTATGCCACTTTTAATGGCAATTCCTATGGTACTCCGAGAGATTATGTAGAGCAGCTTGTGGAAGAAGGCAAGGATGTGATCCTTGAAATAGAGATCCAGGGAGCACTTCAGGTTAAGAAACTGTATCCCCAGGCGCTGTTGCTTTTTGTCATGCCGCCCTCAGCTGATGTGCTGAAGGACCGACTGGTAGGAAGAGGTACGGAATCCCAGGAAGTGATCGCCCAGAGGCTTGCCATTTCCTGCAGGGAATCCAGATTTATGCCGGAATATGATTATCTTGTGGTAAATGATATTCTGGAGGAAAGTGTTGCACAGGTACATGAGATCATCCAGAGCGAACATTATCGTGTGGATCGAAATCAGTCTGTTATAAAAGAAATCCAAAAGGATTTAAAGAAATTTGAAAGGAGCATGTAATTATGATACACCCGTCTTATGTAGAACTGATGAAAGTGGTAAATGACAATGTGGAGATTGGAGAGGAGCCGGTGGTAAACAGCCGTTACAGCATCGTTTGTGCTACTGCAAAAAGAGCTCGTCAGATCATCGATGGCTCTGAGCCTATGGTAGATCATTCGCCCTCTGAGAAACCATTGTCTATCGCTGTTGATGAATTATATCAGGGCAAACTGAAGATCTTATCTGAGGAAGAAGCTGCAAAGGCAAATGAGGAAGCAGATGCAACCGCAGCAGAAGAAATACCGGATATGGCTGATGATGAAGTGATCGCCGACACAGAGGAATTCTAGATGAAGATTTTATTTGTTTCTCTTGGCTGTGATAAGAATCTGGTGGATTCGGAGCATATGCTTGGTATGCTGACAGCAGCCGGTTATACTCTTACCGATGCGGAAGAAGAGGCCGATGTTATTATTGTAAACAGTTGCTGTTTTATCAGTGATGCCATGGAAGAAAGTATCCAGACACTGATTGATCTGGGGCAGCTGAAAACAACAGGATGTCTGAGATCCCTGGTCGTTACCGGATGTCTTGCCCAGCGATATGCCAATGAGATCCGCCAGGAGATTCCAGAAGTGGATGCCATTGTAGGAACCAATTCCTACGACGAAATTGTATCTGTTGTAGAGGAAACTCTTCAAGGGGAAAAGCCCACAGTAACAAAGCCCCTTACCGGACTTTGCAGTGATGTGAGCCGGGTGGTTACCACCGGAGGCCATTTTGCATATTTGAAAATTGCGGAAGGCTGCAACAAGCTCTGTACCTACTGCGTGATTCCCTCCATTCGCGGGGCGTACCGCAGTGTTCCCATGGAGCAGATTCTTTCGGAGGCACGTAAACTTGTAGAAGGCGGTGTCAGGGAACTGATACTGGTTGCCCAGGAGACCACGCTTTACGGAATGGATCTGTACCATAAAAAGGCTTTGCCGGAACTTTTGAGGCAGCTGTCTGAAATCCCGGAGTTAGAGTGGATCCGTCTGTTGTATTGTTATCCGGAAGAGATTACGGAGGAGCTGATCCAGACTATGGCTTCCAATCCGAAGATCTGTCACTATATTGATATGCCGATCCAGCATTGTAATGATGAGATTCTGAAGCGGATGGGCAGAAGAACCAACAAAGCAGATCTTTTGCAGAAAATCGCAAGTCTTCGGCAGGCAATGCCGGATATAGCATTGCGTACTACGCTGATCTGTGGTTTCCCGGGAGAAACTGAGGAGACTCACGAGGAACTGCTGGAATTTATTGATGAGATTGGCTTTGACCGGCTGGGAGCATTTGCTTATTCCCCTCAGGAAGGTACACCCGCTGCTGAATATCCGGATCAGGTAGAAGAGGAAACCAAACAGCGCTGGGTTGACGAGGTAATGTCATTACAGCAGGAAATCTCAGCTGAATGTAATGAGTCTTACATTGGAAGAACGCTGCAGGCTTTTGTAGAAGGAAAGGTTGCAGATGAATCTGCTTATGTGGGAAGGACCTATCGTGATGCGCCTGATGTGGATGGATATGTTTTCCTTTCCTCTGACAGGGAACTGATGTCAGGTGACATTGTTACCGTTGAGATCACCGGCGCATATGAGTATGATTTGATTGGAGAGATAAAAGAATGAATTTACCTAATAAACTGACCATTTTTCGTGTAATTTTAATTCCATTTTTTGTGTTGTTTTTATTGTTGGATCCTGAAAACCAGGCGTACCGCTATATCGCTGATGCAATTTTTATCGTTGCAAGCCTTACGGATATGCTGGATGGAAAGATTGCAAGAAAGTACAACTTAGTGACGAATTTCGGCAAATTTATGGATCCTTTGGCAGATAAACTTCTGGTTTGTTCTGCAATGATCTGTCTGGTATCTACCCGTCAGATTCCTGCATGGATCGTTATCGTCATTATCAGCCGTGAATTCATCATCAGTGGATTCCGCCTGATTGCTTCCGATAATGGAATTGTGATTGCAGCCAGCATGTGGGGCAAATTTAAGACCGTTTTCCAGATGCTGATGATCATTGTACTGATCGCCAATATTCCGGTAGCATTTTTCCAGGTGCTTGGGGATATCCTGATGTATGTGGCACTGGTTCTTACCGTTGTTTCCCTGGTGGATTATATCGTTAAGAATAAAGATGTTTTGAAAGAGCAGAAATGATGGATAAGATTGCTGATTTGATTGACTGTCTGACAAAAAATCATCAGACAGTAGCTGTTGCTGAGTCTTGTACCGGTGGTATGATTGCCAGCAGTATTGTGGATGTGGCTGGTGCCTCTGCCTGTTTCGGGGAGGGATATGTTACATATTCTAACCAGGCAAAAGAAAAAAACCTGGGCGTCCTTCATGAGTCTTTAACCCTTTATGGTGCGGTGAGTCCTGAGACAGCCAGGGAGATGGCAGAAGGTGTGAGAAACAGGGCAGAAGCAGATTTTGGTCTTGCCACAACCGGAATTGCAGGCCCGGATGGAGGTACGCCGGAAAAGCCGGTGGGACTGGTTTATATCGCCTGTGCCGGGAAGAATGGCACAGAAGTGATGAAAAGAATTTTTCCGGGGGATCGCAGTCAGGTTCGCCAGGCTGCCACCGCAGAGGCAATCAGCCTTTTATATCGGACCGTAAAGGAGACATGTCAGGGATGAGAGTTATAGCGGGCAGTAAAAGAAGGATGCAGCTTGTTACTGTAGAAGGAATGGATACAAGACCTACCACGGACAGGATCAAGGAGACGCTTTTTAATATGATCCAGGATGATGTGTACGGTTCTAGGTTTCTTGATCTTTTTGCAGGCAGCGGACAGATAGGCATCGAGGCTTTAAGCCGGGGAGCAAAGAAAGCTGTTTTTGCAGAAAAATCCCCTAAAGCATTGGAATGCATCCGAAAAAATCTTCAGACCACACATCTTGCAGAGAAAGCCTGCGTATATGGCGGAGATGTTTCTGATACCCTAAGGCGTCTGAATGCTTCCGGAGAAGAATTTGATCTGATCTTTATGGATCCGCCTTATCAAAAAGGTTTGGAAAGACAGGCGCTGACGATAATGAAAGATACTTCCCTGTTAGCGGAGGACGGCTATATTATCGTGGAAGCAGCGTTGGAAGATGATCTGTCTGATGTGGAAGATATGGGCTATAAGATTATTCGCCGGAAAAAATATAAGACAAATCAGCATGTTTTTATAATAAGGGGACACTAAAATGAAAAAGGCAATTTATCCCGGCAGTTTTGATCCGATCACCTTCGGACATCTGGACATTATCGATCGGTCTGCCAAATTGTTTGATGAACTGATTGTGGGCGTTTTGTACAACAGTCAAAAAAATGCGTTGTTTTCTATTGATGAGCGTGTTAGTATGATTAAAGAACTGACACAGAAATATCACAATGTCACCGTTTTACCTTTTGAGGGATTGTTGGTGGATTTTGCCAAGCAGACGGATGCAAATGTCATTGTGCGAGGGCTTAGGGCTGTGACTGATTTTGAATATGAACTTCAGCTGGCCCAGACAAATAAGGTGGAGTATCCGGACCTTGAGACAGTCTTTCTGACTACATCATTGAATTATTCCTATCTCAGCTCTACCGTGGTGAGAGAGTTTGCATCATACGGAGGAGATATATCCAGATTTGTACCGGAAGAGATCGTATCCAGAATACTTGATAAATATCAATCATAAAGGAGAACATTATGTCTAGCAGAATCGAAGAAATTATTGAAGAGATCGAAGAATACATCGACAGTTGCAAACCTTCTGCCTTTTCCAGCTCCAAGATTGTAGTCAATCGTGATGAACTGGAGAGTCTGTTGGAGGAGCTGCGTACCAAGACACCGGAAGAGATCAAACGCTATCAGAAGATCATCAGCAATAAAGAGGCCATTCTTGCAGATGCTCAGAATAAGGCAGATGCAATCATTGCACAGGCACAGATTCAGACCAATGAGCTGGTTAGCGAGCATCAGATCATGCAACAGGCATATGCCCAGGCAAATGAGGTTGTTATGATTGCCACAAAGAATGCCCAGGATATGTTGGATAAGGCTACGGAGGATGCCAATAACATCCGTCTCAGCGCTATCAGTTATACAGACGAACTGCTGCAGAGTGTAGAAACAGTTCTTGTAAATTCCATGGACACCACCAGAGCAAGAACAGACAGTTATCTCGCTACCATGCAGGGATTTTTAGATGTGGTTACCGCAAATCGTCGGGAACTTTCTACTGATGGAGCAGAATCGGAAGAGGCTGACATGGAGGCTGCTATGAATACAGCTCCAGTGGAACCGGAACCGGATCTGGCTTCTTTGGATGTACCTGAGCATTTCTTTCACGGAGCAGAGGAGCATCCTCAGTAGCCAAGTCTGACTGCCAGGATAGACAAAAGGCAGGTGTTGACTGCGGAGATGATCTTTCCGACAAAATATGAGACTTTGGAAATTTTTGTATCGGAAATGACAGAGTATGTCTGGGCATGAGTACAAAGTCCACCGAAGGACAGAGCACTCATACAGAGGATATATTTGATGTCCGCATCACATTGACTGGATGTGAAGGTATAGATGCCACTGGTGATCTCTGTTGTCATCAGGAACACACCCTTCCACAGATCATTAATGGCTACCAGATCTTTCATCTACTTACAGAGG
>CAMEWP010000085.1 GCA_945946605.1 uncultured Pseudobutyrivibrio sp. | reverse complement strand
TGGAACAGTTCCTTCGGGAGATTCTTCCAGAAGTGGAAGTGGCGTCTGAACCCCTGAAAGAACCCTTCTGGATTTGCCAAAAGAGGTGAAAATATTGAAAAAAATTGCCATCTATTATCAGAATAAAAAGTGGGAGTATCCTGTGGGAACCCCCCTTTTACAGGTTACAAAAGAAATCGCATCGGAGCCTGCAGACCAGGGAGATGTGCTGCTGGCCCGGATAGGCGGCAGATTATATGAACTGCCAAGCCCCTTAGAGGAGAGCATGGATGGGCAGGAACTGCATTTTATCACTTCCCTGCAGAAAGACGGCCGCAGAGCCTATCGGCGGAGCGTGCTGTTTATGATGCAAAAGGCTTTAGATCAGATCTGCCCGGGGGAGGACCTGGATATCAGTGTGCATCATTCCCCGGATCATGGGTATGTATGCCGGATCGTAAGAACAGGTCAGGAAACGGATGCAGACCATGAAATGGAATATCCGGACAGCTTGTGGAAGGGAACAGTGACAGAGGAATTTCTGGAAGCGCTAAAGAAACAAATGATGCACCTGGTGGAGCAGGATCTGCCTTTTCAGAAAAAAACCATCCGTACCAGGGATGCAGAGAGACTGTTTCATGAACGTCATCTCATCGATAAGGAAAAACTTCTTCATTATCGTGTGGCGTCTCATATTAATGTCTATGATCTGGATGGTTATATTGATTATTATTATGGATATATGGTGCCTTCCACCGGATATCTTGGGGTCTTTGAACTTCAGAAGTTTGATGACGGATTTGTGCTGCGGGTTCCCTATAAGGATGCGAAAGCGGCAGCGCCTTTCTCTCCCTCCGCAAAGTATTATGCTGTGCTGAAGGAGTCGGAACAGTGGGGAGAAAGTATGGGGATTCCTACAGTGGGAGCCTTAAACGATATGATCGCAAAGGGAAATACCCGGGATCTGATCCTGATGCAGGAAGCATTTATGGAGCAGAAGATCGGTACCCTGGCAGAACAGATCGTCTCGGAAGGCAACAAAAAATTTATCATGATCGCAGGGCCTTCCTCGTCGGGAAAGACCACATTTTCCTACCGGCTGTCTGCCCAGCTGAGAGCCAGAGGAGTTCATCCTTATCCCATTGCGCTGGACGACTATTATCTGGATCGGGATGTGATCCCATTGGATGAATACGGCGAAAAAGATTTTGAGAGTATCACGGCACTGGATATCCAGCAGTTTAACCGGGATATGGTGGCACTTCTGGCAGGAGATACCATTGAACTTCCTTCCTTTAATTTCAAAACAGGTAAACGGGAGTACCGGGGAAGACAGCTCTCTTTAGGCGAGAAGGATGTGCTGGTTATTGAAGGAATTCATGGCCTGAATGATCTCATGTCAGCGGCCATTGCACCGGAATATAAATTTAAAATTTACATCAGTGCGCTGACCCAGCTGCGGGTTGATGAGTGCAATCCCCTTTCTACCACGGACGGAAGACTGATCCGACGGATCGTCCGGGATTCCAGAACCAGGGGGACCTCTGCAAAGGATACCATTGCCATGTGGGATTCTGTCCGCAGAGGTGAGGAAAAGAATATTTTCCCCTTCCAGGAGCAGGCGGATGTGATCTTTAACTCAGCGCTGATCTATGAAATGGCGGTTTTGAAACTGTATGCACAGCCTCAGCTTCTGGCCATTGACAGAGATTGCCCGGAATATGTGGAAGCCAAGCGGTTATTAAAACTGCTGGATTACTTCCTGCCCATGTCGCCGGAAGATATTTGCAACAATTCTATTTTACGTGAATTTATTGGAGGAAGCTGTCTGCCGGTTTAACATGCCGGGGAAGAGAAAGGAAAAATGATGACACTGGACGAATTACAGGTTGGCCAGGATGCTGTGATCCGGGTGGTGGGAGGAAAAGGAGAACTGCGCCACCATCTGCTTGATATGGGACTGACACCGGGAACAGAGGTAACGCTGCGGAAAGTGGCTCCCATGGGAGATCCCATCGAACTGGAACTGAGAGGATATGAACTGACACTGCGGTTAGATGATGCCAAAAAGATTGAGATCAAGGGAGTACATTCCACAGACCGTGAGGCCAGGAAAGAAAAGCGCCACGAAAATATTGCGCACCCCGGTGTGGGAGAGATCGGAAAGGCAAAGGATTACCGTACCAACAAGATTGGAGAAACCATCCCTAAAGGACGGCCCCTTACTTTTGCACTGGCAGGAAATCAGAACTGCGGAAAGACCACGCTGTTTAATCAGCTGACAGGATCCAACCAGCATGTGGGCAATTTCCCGGGTGTGACAGTAGACCGGAAGGACGGAACCATCCGGAATCATCCGGAAGCCACAGTTACCGATCTGCCGGGAATTTATTCTCTTTCGCCTTATTCCAGCGAGGAGATCGTCACCAGGGATTTCCTTCTTCAGAGTAAACCCACGGGAATTATCAATATTGTGGATGCGTCAAATATCGAGCGTAACCTTTATCTTACCATGCAGCTGATGGAACTGGGAGTTCCCATGGTGCTGGCTTTGAATATGATGGATGAGGTCCGGGCAAACGGCGGAACCATTATGGTCAATTCCCTGGAGGAACTGCTGGGGATTCCCGTGGTCCCCATTTCCGCTGCAAAGAACGAAGGAATTGACGAACTTATCGATCATGCCATTCATGTGGCCAGGTATCGGGAAGCGCCGGGGCGGATTGATTTCTGTCGGGACAGTGAAGATGAGACAGATCCGAAAGGTGCGGTTCACCGCTGTATTCATGCAGTGGCACACATGATCGAGCATCATGCCAAGAGTGCCGGGCTGCCCAACCGTTTTGCTGCCACCAAGCTGGTGGAGGGGGATGCCCCCATCATAGAGGAACTTGGGCTGGAACCCCAGGAAATGGGGCTGGTGGAACATACCATTTCCATGATGGAGCAGGAGACAGGGCTGGATCGGGAAGCAGCACTGGCGGATATGAGATTTTCCTTTATTGAACAGCTCTGTGAAGAGACTGTAGTAAAGCCCGGGGAGAGTCTGGAACATAAAAGAAGCGTGGAGATCGATAAGATCCTGACGGGAAAATATACAGCAATTCCCTGTTTCATCGGTATCATGGCTCTGGTATTTGTGATGACATTCAATGTGATCGGAGCCTTTCTTTCCGACTGGATGACGGTGGGGATCGATGCTGTCATTGATGTCATTGACAAAGCCCTGACGGCCTATCAGATCAATCCGGTGGTACATTCCCTGGTGGTGGACGGTGTCTGCAGCGGCGTGGGAAGTGTTTTGAGTTTCCTGCCTACTATTGTGACCCTGTTTTTCTTCCTGGCAATTCTGGAAGATACGGGATATATGGCCAGAGTTGCCTTTGTAATGGATAAACTGCTGCGCCATATCGGACTGTCGGGACGAAGTTTTGTTCCCATGCTTATTGGTTTTGGATGCTCTGTTCCGGCCATTATGGCTACCAGAACGCTGTCCAGTGATCGTGACCGGCGGATGACCATCCTGCTGACACCCTTTATGAGCTGCAGTGCAAAACTGCCCATCTATGTTTTGTTTACCACAGCCTTTTTCCCCAGACAATATCAGGGGCTTGTTATGGTGGGACTGTATGTGCTGGGAATTGTCTGCGGTATTTTGTATGCCCTGTTGCTGAAGGGGACAGTATTTAAAGGAGAACCGGTTCCTTTTGTGATGGAACTGCCAAACTATCGTCTGCCCAGCGCCAGAAGTGTAATGCAGCTTCTCTGGGAAAAGGCAAGGGATTTTATTCAGAAAGCATTTTCCATTATTTTTGTGGCATCGGTTGTGATCTGGTTCCTGCAGACTTTTGATATGAGACTGAATGTGGCCATAGATCCGGAAGACAGTCTGCTGGCCATGATCGGAAGTCTGGTGGCTCCCATTTTTGCGCCGCTGGGCTTTGGGGACTGGAGAGTGTCCACGGCACTGATCACAGGATTTACGGCAAAGGAGAGTGTGGTCTCCACCTTAACCGTATTGTTGGGAGGAGATACCGGACTGTTACATACCATGTTCACTCCCTTTACTGCCTTTGTATTCCTGGTATTCACCCTGCTGTATACTCCCTGCGCAGCTGCTGTTGCCACGGTAAAGCGTGAGATGGGAAGCGGAAGAGCGGCTTTTGTGGTAGTGCTGATGCAGTGTGCCATCGCCTGGCTGGTTGCTTTACTTGTGTCGGGCATCAGCCTGCTTTTGGGATTGGCATAACACGGATCCGGTGGAAGAAAGAACCGGCATAATTTAAGAACCGGTAACAGAAGAGAGTGTGAAAATGAATTTACAGAGTTACATCGTGCTGGGAATTGTGGTGCTGTTGGTGATCCTGGCGATCCTTCAGATCAGGCGGCAGGGAGGCCCCTGCAGCTGTGGATCCGGTAAGGGGAGCTGCGCATCCTGTGAGGGGTGTGAGGCCTGTGGCAAAAATGCCAAAAACTGCAGCAATTGTTCCCGGAAAGACAAAATAGAACAAATATAATTTGAAAATTACATGAAAGTGTAATATGATAAGAAACAGAAGTAAGACAGGTAATCGCAGCTGCAAGTGCCGAAAGGCCGCAGGTGAGGAAAGTCCGGGCTTCACAGGGCAGGATGCCGGTTAACGGCCGGTGGAGGTGACTCCAAGGAAAGTGCAACAGAAATAAACCGCCGCAGATACGGGGTGACCCGGATGTGCGGTAAGGGTGGAAAGGCGGTGTAAGAGACCACCGCTTCCCTGGTAACAGGGAGGGCTCTGTAAACCCCATCCGAAGCAAGACCGAATAGAAGCGATGACGCGGCCCGCCAGCTTCAGGTTGGTTGCTTGAGACGATTGGCGACAGTCGTTCTAGATAGATGATTACCCACGACATAACCCGGCTCATCGTCTTGCTTCTTTCTTTTCATTAAATTAATTTTGGGTATGGTTAGGCATGACAGAAAGAGATGTCATGTGGTATAAAAGCGAGGAGGTAAGACCATGGAAGTGATGTTTGATGACAGCCTGATCACAGGCAACGACACAATTGATACTCAGCACAAGGAACTCATCGACCGCATTGCAGCATTTGTGAGCTGCTGTGAGAGAGGTGACAGCAAGATTCAGGCCATCCGGATGCTGGATTATATGGATGAGTACACCAATTTCCATTTTGCAGCAGAGGAGAAACTGCAGGAAGAAGTGGAGTATCCGGGAATAAAGGAACACAAGGCAAAACATGAAGAATTCAAGGGCAATATCGCAGAACTCTACGAGTTCTTAGATGAGTCAGAAGGCCCCACAGAACAGTTTACAGAAACTGTGAAGAAAAATGTGGTAGACTGGCTGATGTATCACATCAAGTCCTTTGACCGCTCTGTTGCAGAATATATCAATATGAGAGATTCTGCGGACCGTCTTTAAAAATATCGGTATCTTTTAAGTAAAATAATAGCCATGATATCTGATATGCATCTTCGATTCAGAACTGCATATCAGGTGTCATGGCTGTTTTTTAATATTCGCGGTCTTTTGTTTGGCGGTGTTTTCTATAAAATGGTCCCAGGGATGGTTACTGTGTTTCACTGACAAAGGTATCCCGGTGCTTCTGATACATCTTTTTCAGTGCATCGAAACTTTCCTGACTGAGGACATGTTCCATACGGCAGGCATCTTCGCTGGCAATCTCTTCCGAAACACCTAAAGATACCAGAAGATCGGTAAGGATCAGATGACGCTCGTAGATCATTTCCGCAATTTCTTTACCGCTATCGGTAAGATAGATAAAACCGGCATCTGTAACGGTGATATGTTCCTTTTCCCGAAGGTTCTTCATGGCAATGCTGACGCTGGATTTTTTGAATCCCAGTTCATTGGCAATGTCCACGGAGCGGACCACGGGGAGCTTTTTGCTGAGAACAAGAATGGTCTCTAAATAATTCTCGGCGGATTCGTTAATAAATTTTCTCATGTAAGAACCTCCTGATATCTGCAAGTATAGCATATTCCCGGATACGAAACAATGGAATATATGCACTGGAAAAAGGTAAAGGCGTAAGATATAATAATACCCATATCGAATCGGCAGAGCGGAGCGAATCCGGTCAGGATATGGATCCGAAGGAAAAAAGGAGGATAAAGAGATGATACAGGAGATGATAGGGGGACTTTTGATACCGTTTCTGGGGACGACGCTGGGGGCAGCCTGCGTGCTGTTTCAGAAAAAAGATATGCATCCCCATGTACATAGAATTCTTACCGGATTTGCAGCAGGGGTCATGGTGGCTGCTTCTATCTGGAGCCTTTTGATCCCGGCTATGGAGGAGGCGGCGGACATGGGACGTTTGTCCTTTCTTCCGGCAATGGCGGGATTCTGGCTGGGTATTTTGTTTTTGCTGTTTCTGGATTTTGCCATTCCCCATCTGCATCTGGGAAGCAATGAGACCGAGGGACCAAGAACAAACCTAAAAAAAACAACCATGATGGTACTGGCTGTTACGCTGCATAATATACCGGAAGGAATGGCCATCGGCGCAGTGTATGCAGGGGTTTTGATGGGTGGCGACGGTATGTCTGTTGCGGGAGCCCTGACCTTATCTATCGGTATTGCCATCCAGAATTTCCCGGAGGGAGCCATCATTTCCATGCCTCTTCATGGGGAGGGAGAGAGCCGGCCGAAGGCATTTCTCATGGGAGCCCTGTCCGGAATCGCGGAGCCTGCAGCTGCCATTGTTACGATCCTGGCGGCAGGTGTTGTGGTGCCTATGCTGCCGGTGCTTCTGAGTTTTGCGGCAGGGGCCATGATGTATGTGGTGGTGGAAGAACTGATTCCGGAAATGGCATCAGGCAACCATTCTAATATTGGAACCATCGCATTTACAGCTGGATTTACCATTATGATGATGCTGGATGTAGCTTTGGGATAGAAAAGATGATATTTACATATAATGTGCGAAAGAAATGAAAGATTATATGTAAAGATGCTACGAGAAAAGGCCCATCTGAAGGATGAAATGAGGAAAATTACATATAAGAGAGGATGAACTGAAAAATTATATGTAAAGAAATCGCATGAAAAGTGCAATCTGAAGGTATGAGCCGAGGAAAATTACATATAAGAGAAGATAAGTTGGGAAACAATATGTAAAACACAATGGAACTGACCGGCTGAAGGTTCACTTGACAACCATTTCGCCAGCCTGTAGCGGGAAAAGTTCAGTCTGTGGCGGAAGAAAAAGGTCACCCTGTGGTGGAAAAAAATCATTGACAGATGATAGGATTTGGTTTAATATAAACACCATAAAACCTATTGAGTTACTGGGAAATAACAAAAATAGGATTTATAGGAGGACATAAACATGTCAGATATTAAAGAAAGTGCAGTAGAACTTATTGGAAAAACCCCCATTTTAAAATTAAACAAGTATGGTAAGGCAGTAGGTGCCAATGCCGATATTCTGGCAAAGCTTGAGTATTTTAATCCTGCCGGAAGTGTGAAGGATCGTGTGGCCCTGGCTATGATCGAGGACGCTGAGAAGAGCGGCCTGCTGAAGGAGGGAGCTACCATCATTGAGCCCACTTCAGGAAATACCGGTATCGGTATTGCAGCAGTGGCAACAGCCAGAGGATACCGTACCATTATTACTTTGCCGGATACCATGAGTGTGGAGCGTCGTACCCTGATGAAGGCATATGGCGCAGAACTGGTTCTGACAGAGGGAGCCAAGGGAATGAAGGGAGCCATTGCCAAGGCAGAGGAACTGAAAAACGAGATCGAAGGCTCCGTTATTTTGGGACAGTTTGTAAATCCTGCAAACCCCAAAGTTCATTTTGAGACAACAGGTCCGGAGATCTGGGAACAGACAGACGGACAGGTAGATATTTTTGTGGCAGGTGTTGGTACCGGCGGAACCATTTCCGGTGTGGGTCAGTATTTAAAGAGCAAAAACCCGGATGTTAAGATTGTTGCGGTAGAACCTGCATCCAGCCCGGTGCTTTCCAAGGGAACTCCCGGGGCTCATAAGATCCAGGGAATTGGCGCAGGATTTGTACCGGAGATTCTGGATACCACTGTATATGATGAGGTCCTTCCTATTGAGAATGAGGATGCTTTTGCAGAGGGCAAGCGTTTTGCAGTAACAGAGGGCGTAATGGTTGGTATTTCTTCCGGCGCAGCGCTGAAGGCTGCATCTATCCTGGCCGCACGGGAAGAAAATGCAGGTAAGAAGATCGTGGTGCTTCTGCCGGATTCCGGTGACAGATATCTGTCAACACCATTATTTGC
>CAMEWP010000084.1 GCA_945946605.1 uncultured Pseudobutyrivibrio sp. | reverse complement strand
GGCTGTATCCTGCCACCACCAGAAATAAAGTGTCCGCCACCGTCAGCTGGTAGCACCACCGGATCACGATGGCTGTCCCCAGGGTCAGCATCACATACCAGGATACATTGATGGCACTTACCAAAACCGCCCTGTCCACACTAGGAAAATAGTTTGCAAGAAAAGGATATACACAGGCCAGTGCACCAAGCGCCACACTGCCAAAGACAACCTTCTGGATAAAATGCTCTCTCTTTTTCCCAAGAGTTGCGGCAAAGAGGTGGCAGGCCGCCAGAAGTTCTATGATAAACCGCAGTTCCTCAAAAAAGCCAAGGGCACTCACTCTTCCCATATCACTTCATACCTCCTACATATCTGGTAAAGGCCTCCACAAATTCCGTTTTCTTGTTCCGGCTGATGGGCAGCAGATCCTCCCCCACCTGCACCTCGTTTCCACGGATTGCCCTCACATGGGCAAGATTTACAAGATAACTCTGACTGCAGCGGATAAAATGATAATCCCGAAGCATCTCCTCCTGTTCTTTCATCACTCCCCGGATCTGATATACCCCGGTGTAGGTATGAAAATTCAGGTAATGGCGGATCACCTCCACATAATAAATATGGGAAATCTTCACCGGCACTTTGCCTTCCGCAGTCTCTAACATCAGCTGCCGGTCCGCATCCCGATAGATATAGCGCAATGCTTTTTTCATCTTCATGGCAAAATCCTGATACCCGATGGGCTTGATGACATAATCCACCGCTTCCACTTCATATCCATGGATGGCATACTGGGCCATATTGGTAATAAACATGATGCTGACCCTTGTATCCTTCTGCCTGACCTGCCGGGCTGCTTCGATACCGTCCATCCCCGGCATCTCCACATCCATAAGTACCAGTTCATAACTTCCGTCATATTGCTGCAAAAAGGATGGGGCATCATGAAACACTTCCCCGGAGATCTCCATATGATGTTCTTTTGCAAAAATATCAAGATATTTCTGAATCTGACCGGTCATCTCCGGTTCATCGTCCACGATGGCTACTCTCATCTTAGTATGCCTCTTTCATTCTATAATACTGCAGTTTCCGGTACTGTGCGATCTCCTCACTGTCCGCCTCTTCATCCGTGGCAAAATATTGTCCGGCCGCATCATAAATTCCATAGGGTGTGATCACCGGATATTTTTCAAAGAGATCCAGCAGATAAGTCTGGTAGGGATCCATGTCCACATTTGCCGTCTGAAGCACCAGAGCCCCTAAATAATTGGCACTCATGCGCTCTATATAGGTTTCCTCTATATCATAGTTGGCCCAGATCAAAAAAGGCGTAGTATACTTCTTCTGCCTTTCCGCTCCGGTTCGTTTTCCGGAAGACTCCCCGTAGAGCAGATCCAGAAAATCATCCTGCAGATCCGGCTGGTGATCACCGTAGATACAGATGATGGTAGGTTCTTCCACTCCGGAAAAATAGGTGACAAGTTCCTCAAAGGCACGGTCTGTCTCCTGCATCAGGGACAAAAACATTTCCGCCTGGGGATAATCTCCCAGATCCGACAGGTCCACCGACACCTGCCAGTTATCATTCAGTGTTTCCTCACCGTAACCTCCGTGATTCTGCATGGTAACATTGAACAAAAACCAGGGTGTTCCCTGCTCTTTTCCCTCATACCGGTCTATGATCCAGGCAAAATCCGAGGCATCACTGTAATTATTCCGGATATAATTTTCCTGACTATCATCCAGATCATCAATGGTGACAAATTCCTGAAATCCCAGATAATCATATACTTTATCCCTGTTCCAGTCCTTTGCTCCCATGGGATGCATGGCCAGAACCTCATAGCCATCATCCGACAGATTGCTGACAATGGATGGCATAGGCTGATGAAACTGGGTTTCAAAAGGTATATTGGGGGCATAGAGAATGCTGTTTCCTGTCAAAGACTCAAACTCCGTATCGCAGGTATTCCCTCCATAACAGCTGACATAGAGATTTCCCTTGATGGTATTTTCCTGAAGGGAATGATAAAAAGGCATATATTCCATGTAATCGGAAGTAAAGACAGCGTAATCCGTCATACTCTCATCCATGATCATGATAATGTTCACTGCCTTGGTTTTCTCCTGATCCGCTTCGGTCCCGCCTATCTCCTCCAAAAACGCTTTGGCATCCCGGCTGTCATATCCTTCCGGCTTTTCCGTTGTCATCCAGGGCAGGTAAGCAAGAAAGGAAGCCACCGTTCCATTTTCGGCATTGTGAAACACCGCATCCCAGATGCTGGTGTGAAACTGCGGGAAAATACCATATCCATACACCAGCACTGCCGCTGCGATCACCGCCACATGCATGCCCGCTTCCTTTATGGATCGCTTTTTCATCTTTGGCAGAAACTTCATCAAAAGGCACAGACATACGCCCAGCAGGTAGGCTGCGATCACCTGGATACCAATGCGGATATCATAATCCTTCACTACCACCGCTGCCGTGTCCACAGCGTAGAGATCCCAGGGGCACAGGGGTCTGGAACGAAACTGGTAAACATAAAAATTGATAGCTGCCAGCACTCCGCAGATCACATAGGACACCAGGGCCGTGGTGGTCAGGGAATGAAAGATCAGACAGCAGATCCGCACCAAAATGTACACCGGAAGCAGATTTGTCACCAGATACCAGGGTGTCAGTCGGAATGCACCCACAGAAAAGATGCAGAACGCACAAAAGCCTGCCAGGGAGATCAGCAGCAGTCCCACTTCTCTCCAAAGCAGTTCCCTTCCGCGGAATCCTTCCCAAGGAACATAGGCAAGGAACGCCATGACACCCCAGGCCAGAACACACAAAAGGATCCGGAGGGGTATGATTTCTCCGGTATCCGGATTTACAAATCCCTGCCACGATACGGGCAGGGAAAGGATAAAAAAGAGCAGTGCTCCAACAAACTGCCGTTTCCGGCTGTCCCTGGCGCACTTTGTTTTTTCTTTGTTATGTTTCTTCATCATAAAAATTACCACTACATCTGATGACGGACAATGAGATACTCATCATTTGACTGATAGTAAGGACACTCGTTGAAGTTTCCGGTGAGGAATTTCACCATATCATCCTCATCCAGATCCATGTCACATACATAACATTCATCATCCTCATCGTACACATAATTATTGCACATATCGCAGTTTGTCATCTGTGCCATGTTCCACCTCTTTCTTTTACAGCACCATTCCCACCAGCAGTCTCAGAACTCCTGCAATGACACAGGCCGCCAAAACTGCCACCAGCATAATAAAATACTGGATATCCTGATGTTCTTTTCCCCATTTGGAGTTTATGATGCCCAAAAATATGGCCAGCCCGATAAAGATTGCTGCCACATTCACGATCAATCCTGCCCAATCCATCTGTTTTTCCTCTTTTCGTTTCCTAACTGATCACGGATCCAAGCAATCCGTAGCTGACAATACTCATGATCACCGTGGCAATGGCAATACCCAGAAGTTCTGCTGCCACAGCCTTCTTTGTATCCATTTCCAGTAATGCTGCGATCAAAGACCCCATCCAGGCACCGGTGCCCGGCAGCGGAATTCCCACAAACAGGGTTAATCCAAAGAACTCGTACTTTGTCACCTGGCTGCTCTTTCCCATGGCTCTTTTCTCCAGTTTTTCCACCAACCCACGGAAGATCTTAAACTTTTTCATCCAGGCAAAAATCTTCTTAATGAAAAGAAGAATAAAGGGGATCGGAACGATATTTCCGATAATGCAAAGAGGTATGGCTGTAACGATGGGCACCTTCAAAAGACTTGCCGCCACCAAACCTCCTCTCAGTTCCAGAAAGGGAAACATGGAAATGATAAAGACCACGGCCTCCCTTGAAATATAATCTCCCAGTGTCACTGTAAACCAGGTTACTAATGATTCCATAAAAAACTCCTTTTTTCTTACTTGTCAATTGTTCCCATATAATTCTTCAGGAAACTGATCAGCTGTTCCATCTCTTCCTTTGTTCCCACCGTGATTCTCAGATAGTTATCGATCCGGGGTTTTGCAAAATAGCGCACATAGATGCCCTCAGCCTTCAATGCTTCAAAAAGTTCCTTTGCAGGTATGCGCTCATGGGATGCAAAAATAAAATTGGAAGCAGAATCCGGGAAAGTAAATCCCAGTTTCAAAAGTTCCTGCTTTGTCCACTCTCTTGTCTCTTTTATCTTATCCACCGTTTCCCGGAAATACTCTTCATCTTCCATTGCTGCCTTTCCGATCTGGATAGTGATCCGGTCCATGGTATAGGAATTAAAAGAATATTTCACATCGTTTAAGTAACGGATCAGTGCCGGATTTCCCATGGCAAACCCAATACGGCTTCCTGCCAGGGAACGGGACTTGGAGAAGGTCTGCACCACCAGAAGGTTGTCGTATTTTTCGATCAGGGGCAGCACCGATTCCTCTGCAAAATCCACATACGCCTCATCTATGATCACCACCGAATCCGGATTGGAGGCAATGATCTGCTCTAAGACATCCCTGCTCTCTTCCAAACCGGTAGGGGCGTTGGGATTAGGGATGAGAATTCCACCGTTTTCCTTCTGATAATCCTCCGGGCGGATATGAAAATCCTCATCCAGAGGCTGTGTCTCATAGGGCACACCAAACACCTCTGCCCAGACATCATAGAACGAATATGTGATATCCGGAAAAAGGATGGGTTTCCCACTGTTAAAAAAGGTCAGATAACTCATGGCAAGCACATCATCACTTCCCACACCCACAAAGACCTGGGAAGGATCCAGACAAAAGCGGGCTGCAATGGCTTCCACCAGATCTCTGGCTTCCGGATCCGGATAAAGCCGCAGCTGCTGCACATCCATCTGTTCTAACACCTTTGCCACCTTCGGGGATGGCGGATAGGGATTCTCGTTGGTATTTAATTTGATTACCTTCCTGTTCTTGGGCTGTTCCCCGGGAACGTAAGGCACCACTTTTCTCACATTTGCTTCCCAGCTACTCATCTCTTTTTGGTCCTTTCTGTTATTACTGCAGGCTGGCCAGGGTCTGACGGGCCGCAGACAGGGTACTCTTATCTGCATCACTGACATAAGACTTAGCCGAAGGTGACAGGGCATCATAGGCCTGGGATGCACGATTCACGGCATTGATCCAGGCAGTGTTGTCAGCTGCCGGTGTTCCCTGGGCGGAAATGGATGCGATGAGGCTGGACACGCTGGCCGCCTGATTCTTCTCCTCTGCCTTGATGGCTGCATCAATAGCTCCGTAAATCTCATTTAATTTATTTTCTGCATTCTGCAGCACTTCATAGTTGGTCACACGCTGCTTGCCTGCACTGCTCAATGCGTTGTATTTCTCTCTGGCTGTGGTAACATAACCGGCCCTCTCCAGTGTCACCTCTCCGATGGCATTGATGGCGTCCACCGTTGCCTGAGCCTTCTTCACCGTTTCCTGATCTACAGACTCCGTACCTTCCAGTGTGTACACCAATACCGGAAATCCTGCTTCCACATTTTCAAAGATGGTCTTTGCTGCACTAAGGGGCAGGTTGACACATCCGTGGGAACCGTTTTTCATATAGATGGATCCGCCAAAATTCTTCCGCCATGTGGCATCATGCATTCCTTCATTGCCGTTAAAAGGCATCCAGTAACTTACCGGTGTTCTGTAATCCGTACCTTTCAGGGTTGCATTTTTTTCCTTGTATGTAATCTTGAAGGCTCCGGTATGGGTACCGTTCTTCTTGGAAATATTACCGGATACAAAATCTGTTTTTAACAGCTGCTGTCCGTTTTTATAGAGATAAAGCTGCTGTGCAGTCAGGTTGATCTCCACATAACTGTCGCCGTAATCATTTTCCCCGTGGCTGTTAGCCTTCACGGAATAAACGAAATCCCGGCTCACATCCTTTTTGGAGCTGATATCCTCCATCAGCTGTGCAACCTCATCCTCCACACTGATCTTCCATCCGTAGTTTCCTCCCGGCACGGTTACCGTCCGTCCGTAAGATGTCATCAATGTTTTTGACTGACCATATGTATTGTATTTCCTGGCCATGGACTTGACAAAATCCTGCATATAGCCCTGCTGGAACTGTACCTTCAGATTTTCATCTCCATAAAGCCAGGATGCTATGGTGTCTTTTGGAATTTCTTCCTTTTTGCTGCCAATCTCATAGGTGATCTTCACATCCGCATAATCATTCAGCTCTTTTACCAGATCCTTCAGTTCCTCTGTATCAGCCGTCACTTCCGGCTGCACATAGCAGTTATCCTGCTCTAAGTCTAAAGTATCATGGAGTTTTTGAACAGACTGGATCACCGCTTCCCGAAGGGTTTTTTCATCCAGCCGTGTTCCGTATACTTCATCTACGATCTCAAAGCTGCCGTCCTCATAGGTGTAGGTGGCATCTTTCGTCTCCGTCACATCTGTATCCTGCAGACACCGCAGGTTATGTACTCTTTCCTCCAGCTGATCCTCCTGATAGGAAACAATGTGATCACTGGTATGTTCCGTTGGCACAAAAACATATTTGATCCAGGCAAATCCATTCTGGCTCTCCAACAGATTTTCCAGCAGCTGGTCCTGAATGTCCACTTCCATGCCAATCTCATCCGGCGTGATGGTTTCCTCCTGGCCCTTGCCGTCAATGACCGTAAGGGTATACCCCTTGGCTCTTTCCTCCAGACGTTCTTTTACCTTTTCCACGGATGCACCGGAGGCCTTCACTCCATTGATGGTACTCCGGAAATAAAAATGACTGCCAAAATAAACAGAACATCCCAGATATACTGCTAATACCGCTGCCACTATGATTCCGCCAATGATGGCTGCCTTCTTTTTCTTTTCCTGACTCATACTCTTCCTTCCCTGAAGCAGCAATTCTATGGAAACTGCTTCTTGTGACCTATTGTGTCATATGCTTTCCTATTCATTAAAATTACACGAACTACATCATATCATAAAAATAAAGAATGTCAACAAAACACCCCATAGGAAAGCCTTCTATTTTATCTCTTCCAGTTCCTTTTGCCAGATGGCTGCGCTGGCATCGGAGGGCATCCGCAGATCCCCTCTGGGTGAAAGGGACACGGTACCCACCTTGGGACCGTCCGGAAGACAGGATCTTTTAAACTGCTGGGAGAAGAATCTGCGATAGAATGTTTTCTCCCATTTCAGGATCACCTCCGGTGCATACTCATCCCCAAATGCCTTCTTTGCAAGCCGGTAAATCTTTTTGGGTGAACAGCCATGACGCATGACATAATACAGAAAGAAGTCATGCAGTTCATAGGGGCCTACCAACTCTTCCGTTTTCTGGGAAATCTGTCCCTCCTCCGGGGGAAGAAGTTCCGGGCTTACCGGTGTATCCAGCACATCATAAAGCACTTCGGAAAGCTGCTGCTGTCCACAGTGATCCGCATAATATCTTACCAGGTGGCGCACCAGGGTCTTAGGTACAGAGACATTGACCCCATACATGGACATATGATCTCCGTTGTAAGTGGCCCATCCCAGAGCAAGTTCTGACATATCACCGGTACCGATGACCATACCGCCTTCCTTGTTGGCAATATCCATCAGAATCTGGGTTCTCTCCCTGGCCTGTCCGTTCTCATACGTCACATCATGGACCTGGGGATCCTGTCCGATATCACTAAAATGCTGTAAAACAGAAGGTCTGATATCCACTTCCCGGAAAGTCACCTGCAGTTCTTTGATCAGTGTCACTGCATTATCGTAAGTCCGGTCTGTTGTTCCGAATCCCGGCATGGTAACCGCTATGATTCCCTTCCGGTCCAGTCCCAGCATATCAAAGGCCCGGGCCGTCACAAGCAGGGCCAGAGTAGAATCCAGTCCTCCGGAAATACCGATCACAGCACACTTGCAGCCGGTATGGGATAAACGCTTTTTCAGACCGATGGACTGGATATCAAGAATTTCTTCACATCGTTTCTGCAGATTAGAAGGATTTGCAGGAACAAAGGGAGCCCGATCCACAAATCTGGTGAGTTCCACTTCTCCTGTATCGACGCCAAACCGGTGCTCTGCATATTCCGCATTCTGACTGATCTCAAAGGTATTCATATTTCTCCGGCGGGCATTGATGAAGGCGATATCCAGTTCCGTCACCGTCATATGCTCTGTAAACAGTTCGCTTTCCGCCAGAAGATGTCCTGCCTCCGCAATGAGATTATGCCCGGAGAACACCACGTCCTGGGAAGATTCCCCTGCTCCGGCACTGGCATAAATATAGCCGCAGTAAAGCCGGGCAGACTGTCCC
>CAMEWP010000083.1 GCA_945946605.1 uncultured Pseudobutyrivibrio sp. | reverse complement strand
TTTCTTCTTGCCGCCCACAGCCACACCGATGATCACCAGAACAACCACCAGAACAACTGCCAGAATAATACATAACTTCTTATGTTCTTTTATCCACTTTTTCATTGTCTTTTCCTTTCTGTACAAAACACTGCATACATTGTAAGTCCAGTTCCCTGAAAATACAAATAAAAATTTTATTAACTTTTTCCAGTTTTTATCATTTTTATTTTACAAACTCCCGTCTCATTTTCTGCAATATCTTTTTTTCCATCCGGGAAACCTGCACCTGATTCATTTCCAACTCTTTTGCCGTGGCATTCTGGGTCATATTTTTAAAATAACGGCAGTAGATCAGCTGCCGTTCCATAGGTTTTAGATGATGCAGGGCTTCTTTTAGCACCTGACGGTTTACCGCTGTTTCGTCGAAGGCCTCCCCCTCATCTGCCAGCTGGTCGATAAGCTGCAGGCTGTTTCCCTCCGACTCATACACCGTCTGGTAAATGGACTCCACCGGAAGGGCACTTCCCTCCGCCAGCACAATGTCCTCCACGGAAAGTCCGGTTGCCTGGGCCAGTTCCTGCATCCCCGGATTCTCCTTTTTGCTTGTTTCCCTGAATTGCCGGATCTTCTTCTGGTTTTCCCGAAGAGTACGGGAAATTTTCACCGGTCCGTCATCCCGGAGAAAGCGGCGCAGTTCCCCGCTGATCACCGGTACTGCATAGGTGGAAAAACACACCTGATAAGCCGGATCAAACCGGTCAATGGCCTTTAAGAGTCCGATGACACCGATCTGGTACAGATCCTCCGGGTCCGTTTCTTTGTATGCAAATCTTTTCACAACACTCCACACCAATCCGCTGTTTTCATAAACCAGTGCATCCCGTGCTGCTTTCTCTCCCCTGTGCGCCCGTAAAATCAGATCATACTCCTTTTCCATTTATGTATCCGCATCTCCCAGCCGCTTTCTCATGATCACCGTGGTTCCCACATCCACCTGGGAGATCACTTCCACATCATCCATAAATGCTTCCATAAAAGCAAATCCCATGCCGGACCGCTCCAGTTCGGGCCGGCTGGTATAAAAAGGTTCCATGGCTTTTTTGACATCGGAGATCCCTCTGCCCTTGTCCTGTATCGCCACCGTAAAATCCTTAGACTTCTGCTGGCACGTCATCTGGATACGCCCCTCTTTCCCGTCGTATCCGTGAATGATGGCATTGGTCACCGCCTCGGAAACAGCGGTTTTTACATCTGTCATCTCGTCCATGGTAGGGTTGAAATTCGTAAGAAACGCTGCCACCACCATCCGGGCCACTGCCTCGTTCTGGGAAATGGCATCAAAGGTCACTGTCATATGATTTTCCACCTATTTTTCCTCCTTCCCGTCATCTGCGATCACCGTGATCAGCCGGTTCAGCCCCGCCACCCGAAAGATCTGTTCTACCCGGCGGTTCATATGCACAGCGATCACCTGTCCACCGGAATATCCCATATTTCTGGTGCGTCCGATGATGACGCCGATACCGGAACTGTCCATAAACTCTGTTTTTGAAAAATCGAGGATCAGTTTCCGCACCTGATAGGTGTCGATGAGAAGATCCGCCTCAGTCCTGAGCTGGTTCGCGCAGTGATGATCGATCTCCTCCGGCATTGCAATGGTCAGTTTGCCTTCATTCCGCTGTAAATTGTATTCCATTTTTGTCTCTCCTTTTTGTCTCTCCTGCATTGTTTTTCACCTTACCTGCAGGCCTGATGTATGCACAAAAAAAGACACTCCAGCCTGTGGAATGTCCTTTGTATCTGTTCTATGAAATTTGTTTTTTTAAATTTGTTTTCTTAAATTGGATTCCTTACATTAATTTACTCTGCGGTGCCTGTCAGTTCCTCCAAATGGGACCGGGCATTTCCTGCATAGGAAGAATCCGGGAAGTTGTTGATGACCTTATTATAATAAGAAAGTGCCTGCTCCTTCTGGTCTGTCAGCCGGTAGCACTCTGCCAGATTGTAGAGCACTTCCCCATCACGGTAATTTTCATCAATCCCAACAACCGCCAGATAGGCATCGATGGCTTCCTGATAATTCCGGTTGCGGTATGCCCTGCGGCCGGCAGCTTCCTTTTCCTTCAGGATATCCTCCACAATAGAACCCATAATGGAATCATAAATGGCCTGACCCTTTGTACTCAGAAGATCCCGGTTAATATCGGTAAGAGCTGTACCTGCAGCGGCCTTATCCTGTCTGTTGTATGCTTCCTGAGCCTCTAACAGTTTCTCATAGGAAGTGATGGCATCTGCCTTACCGGTATACTGTTCCAGTTGTGCCTGCAGTGCATCCACCTGATTCTGAAGAGTGGCTACATTGGCACTGGAATTGGTCAGTTCCTCGTTGGCATCTACCAGTTTATTTGCCGCATCACTCTGAGCCTGCTGTTTTACCGTAGGTACCACCAAAAAGAAACAGATCAGAAGTCCTACCACCAGTCCCACAAGAATATTTACAATACTGGATCTGGTATTGTCCAAAATGTCACGGAAATTATTCTGAGACAGTACCACAGCATCTCCGCCGTCTTTGTATACAGCCTCCTCTTTCCGCTTCTTTTTCCTGCTCTGGTTCTGGATCCGGAGCTGGTCTTTCACCTCACGCATATAACGCATGGTGGTAGTATTTTTCACATCAATACGGTTAGCGGCCTGAAGCGCCTTCAGTGCCTCCTCATATTTGCCGTCCTGGATATAAAGCAATGCCAGCAGCTGATGGCCTGCAACAAACTTGGGATTCATTCCCATCACCTTGCGCAGCTGAATGGTTGCCATATCCCTGCTGCCCTGACGGCAGTATGCCAGTGCCTGATTATACTTTTTGATGGTCTGGTTCATCTTATCCAGCATTCCGGGAGATTTCTGCAGTTCATCCAGATAACGGTCTGCCAGTTCATTTCCCTCCGGCCGGAGATTTTTGCTGATGACCCACTCACTGAGGGCCTTCACCACCTCTCCCACCTCAAAATATACCAGTCCCAACAGATTTCTGGCAGGGGTATGATACTTATTAAACGCCAGGCACTTTCTTAGACTCTCCGCTGCTCCGGAAAGATCACGGATCTGCGCCTTCTGCAGTCCTTCATTATAACAGACATCTGCAGCCAGCAGAATTCTGCGGTAAATACGGATATCTGCTCCACAATGGGGACAATATTCTTCGCCGGACACTTCCGTCCCACATCTGTAACACTCCATACTGTCTCCTTATCTGTTTTGAAAATTTCCTGCTATGTCTCTGAGAATATCCGTCATATCGGTAAGATCCCTGTTATGTATGGCATCCTCAGCCTCTTCCACTTCCATGATAGGTTCAAAATTTTTTAATTCTTCTTCAAAATCGATCATATCGTACCTCCTGCCCGTGGCTTCTCCCATGTTGGCTATGTGTTTCTTAAAAATATTACTGCATGACAGTCTGATATTTTGTCGTATTTTGTCTTTACCGCAGGATTATTCCATTTCTTTCAGAGCCTTTACCACTCTGCTGGTTCCCAGACGGTCTGCTCCTAAGGTAAGAAATCTGTCTGCATCCTCCAGGTCTGCGATACCGCCGGCTGCCTTGATCTTCTTGCCGCCTGTCATATGTTCCTTCATCAGGGCAATATCCGAAAAGGTTGCGCCTCCTGTGGAAAATCCGGTGGAAGTCTTGATATAATCTGCCTCTGATTCGGAAACCACCTGACACATCCGGATCTTCTCTTCCTCCGTAAGATAGCAGGTCTCAATGATCACCTTTAAAAGACGCCCTTTGCAGGCTGCCTTGACCTGATTGATCTCATCAAGCACCAGGTCATAACGGCCTTCCTTGACCCAGCCCAGCCGGATCACCATATCGATCTCACCGGCGCCATTGTCCACAGCATCTGTTGCCTCAAAGCACTTGGCTGCCGTGGTGGCATATCCATTGGGAAATCCGATCACCGTGCAGATGGTAAGCTTTCCTGCCACATATTCTGCCGCCTGCTTCACAAAGGCAGGGGGAATACAGACAGAAGCTGTATGATATTTGATACCGTCATCGCAGACCGCCCTGATCTGCTCCCATGTAGCATCCTGGGCCAGCAGGGTATGGTCCACTGCTGCCAGGATCTCCGTTACATCTCTCATCCGATCTCTTCCTTATTTCATCTGATCCAGGCGCTTGATAACCTCATCCATCATCTGCTGATACTTGGCCATCTTTGCCTTTTCTTCCTCAACCTTGGCTGCCGGAGCTTTGCTTAAGAACTTCTCGTTGGAAAGCATGCCTTTAGAACGTGCCAGTTCCTTTGTCAGACGCTCCTTCTCCTTTGTCAGACGTTCCTTCTCCTTCTCCATGTCCACCAGATCTTCCAGGGGGAGATAAAGTACCGCATCCGGGATCACAACAGACACCGCATCATCGGAAATACCTGTCTTATCCGCCTGTACAGCGATCTCACTTGCACCGGCCAGTGTCTTATAAACATCCTGGATCTCCTCAAAGATACCACGGATTTCCTCCTTTGCTGAGGTGATAAAGATCTTTGCCTTCCGGCTGGGGGGAACATCCATATCATTCCGGAGATTACGAACGCCTCTTACCAGATCCTTTGCATGCTCGATCATAGCAGTCTCCTCTGCAAAATCCCAATCTTCACGGTATTCAGGCCACTGTGTGGTCATAATGGTCTCCTCTTCCGGATGAAGGGTGCAGAAGATCTCCTCTGTGATAAATGGCATATAGGGGTGCAGAAGCTTCAGTGCATTGGTCAGCACCGTCTTCAAAGTCCAGAGGGCTGCATTGGCAGACGCCGGATCTTCTTTATAATTGTACATTCTGGGCTTCACGATCTCAATGTACCAGTCGCAGAATTCATCCCAGATAAAGTCATATACTTTCTGAACAGCGATACCCAGCTCGAATTTGTCCATATTTTCCGTCATGTCTTTTGCTACGGAATTTACCTCGGACAGGATCCACTTGTCCTCAGGTCTCAAGGTCTGAAGGAAGGCTTCCATTGCTTCACCGTCAACGCCCTGTCCGCAGGCCTGGGGCATGGTATCCGGATCTGCATTATCCAGATTCATCATGATAAACCGGGATGCATTCCATACTTTGTTGGCAAAATTACGGCTGGCCTCCACACGCTCCCAGTAGAAACGCATATCATTGCCCGGTGCATTTCCGGTGATCAGTGTCAGACGCAGGGCATCGGCACCATACTTATCAATGACTTCCAGAGGATCGATACCGTTTCCTAAGGACTTGCTCATCTTCCGTCCCTGGGAATCTCTTACCAGGCCATGGATCAGCACTGTGTGGAAGGGGCACTTTCCCGTATGAGCATAACCGGAGAATACCATACGCACTACCCAGAAGAAGATGATATCGTAACCGGTTACCAGCACATCTGTGGGGTAGAAGTACTCCAGGTCCTCTGTATTGTCCGGCCATCCCAGTGTGGAGAAAGGCCACAGTGCAGAGGAGAACCAGGTATCCAGTGTGTCAGGATCCTGCTCCAGATGTGTGCTGCCGCACTTGGGGCAGACATGGGGTGCGTCCTTCTCTCTTGCCACGATGACTTCACCGCAGTCCTTGCAATAGTATGCCGGGATCCGGTGTCCCCACCAGAGCTGTCTGGAAATACACCAGTCACGGATATTCTCCAGCCAGTGTAAATATGTCTTGTCATAATTCTTCGGAACAAACTGCAGTTCACCATTCTTAATGGCTTCGATGGCAGGCTTTGCCAGTTCTTCCATAGCCACAAACCACTGGGGTTTTACCATGGGTTCTACTGTGGTCTTGCAGCGGTCATGAGTTCCCACGTTGTGTACATGATCTTCAATGCCCACCAGCAGTCCCATCTCATCCATCTTCTCAACGATGATCTTACGGGCCTCATAACGATCCATTCCCTCGAACTCACCACCGTTGGCATTGATGGTTGCATCATCATTTAAAATATTGATCACAGGCAGATCATGACGCTTGCCCACTTCAAAGTCGTTGGGGTCATGTGCCGGTGTAATCTTCACCACTCCGGTACCGAATTCCATATCAACATATTCGTCGGCGATTACCGGGATCTCCCGGTTCATAAAGGGCAGCATAACGGACTTGCCCACAATATCCTTATATCTGTCATCTGCAGGATTGACAGCCACAGCGGTATCACCCAGCATGGTCTCCGGACGGGTGGTAGCAAATTCTACATATCTGCCGGGTTCTCCCACGATCTCATATTTCATATGCCAGAAATGTCCGGCCTGCTCCACATGTTCCACCTCTGCATCGGAAATGGATGTCTGGCAGACAGGGCACCAGTTGATCATACGGTTGCCCTTGTAGATATAGCCTTCCTCATATAATTTTACAAAGACTTCTTCCACAGCCTTGGAGCATCCCTCGTCCATGGTAAATCTTTCTCTTTCCCAGTCTGCAGAGGAGCCGATCTTCTTTAACTGACGGGTGATCCGTCCGCCGTACTCTTCCTTCCACTCCCAGCACTTCTCCAGAAATCCTTCTCTGCCCAGATCTTCCTTGCTGATGCCCTGTTCCTTCAGGTGCTCGATGACCTTAACTTCCGTGGCAATGGCTGCATGGTCTGTCCCCGGCTGCCAGAGGGCATTATATCCCTGCATTCTCTTATAGCGAATCAGGATATCCTGCATGGTATTATCCAGGGCATGTCCCATGTGAAGCTGCCCGGTAATATTGGGCGGGGGCATAACGATGGTAAATGGCTTTTTGCTGCGGTCTACTTCAGCGTGGAAGTAACCGTTCTCCTCCCATTTTCTGTACAAACGGTCTTCCAGACCATTTGGATCATAGGTTTTTGCCAGTTCTTTGCTCATGAGTGTTCTCTCCTTTTCCTTTACACTAAAAAGCCCTA
Organism: uncultured Pseudobutyrivibrio sp.; assembly: GCA_945946605.1. Lineage (GTDB taxonomy): Bacteria > Bacillota > Clostridia > Lachnospirales > Lachnospiraceae > Pullilachnospira_A. The sequence goes on along the minus strand of CAMEWP010000083.1, from coordinate 1,399 downwards.
CACATATGAATCCATATGCATAGGGCATCATTTTGTCCTAACCTTTTACTTCCTATATCATATGCAAAAGGTGTTGGAAAGTCAAGGTGAAATCCGCCATCACCCTGCCATTTGGCACTGTTTTTCTGCAGAAATTCTATTCCACTGCAGCAAGGCGTTCTCCCAGTTCTTCCACCGCTTCCGCCGGGAACATTCCGCCGGCCATTCCCGCCAGATCACGGATGCTCATATTGAGTCCCTTCAGCTGATCCGCATGGGGATTTTCCGGTCCAAAAAGGAAGGGCAGACATTCCATTATCATGTTTCTGGTGGTTTCATTCTTCCACAGTTCACACAACGGTGTACTGAGGCTGTATTTTTTCCGGACAATCTCTTTCATGGTGTAATCTGCCGGATCCGGATAGGTATAGAGAACTGCCTCCGTTTCCTGTCCCACAGTAACTGCTCCGGCCTTGGCAAAAAGCCCATAGGCCAGGGGCTTTGTTCCCATAAGTCGGACACTCTTCTCATCCGGCTGACATCCGCCCACAAACAGGGTGTACGCTCCGTCTAAAAGTTCCGCTGTACCATCCTCTTTCACGCTCTGCAGTTCCTTTAACGGAATCTGTATCACAGCCTTTCTGGTCTCCTTTGCCGGGATCTGCACCCGGGTAAGACCTGCCAGTTTGTGATGAGGTTTCTCAAAGGTTTTCCCTTCATATCTTACATATGCTTCAACGATCTCCGTTCCATCCATCTCACCGACGTTTGTCACATCCACCGTAACTTCCAGATTCTGCCCCTCTGCCTTTACTAAAAGGTTGCTGTACTCATATCTGCTGTAGCTTAATCCATAGCCGAAAGGATACCAGGGTGCCGCTTCCACAAATTTATAGGTGCGGCCTGCCATGTGATAGTCCGTAAACTCCGGCATGGGCTGACTGTTATAATAGAATGTCAATGGCAGTTTGCCGGAAGGATTGGTCTTACCGAAAAGGATCCGGGCCAGTGCCTCGCCGCCCCGCTCACCGGAATACCAGCTCTGTACAATGGCATCCACCTTGGATTCATACGCGCTTAAATCCAGCGCACTTCCGCTGTTTACCACCAGAATTACCGGTTTGCCATAACTTAATACCTTCTCAATGAGCAGCTGCTGGGGCTCCGGAAGCAGAAGATCCTTTTTATCCCCGGATGCATCTGCATTGCTGGCATCTCCCTGCTCTCCTTCCAGGGTCTCATCCAGTCCCACACAAAGCACCACAGCGTCAGAGCACTTCACCACAGCCGCCACTTCACTAAACAGACGGTTTGGCATGCTGAGTCCGTCGTCCGACGCCCGGAACAAATGACACCCCTGACTATAGAAGATCCGGATATCCTCCCCGGCCTCCCGACGGATGCCGTCCAGGTTAGTGAC
>CAMEWP010000082.1 GCA_945946605.1 uncultured Pseudobutyrivibrio sp. | reverse complement strand
TCTGATGTGTATCCTGCTGTTTTTGTGTACGTTTATGTGTCAGACCATCTTTACATCCGGAAGATTTGATCATAATCAGATCAATTATCTTGGGGCGGCAACGGATTTCTTTATCTGTGTGCTGATCCTGTGGGTTCAGTACGCCATCTGTACCATCCACAATCTGAACCGGGAAAAGGATATTGTTGAGCAGCTTTTGTACGAACGCAAGCGCCAGTATGAGCTTTCCAGGGAAAATATTGAGATCATCAATCGCAAGTGCCATGATCTGAAACATCAGATCCGGGCATTGAAACAGGTGGACTCCAGCCAGCGGAACGATTACATAGAGGAGCTGGAGCAGAATATTGACATTTATGATGCGGTGGTGGAGACAGGAAATGAGGTGGTGAATACCATCCTTTCCGAGAAGATCTTAAACTGCGAGGGGCGTCATATCAGACTTTCCTGTATCGTGGATGCCAGCCATCTGGATTTTATGAGTACCCTGGACATTTATGCTTTGCTGGGAAATGCACTGGATAATGCCATTGAAAATGTCAGCCGTTATAAAGATGAGGACAAGCGGGTGATCAGTCTCACCATTGAAGCTGTAGGGGATTTTTTGAGCATTCAGACCAATAATTACTGTGAGGAGAAGGTGCAATTTGTGGATGGACTGCCTCTGACCACCAAGCGGAACCAGGCCTACCATGGATTTGGGATCAAGAGTATGCGTCATCTGGCAGAAAAGTATGGCGGTTATCTTGTGACCAGTCTGGAAAATCAGGTGTTTACCCTTCAGATCCTGCTGCCTATGCCTCCGGAATTTCTGCGGCTGTATGCCATGGGGCAAAAATAAAATATACTGGATGTGCGCCAGACCGGATCTGACGCCAGATATGCCGGAAGTGTTACCAACTGTGCCAGAGTGCTTGTTGGGAACACTTCTTTTTTGTATGATGAGAAAAAGAAAAATGGAAAGGAAGGGATATCATGGGAAAAGAGAAAAGAAAAAATATCCTTCAAAGACCCATCAGTACACCTAAGGCGGTGGTTACCTATGTGATCTGTCTTGTTTTGATGATCGCACTTCTGATCGGTAATTACTATGCCAATATTTACAGGGATCTGATCACGGTCTTCACCAGCGGAACAGGAACCGTTACAACAGATGAGTCTGAGGAAGTGTGCCAGACCATCGAGGAAGAAGGCATGGTTCTGCTGAAAAATGATGAGGAGGCACTTCCTCTGAAGTCAGGTGCAAAGATCTCACTTTTCGGACAGGATTCCGTCGATTTTGTATACGGCGGTTCCGGATCCGGTTCTGTGGATACCAAACTGGCGCCTACCTTGAAGGAGGCAATGGAATATGCAGGATTTGAAGTGAACGAGACCCTTTGGAACTTCTATGATACCGGAGCCGGAAAGGATTACCGCAAGAGTGTGCCGGATGAGACCGGTGAGGGTGAATTTGAGATCAACGAAGTTCCGGCAGCAGTATACACAGATGAAGTAAAGAGCAGTTTTGCAGATTACAATGATGCAGCAGTGGTTTGTATCGGACGAAGCGGCGGAGAGAGTGCCGACATCCCTACAACACCCCTGGCATCCGGATACAAATATCTGGAACTGGACAATAACGAACTGGATATGCTGGCTATGGCCTGTGAAAATTTTGATACCGTTATTGTGCTGCTGAATGCCAACAATGCCATGGAACTGGGCTTTTTGGAAGATCCGGCCTACGAAAATGTAAAAGCCTGCGTCTGGTGCGGCGGTGTGGGCCAGGTTGGTATCAATGCCATCGGAGAAGCATTTGCGGGAAAAACAAACTTTTCCGGACATCTGGCAGATACATATGCGTATGATTCCCTCAGCGCACCTTCTGCTGCAAATCTTGGAAATTATACCATTGAAAACAGTAGCGTAAAGAATGGCACCAACTACATGGTTTATGGTGAAAACATTTATGTTGGATACCGTTATTATGAGACCAGATATGAAGATAAGGTTATGGGACAGGGAAATGCAGGAGATTATGATTACAATACTGCAGTACAGTTCCCCTTCGGCTATGGTATGTCCTATACAGACTTTGTATGGTCAGATTTTAGCGCAGAAGAGAAAGAGGACACCATTGAGATCTCTGTTACCGTAAAGAATATCGGTGATGTGGATGGCAAAGATGTGGTACAGATCTACATGCAGTCTCCCTACACGGAGTACGATAAGGAGAACGGCGTAGAGAAATCTTCTGTAGAACTGGTAGGATTTGCAAAGACGGATGACATTAAAGCAGGAGAACAGCAGACCGTTACCGTATCTGTGGATAAAGAGCAGATGAAGGCATATGATGCCAACGGTGCAAAAACCTATATTCTCGATGCCGGCGATTATTATTTTGCAGCCGGTGAAAATGCCCATATCGCCATGAATAATATTCTGGCGGCAAAGGGATACGGAGCTGTTGACGGCATGGATGACGACGGCAATGCAGACATGGTTTACAAGAAAACAGTGAAAGATCAGGATCTTACCACTTATGCTGTTTCTTCAGAGACCGGAAATGCCATTACCAATCAGCTGGAAGATGTGGACATCCGTTATTATGACAGCCAGTACCAGTATCTTACCAGAAAGGACTGGGTGGGTACCTATCCTACTGTTTACGAGAACGGTACCATGACGGCATCCGATGCCATGCTTTCTGATCTGGAATGGGATCGAAGCGATGAGGTGACAAATGACGGATCCGAAATGCCCGCCTTTGAGAAGGAATCTGATGAGACGGTATCTTCCGTCTCAGACAAGGATTATGCAGATCCTGCATGGATGGAACTGGTTTCAAAACTGTCTGCTGACAAAGCAATGCAGCTGGTTCGTTTAGGCGGTTATGCAACTATTCAGGCAGATGATATCGGACTTCCTGCAACACAGGATAAGGACGGCCCCTCCGGTATTTCCGGAACTCTGGTAGGTGGCCAGAGCGCCATGGCCTACCCGGTGGAGGCAGTATTAGCCTGCACCTGGAATGTGGATCTGATGTATCAGATGGGACTTTGCCTGGGTGAAGATTCCATCAATACCGGCGTAACCGGATGGTATGCACCGGGTGTGAATATTCACAGATCTCCCTACAGCGGCCGTAATTTTGAGTATTTCTCTGAGGATGGTTATCTCTCAGGACAGATGAGTGGATATGAGGTGAAGGGTGCCCGTGAAAAAGGCGTGATCACCTACATGAAGCATTTTGCATTGAATGATCAGGAAACCAATCGTTACGGCGTTGCCATTTTTGCAAATGAGCAGGCTGTCCGTGAGATTTTCCTGAAGGGATTTGAGTACACGGTTACCATCGGTGACACCAATGCGGCCATGGCTTCCATGAACCGGATCGGAACCAAATGGGTAGGAGCCCACAAAGGTCTTATGACCAACATTCTGAGAGATGAATGGGGCTTTGAGGGTATGGTCATTACAGACCAGGCATCTGTTCCGGCCATGTTCTATCAGGATATCATTTCCGGACTGGACGCCGGTACCGATCTGTGGCTGAATACCAATAAGAGTTACTGGAAACTCAGCGAATATGAGGAAGCAGACGGCACAGTTTACGACTGGACCAGCAATGCAACCGTAATGAACAATGTGCAGCGTGCCGCAAAAAATGTGATCTATGCAGTAGGTACTTCCAATGCAATGGATACGGTGGCAGATGACGGTACCGTTACCAGCACAAAGGCATGGTGGGAAATCCTTTTGACCATAGTGAATATTCTGGTATACGGCGGTGGACTGATCATTATGATCATCACAACCATCCGTCTGGTGAAAACTTTGAAAGCAAGACCTAAGAAGGAAGAGGAAGGAGAGGATATCGTGAAAAAGAGTACGGTAGCAATCTTGGTGGCAGTAGCAGTGATCGTTGGTCTGCTGGCCGGCGGACTTGGCGTGAAATTCCTGGGAGGAAACTCTGGAAAGGACGGCGCAGCTGATGGTACTGCAGGTGCCGGCGGAGCAGAGATCTCAAATATTTATGTATGTGGAGAAGCAGTTGACAATGATTATGGTGACAGCAGTTATGTGGAATATGAACTGACTCTTTACGGAGACGGTACATATAAGATGACAAAAACAGAGGCTATGAACGGTTACGGTATGCTGTTGGGCCACAACATTTCCACAGCAATGGGAACCTATACCAAAGGGGAATCCTCCGATGGATATACAGCATGTGAACTGTCTGAGGCAACCAGAATCTTCTACAACAGCTACTCTGATGTAGGTGGATACAATCTTTCCTATGATACCGATACAGCAGAGTTCCCGGTAGAACTTCCCGGCGGTATCCAGACAGAGAAGGAAGACTTCTGGGCACAGTTTGGTGCGGCAACAACAGTTTACCTGGATGATGCAAATGTCAGTGTGATGGCATTAACACTGGAATAATACATACGGATTATTTCAAAAGATATGCAAAAGACATGCCTTTAGGGGCGTGTCTTTCGCAATTTATGCCATGATTTTGTCAGATTATGCCATGGCACTTAAAGTTTTGAAAAAATATGGTATGATATCACAATATTTTCAGCCGGCGGAAAAAGCAGGCTTTCACTTTTGATATGGAATGTGAATGGAGGTTTTGATTTGAAATACGAACGTATCATAAAGCAGATGTCGCTGGAAGAAAAGGCAGCCATGATGTCCGGTAAGGACACCTGGAGTACTGTCCCTTATGAACAGTACGGCATCCCATCCATGTTTTTGTCTGACGGCCCTCATGGGCTCCGGAAACAGGCAGGGGCAGCGGACCATCTGGGATTGAACGCATCTCTTCCGGCAACCTGTTATCCTACAGCGGCTACCATGGCCAACAGCTGGGATCCTAAATTGGGAGAGCAGTTAGGGGAGTATCTGGGTGAGGAGGCCACAGAACTGGGAGTCAATGTGATCCTTGGTCCCGGACTGAATATCAAGAGAAATCCTTTGTGCGGGCGCAATTTTGAATACTTCAGCGAAGATCCTTATCTGGCGGGTAAAATGGCGGCAGCCTATATCCGGGGGATTCAGAGCCGGGGCGTATCAGCCTGTCCGAAACATTTTGCAGCTAACAGTCAGGAGATGCGTCGTATGGCCAGCGATTCTGTTGTAGATGAGCGAACTTTCCGGGAAATTTATACAACAGGATTTGAGATCGCTGTGAAAGAGGGACATCCGAAAGCCATCATGACAGCGTATAACCAGATCAATGGTGTCTATGCAAATGAGGATCCCCACCTGTTGGGAGATATCCTCTATGGTGAGTGGGAATACGACGGAATGACCGTGTCCGACTGGGGCGGCAGCAATGACCATGTGGAAGGGGTGCGGCAGGGATCTCACTTGGAAATGCCTTCTACCGGAAAGATGGGACAGAAACAGATTGTGAAAGCGGTGCAGGAAGGTCGACTGGATGAGGTACTGTTAGATCAGAGAGTGGATGAACTTCTGGATGTGATTTTCGCAACCCATGACGCAACGGAACAGGGACATACCTTTGACCGGAAAGCGCATCATGCCTTTGCACGGAAAGCTGCGGCGGAAAGTATTGTGCTTCTGAAAAATGAGGAGCACATCCTTCCTCTGAAGAAGGGAACAAAGGTGGCGGTGATCGGTGATTTTGCCCGGACTCCCAGATATCAGGGGGCAGGGTCATCCCTGGTAAATCCCACAGAACTGGATACCACATTAGAACAGATCCGTACCAGCGGACTGGATATGATCTGTTATGCCCAGGGATATCAGCGCAATAAGGCAACCAGCGAAAAACTTCTGGATGAAGCAAGAGCGGCTGCCCAAGACGCAGATGTGGTGCTTTTGTATGTGGGCCTGGATGAGATCAGTGAGTCTGAGGGACTGGATCGAACCCATATGAGAATGCCCAGGAATCAGCTGGATCTGATGGATGCGGTAACAGAGGTAAGCAACCGCATCATTGTGGTGCTGTCGGCAGGATCTGCCATTGAGATGCCCTGGCTTCCCAAGGTGAAAGCAGTGGTGCACGGTTATCTGGGTGGCCAGGCAGGTGCAGCAGCCATGCTTGATGTGCTGACGGGAAAGGTCTGCCCCAGCGGTAAATTGAATGAGACATATCCCCTTCGATATGAAGATACCCCATCAGCACCCTATTATCCGGCAAAAGAGAGAAGCAGTGAATACCGGGAAGGACTTTATGTGGGTTACCGTTATTTCGACACCACCGGGACACCTGTGGCATTCCCCTTTGGTTTTGGACTGTCCTACACCAGTTTTTCCTATGAACATCTGCATGTAACGGAGCAGGGAATCCGGCTGGATATTACCAATACAGGAGGCTGTGACGGAGCAGAGGTTGTTCAGATGTATGTGGGAAAGAAGGATCGCCGCATCTTTGGACCAGCCAAGGAGTTGAAAGGTTTTGCAAAGGTATTTTTGAAGCAGGGAGAGACAAAACAGGTAGAGATACCTTTTGATGACAAGACCTTCCGCTATTACAATACAAAGACAATGGCCTGGGAGACAGAGGGCGGTTCCTATGAAATTTATGTGGGAGCCAGTGTTTCAGATATCCGGCTGGAAGGAAGCATTGTGCAAAAGGGCTCTGATGCGCCACTGCCCTATGGCCTGGATGAAGGGGAAGTTTTTGGCGCATCCGCAGACAGCAAGGAAAAACTTTTGCCCTATTATACCGGCAGGGTACAGGAAGTTTCCGATGAGACCTTTGCTGCAGTTTACGGCAGGGCCATTCCGGATGGTCATTGGAATACTGCAGGCCTTCTTGAGGAAAATGATGCCATCTGCCAGATGTATTACGCAAAGAGTTATCTGGCCCGCCTGATCTGGTGGATCCTGACAAAGATGAAAGATGCCAGCGAGAAAAAGGGAAAACCCAACCTGAATATTTTGTTCATCTACAATATGCCCTTCCGGGGATTGTCAAAGATGACAGGCGGTGCCCTGAATGAGGGAATGGTGGATGGATTACTGATGATGGTAAACGGTCATTTCTTTAAAGGACTGGGACATCTGATTGTATCAGCAGTGCGCAGATAATCTTCCAAAAACTGCCTGCACAACCTATGTAATCTATATTACCTGCACAACCTATATTACCAATATCATCTGTGTTATCAAGAGATGAACAGGGATGACAAGAAATGGAAAGGACAAAGAATGGAAGCAATCAAAAAGAAATGGGCAGCCTTTTCCGAAAAACACCCGACAGCTGCCAAGTGGATATATCAGATCGGATTTTTCTTCATTTTCAGTAATGGAGTTACCATATTTCAGTATCTGGTGTTTACCTTCATGCCGGGGATACTGGGAATGGAACTGGCAGGCACCGAATTTATGTGGCCCCAGGTGCCAATGAAACTGTTCGGTGTGAAATTTACCTGGAGTCTGCTGGGATTTAATGTACTGCGGGATGCCGCAGGAAATGTGGTGATCGGCGGCGGACTGGGATATTTCATCAGTTACTGGCTGGGAACCTTCCTGGCACAGTGCATTAATTTTCCTCTGCAGCGGAATATCACCTTCAAGAGCCATGGAAATGTGGCATATCAGGCGATGTGGTATTTTATCGCCTGGATCGTGATCTCACTGATCTGCAACGGATTTAATAATCTCTGGATGCCCATCGCCCAGGAATATGTGGCACCGGCCATCTATAATATTCTGGTGACGGTGATCACCGGAGGCGTATCCATGGTGATCTTCTTCTTCGTGTTTAAGATCATTTTCCCGGAGGGAGAGGCAAAAAAACAGGAAAACAAGTAATGTACAGAGCAAAACAGTCTGTCTATCGGATGGCTGTCTTGCTCTTTTTTTGCCCTTATTTTGTACCAATTTCCCTCAGCCAGTGGTAGAAATTCACCGCGAAATGTGCTAGAATGACGCAAAATAGTGAGCGCCTGTATCGTTCTCATAATTGTTTTTATAGGATGATATCCGTTCCTTTTTCCTCTTTTTCCTTTTTCGTCGCTGACTGACTTTGGGGATTTCACGCTCTGCCGCTACAGGATCTTTTATGATTGCTGTCTGCGCCATGTTTGACATTTGTCCGGCAGGTGTTCGCCCAATAAAAGACAATGATCTGGCCGATTTTGCAGCTGCCTTGCGGGTGCACAAGTGAGGCGGCCGAAGTCTGGCAAAGCGCCGGGCCAATGGCCGGCGACGCTTGCCAGACAAGGACAATATCTACCGAACGCGTGCACCCTTAGGCAGCCTCAAAATCGATGCCATGTTGTCTTTTATGGGCGGACACCGCCGGACAAAAGTCAAAGCAGGGA
>CAMEWP010000081.1 GCA_945946605.1 uncultured Pseudobutyrivibrio sp. | reverse complement strand
ATTATGTCCCTTTAAAAAGGGAGAAGCAAGAAGGAGAGGACGAATCATTCCTCTCCTTTTTGTTTTGTTACGATGTTAGATCTTTGTTTTTTACTAATTCAATATTTCAAAGGGAATGATGGTTCCCATGCCGGAAGTATAATAGATCTCATTGTCTGTGGTAATAAAGATCGCTTCTGTATTTTCCAAAGATTCTGCCAGTTCCATTCCTTTCTCAAGCCCCAACATAAAACAGGTAGTACTTAGTGCATCTCCGTCAACAGAAGATTGATTGATGATGGTAACAGAGGCAAGACCATTATCATAGGGATACCCGGTGGAAGAATCCAGGATGTGATGATATATGGTACCGTTTTGTTTGAAATATCTCTGGTAGATGCCGCTGGTAACGACAGATTCATCCGTAATCTTTATGACTGCAATGGCAGATCCGTCCTCTGAGAAGGGCTTTTGAATCCCAATACTGTATGTGGTGGTTTCCTGGTGTTCTTTGGGACCAAGTACTAAAACATTACCGCCTAAATTTATGGTGCCTTCCGTAATGCCTTCTTCTTTCAGATAGGATTTCATCTGATCTGCAATGTAGCCTTTGGCTATTCCGCCAAGATCGATCTTTGTACCTTCCGATGTCAGTGTCACCTGATCGCCATCCACAAGGACAGAGGATGCATTGACTGTTTGAAGTGCATCTTCAATTTTGCTGTGTTCCGGTATTTTTCCGGAGGAATCCGAAAAATTCCACAGAGAGGAGAGCGCCCCTATAGTAATGTCAAAACGGCCTTCACTGACAGAATAATAGGAAAGCCCTTTTTGAATCAGTTCCGCTGTTTCCGGATGAACAGTTACGGCCTCGCCGGGGTGCTGATTGATCCTGGACACATCACTGTCTTCTATGGTTGTGCTGAAGTAGGATTCGTATGTTCTGGCCATCTCAAAGCAGCGATCGATATAGGGTTCCTTATCCTGTCCGTAGAGCGTGATGGATATGACGGTGTCAAAATAGAATCCGGTTTTTGTGACGGCTTCCTTCCGGTTGCTTTGACAGCCCAAAAGAAGAGAAACTGTCAGGGTAACGCATAAAAGGAAACAAAATTTTTTCTTAATGTTAAATATTTTTTTCATATCCTTCATTATAACACATCTTTTCCCTGTTCCCAATGGTATATAACAGAAGATGATATATGGCAGAAGAGCGGTATGGATTTTTGCAGAAAAATATGATACAGTATACAAAGTATGTGAAAAAGGAAAAAGGATAAACAAATGACAACCAGAGATATTGATCTGACAAGGAAAAAGCGGGTTGTGGTGAAGGTGGGATCATCTTCCCTGACACATCCGGAAACAGGACATGTAAATTATAACAAAGTGGAACGCCTGGTGCGGGAACTTTGTGATCTCAGAAACCAGGGAATGGATGTCTGTCTGGTATCTTCCGGAGCTATTGCCGTGGGTCGACAGGCTATGGGAATGAAGGAAAAACCGGTACAGCTGGCTGAAAAACAGGCATGTGCATCGGTAGGCCAGGCGCGCCTGATGTTTTTATATCAGAAACTGTTTTCTGAGTATAATCAGAACGTGGGACAGATCCTGATGACAAAGAAAACCATGATCGACAATGTTTCCAGAAAAAATGCCCAGAATACCATGAATGAACTTCTGGATATGGGCGTGATCCCTATTGTAAATGAGAATGATACCATTTCTACCTATGAGATCCGATTTGGTGACAATGATACACTTTCTGCCATTGTTTCTTCCATGATCCAGGCGGATCTTCTGATCCTTCTTTCCGATATTGATGGTCTGTATACGGATGATCCCAAACGAAATCCGGATGCAGAACTCATTACTTATGTGAAGGAATTTTCACCGGAATATCTGGAAATGGCTTCCTGTGCACCGGGATCTGATGTGGGAACCGGTGGTATGGTTACCAAGCTGAAAGCGGCCAAGATCGTGACAGCCTCAGGAATTGATATGATCATTGCCAGAGCAGATGATTTTTCCGTCCTTCATCGTATCTTTGAAAATGAGGATGTGGGGACATTTTTCCAGTCAAATTATGATGAAAACTTTGATATTATCAGTATGTTAGAAGAGGAAGGATAAGAAGATTCATGATAACAGATGAAAAGATCGCACGAATCAATGAGTTATATAAAAAGCAAAAATCCATCGGCTTGAATTTTGAAGAAAAATTAGAGCAGAAAAGGCTGCGTCAGGAATATATTGATACAGTCCGCCAGAATTGAAAGAGCCAACTGGATCAGGTTGATGTAGTAAATGAGGATGGCACCGTGGAAAATCTCGGTGAAAAATATGGCGGAAAGTAATAATGCGCTGATTCGCCGGGAAAAGAAACAGTGGAGAAATGATCTATCCAGAGATCGGGTGCAAAGAGATTACTTAAAGATATGCAGCCTGATCCGCCAAATATTTGCTTCGGCAACATACCCTGGGGTGATCCTTACCTATGCTGCGTTGGGAAATGAGGCCGATCTTTCACCTTTTATCCGGGAACTTCTATATCAAAATACTTCTGCTGCAGATCAGAAGATGTCTGTACCACAGATTTTTTATCCCAGGACAAGGGGAGAGCAGATGGATTTTATCCGGGTGGATGATCCGGACAAAGATTTGAAGGAAGGTTCCTTTCATATTATGGAACCGGTTGGATCAGAGCTTTTTTCCATGGATCAGACTTTGCACACGGAAGAAACTGTGATCTGCTTTGTACCGGGGGTTGTTTTTGATACAGCAGGAAACAGACTGGGGTTTGGTAGAGGATACTATGACAGGTTTCTGAAAAGTTATCCTGACATGATCCGGATAGGAATCTGCTACGAAGGTCAGCTTAGTGATAGGATAGAACCCGCCCACTGGGATCAGGGGATGGATCTTGTCATTACAGAAGAGAGAATTTATGTCTGCTCAGAAAAAGGACAAAAGATATTAAAAAAAGATGTTAAACAAAAAATCTGACAGGAGGAACCATAATGGAACTACTGGAGATATGTCAAACAGCAAAAGAAATGAAATATCAGCTTGCATCCCTTTCAACCACAAGAAAAAATGAGGGGATTCTTGCGGCAGCGGCCGGGCTGGAGGCCGATGCGGATAAGATCATAGCAGCTAATGCTTCCGATATGGACCGGGGACGTCAAAAACAGATGCCCCAGGGACTTTTGGACAGATTACTTCTCACAAAGGAGAGGATCCATCAGATGGCAGATGGCCTTCGTCAGGTGGTGGCGCTGCCGGATCCTATCGGGGAAGAAACAGGAAGCACAAGGCGTCCAAACGGACTGGAAATTTCCCAGCGCCGGGTGCCTCTTGGTGTGGTTGGTGTCATTTATGAGGCACGCCCCAATGTAACGGCGGATGTGTTTGGTCTGTGTTTTAAGACCGGTAATGCAGTGATCTTAAAAGGCGGCAGTGATGCCATTGATTCTAATCGTGCAATTGTATCTTCCATACAGGGTGCATTGGAAAGCGTTGGACTTCCGAAAGAGAGTCTTCTTTTGATCGAGGACACCAGCCGTGAAGTCACAGAACAATTTATGAAAATGAATGGCTATGTGGATGTACTGATTCCAAGAGGTGGTGCGGGATTGATCCGCACAGTTGTGGAGCAGGCAACCATTCCGGTGATCGAGACCGGCACCGGAAATTGTCATATTTATGTGGATGAGACAGCTGATTTTGATATGGCATGCGATATCATCATGAATGCAAAAACCCAGAGGATTGGCGTCTGCAATGCTTGTGAATCACTGGTGATCCATAAAAAAATTGCCGCGGATTTTCTTCCTGTGTTAGAGAAGCGTCTTCGGGAAAAAAATGTGGAAATCCGCAGTGATGCTTCCGGCGCTAAGTATTTAAAAGAAAGTGTGGCTGCCACAGAGGAAGACTGGGGAAAAGAATATCTGGATTATATTATTTCTGTGAAAACAGTGGAGAATATTGATGAGGCTATAGCCCATATCAATCGATACAATACAGGACATTCTGAGGCAATTGTAACAAATTCTTACGACCATGCGCAGAAATTCCTGGATCAGGTAGATGCGGCCTGTGTTTATGTGAACGCATCAACCAGATTTACAGATGGATTTGAATTTGGTTTTGGTGCTGAAATCGGTATTAGCACACAGAAACTTCATGCCAGAGGACCAATGGGACTTCAGGCATTGACGAGTACCAAATATGTGATTCGAGGAAATGGACAGATCAGAGGATAACAAATATGAGTTTACATGAATTATTATGCAAAGAAGCCCCCGAAAAGGAGCCAGAAAGACAATATTATTATATGGATGTTGTGCGGGAACTGGTAGCACAGGAATCAGCACAGCTGGGCAGACCCCTGACTTTTTGTGTCACTACCTTTGGCTGTCAGATGAACTCCAGAGATTCGGAAAAACTTGTGGGTATCCTGGAAAAGGTAGGATATGTGCAAAGTGAACAGGAAGATGCAGATTTTGTGATCTACAATACCTGTACGGTTAGAGAAAATGCCAACAATAAAGTGTATGGCCGCCTGGGTGTTCTTCAAAGCTACAAAAAGAAAAATCCTGCCATGAAGATCGCGCTCTGCGGCTGTATGATGCAGGAGCCTACCGTAGTGGAAAAGATCCGTAAATCTTATCGTTTTGTGGATCTGGTATTTGGCACTCACAATATTTATAAGTTTGCAGAACTTTTGGCAAGAATGTTTTTGGAAGATGGTATGATCGTTGATATCTGGAAGGACACAGACCAGATTGTTGAAAATCTGCCGGTGGAAAGAAAGTATTCTTTTAAATCCGGTGTCAATATCATGTTCGGCTGCAACAATTTCTGCAGCTACTGCATTGTGCCCTATGTGAGGGGAAGAGAACGCAGCCGGGAGCCGGAGGAGATCCTTGCTGAGATCCGCCGCCTTGTGGATGACGGTGTAGTTGAGGTCATGTTGTTGGGACAGAATGTGAATTCCTACGGCAGAGGACTGAAGGAGGAGATTACATTTGCCCAGCTTCTTACTGAGATTGAGAAAATCGAGGGATTAAAGCGGATCCGTTTTATGACCAGTCATCCAAAGGATCTGTCCGATGATCTCATCCAGGTTATGGCATCTTCCAAAAAGATCTGTCATCATCTTCACCTTCCCCTTCAATCCGGAAGCAGCAGCATCTTAAAGAGGATGAACCGTAAATATGATAAGGAACAGTATCTGGCTCTTGTGGACCGGATCAAAACGGCAATGCCGGATATTGCACTGACAACCGACATTATTGTTGGTTTCCCGGGTGAGACAGAGGAAGATTTCTTAGAGACCATGGATGTGGTGGATAAGGTTGAGTACGACAGTGCCTTTACCTTTATTTATTCCAAGCGGACCGGCACACCGGCAGCTTCTTTTGAGGATCAGGTTCCGGAAGATGTGGTTTCTGATCGTTTTTCCCGTCTTTTAGCATTGGTTCAGGAAAAAGAGAAGATGCAGAAGGCAAAATGGACCGGAAAAGTTGCAGAAGTGCTCATCGAAGAGGTAAATTCCCAGGATGATTCCATGATAACCGGTCGACTGGAAAATAATTCCGTGGTTCATCTAAAAGGTGATGCTTCTGAGATTGGAAGTTTTGTGACTGTCCGTCTGGCAGAATGCAGAGGTTTTTATTATATCGGAGAACGGGTTTAGGTGAGTAGATCCTATGAGGAAGCGGATAGGAAGAAATGATATAATGTTTATTAGTGTTCTTGCGGCAGCCTGTGTGGTTTGCCTTGTGATATGGTATTTTGCCACGCAAAATACAGGGGACACAGTAACCATTACCATGGATGGCAAGGTTTATGGAACCTATGATCTTGCACAGGACCAGGAGATTGAAGTGAGCCGGGATGGACAGGTGGTGAATCTTGTCCGCATTTCGGACGGTGAAGTATTTATGGCAGAAGCTGACTGCCCGGATCATCTGTGCATCAGGCAGGGAAAGATATCAGCAGATCGCCAGACTATCGTCTGTCTTCCCAATCGTGTGGTGGTAGAAATCTCATCTGAGACAGAGCCGGAACTGGATTCTGTTGCACGGTAAACAGGTAGGAGATATGAAGGAAAGTAGCAGAAACAATAAGGCAAAAAAGGGAGCTTTTCTCGGCGTATTTCTTGGGTTGGCCCTGATCTTTTCCTATGTGGAATCCCTGATCCCCTTTTATTTCGGTGTTCCCGGGATGAAACTGGGACTTACCAATGTGGTGATCGTGGTGCTGATGTATCTTGTGGGTCCGATGGATGCCATCATAATATCAGTGCTTCGGGTTTTACTGGCAGGATTTATGTTTGGTAATGCTTTTAGTATCGTATACAGTCTTGCAGGAGCGGTCCTTAGTTTTGTGGTTATGTTTCTTATGAAACATACCGGTAAATTTAAGGTGATCTCTGTCAGTATCGCAGGAGGAATCAGTCATAATCTGGGGCAGATCCTGGTGGCAATGCTTGTGGTGGAAAATTATAATCTGATCTTATATTTTCCTCTGCTGCTGGTGGCGGGTGTGATCACCGGACTTCTGATTGGGATCATTTCCCAGGAAATTCTGCTGCGGCTGCATTGAGTAAGTTTGTGGCTGCAGAGTGTCGAAGAGAAGAACATCAAAAGAAGGAGCAGTTATGTACGCATATATTTCCGGTAAGCTGGCCGGAGTCAGTGAAGAATCTATTGTTGTGGACAATCACGGGATCGGTTATCGGATCCTGGTGCCGTCTTCTGTATTGAACCGGGTGTCCATGGGACAGGAGATCAAGGTTTATACACATTTTCAGGTGAGAGAAGATGCGCAGGTTCTCTATGGATTTTTGTCTGAGGAGGAACTGGAACTATTCCGGCTTCTGATTTCTGTGAATGGTATTGGTCCAAAGGGGGCGCTGGCAATCCTGTCTGTTCTTTCTGTGGATGATCTGCGGTTTGCAATTTTGTCGGAAGACGCAAAGGCAATTTCCGCAGCTCCCGGAATCGGAGCAAAAACAGCCCAGAGAGTCATTCTTGATCTGAAGGATAAACTTGATTTTATGGAGGCCTTTGATGCAAGAAGCGAACGCGGTGCATCAGCAGCTGCCGGATCTGCCATAACCGGAGTGAAGAATGAAGTGGTTATGGCGCTGACATCCTTAGGTTATGCTTCCTCGGATGTACTTCGTGCCATGCAGGGAATGGATATTCCGGAGGATGCCCAGGTGGAAGACCTGTTGAAACAGACATTAAAGCAGATGGCATTTTTGTAAAAGGAGCAGAATATGGAAAAGAGAGTGATTTCCACCCAGGTCATGCAGGAAGATATACCTACCGAAGCCTCACTCCGGCCCCAGACGCTGGATGAATATGTGGGACAGCAAAAAGCCAAGGAAAATTTAAAAGTATACATAGAAGCTGCAAAGATGCGTGGGGAACCATTAGATCATGTATTGTTTTATGGTCCTCCTGGACTTGGAAAAACAACACTGGCCGGTATCATTGCAAATGAGATGGGGGTTCATGTGAAGGTAACTTCCGGTCCGGCAATTGCAAAACCAGGGGAAATGGCAGCAATCCTCAGCAATTTATCTGAGGGGGATCTGCTCTTTGTGGACGAGATCCATCGTCTGAACCGCCAGGTGGAAGAAGTTCTGTATCCGGCAATGGAGGATTATGCCATTGATATTATGATCGGCAAAGGTTCCACTGCCAAATCCATCCGCCTGGATCTCCCCAAATTTACCCTGGTAGGTGCTACCACACGGGCAGGACTTTTGTCGGCTCCCTTAAGAGACCGTTTTGGTGTGATCCATCATCTGGAGTTTTATACACCGGAAGAATTAAAGAAGATCATCCTGCAGTCAGCCAAAAAACTGGGGGTGGATATTGATGATGCCGGAGCTATGGAATTAGCACGCAGATCCAGAGGTACACCTCGTCTTGCCAACCGTCTGTTAAAGAGAGTCAGAGATTTTGCGGAGGTTAGGTTTGACGGCCGTATTACAGAACATGTGGCTGCCACAGCCCTGGATCTTTTAGAGGTGGATTCCATGGGGCTGGATATCAGTGACAGAACCATGATCCTTACCATTATCGATAAATTTGGCGGCGGACCTGTGGGCTTAGATACCCTGGCAGCTTCCATCGGTGAGGACAGCGGTACCATCGAGGAGGTATATGAACCCTATCTTGTAAAAAATGGTTTTATCCAGCGGACACCGAAAGGAAGAGTGGCAACAGATCTTGCCTACGATCATTTTGGAAAAATACGAGAAGGAAAGTAAGCGGTTGTCATTTTTATGGAAACCCGTTATAATAGGGTTAGTA
>CAMEWP010000080.1 GCA_945946605.1 uncultured Pseudobutyrivibrio sp. | reverse complement strand
CTTCCCATTCTTTCATGTCCGGTGCTTTCTGGTCCAGACCCAGGGCGCGGCAGGCAACATCGTCCAATCCATAGTTGTGCAGCATCAAAGGTGCTTCATACAGACATTCCAGTGTATTATTCTCAATTACGCAGTCCTTTTTCACATTACAGAACAGAGCGATCTTTTCCTTGATGCTCTCCTCCAAAGGACGGTCCACACGAGTAACGATGATATCCGGAGCAATACCAAAGGAACGGAGTTCCTTTACGGAATGCTGGGTAGGCTTGGATTTATGCTCATCTGATCCGCTCAGGTAAGGAACCAGTGTCACATGGATAAACAGACAGTTTTCATGACCTTTCTCCATTGCAACCTGACGAATTGCCTCCAGGAACGGCTGGCTTTCGATATCACCGGTGGTACCACCAATCTCAGTGATCAGAACATCTGCCTGAGAGCTCTCTGCTCCCATATAAATAAAGTGCTTGATCTCCTCTGTGATATGGGGAATCACCTGCACCGTCTGTCCCAGGTACTCACCTTGACGCTCCCGGTTCAAAACATTCCAGTACACTTTACCGCTGGTAAGATTGGAATACTTATTCAGGCTTTCGTCAATGAAACGCTCGTAATGTCCCAGATCCAGATCTGTCTCAGCTCCGTCATCTGTAACAAATACTTCACCGTGCTGATAAGGACTCATGGTACCCGGATCTACATTCATATAGGGATCCAGTTTCTGGGATGCCACCTTATAACCTCTCATTTTCAATAACCTTCCCAGGGAGGCTGCGGTAATTCCTTTACCCAGTCCTGATACTACGCCGCCCGTTACAAAAATGTGTTTTGTCATAATCCTCGTTTCTCCTCTTTTATTAGTATCTGTTTAAAATATCCTTTGCCACTTCAACTCTTGTCATCCGCTGGTCCATAGCCTGACGCTCAATATATTTATGAGCCTCCTCCTCAGACATTCCCTGATACTCAATGAGTACGCATTTTGCCCGGGAAACCAGTTTCAGATCTTCTATTTTCTTCTGCAGTTTCATGTTCTCCATCTGCGCCATATCGATACGCTTCTGTGTCACCTTTGCCAGTTTCAAAGCGCTCCAGAACATCTGTCTGCTGATTGGTTTTGATACGGTAATCACACCAAAATCTTCGACCCTTTCGGTAATCTCCTCCATATATTCTGCTTTTACAAACAAAATAACCTGACAAATATTTTTCTCTGCCAGTTCTATAGATAACTGCTCCCCTGATTCTGTCCGAAGCGGCGCATTGATGACGCAGATAGAAAAATCCTGATGGATCATTCTGCGTTTTGCCTCTGCTCCGTTGTCCACAACCACCACATCACCGCAGCCATTCTGCAATAGGAAATCCCTGTAAAAATCAGTACCCTTCGGTGAATCACACACAATGAGTGCCCTGTCCATAATTGCTCCTTCACCTGTTACTGCAGATGAAACTGCTGTTCCATCACTTCAATCACACGATTGGCTACATCCTTGCATGGGCCATTCTGCAAAAAGGCACTGTTTCTGGCACATTCCACTGCTTCCTCTATGGATTCCGGCAGCTTATCATATCCCTGCCGCTGCTCTTTTGTCAGCATCCGCATACTGGTATCCACCGGCGCCGGCAGCGTTTCTTTCTTCTTCACACCCTCAAGCCCGGCACGGATCACCATGGCAAAAGCCACATAAGGATTGATCCCGGAATCCGGTGACCGTAGAATAAAGCAGGTCCGCTTGCCGTGCACAATAGGAACACGCATCAGACGGGAACGGTTCTGGGCTGACCATGTAATATATTTGGGAGCCTCATTTTCACCAAATCGCTCATAGGATTCCACCTGAGGATTCAAAAACAATGTAATGTCTCTCATCCGGTGAAAAACACCTGCCATAAAGTTTGTGGTAAATTCCGGATCAACCTCATCCAGATTGACCCCATCCCGGAAGGTAGAGATCTTCATATGAAGTCCATTGCCACTCTTTCCCTTGATAGGCTTTGGTGCAAAAGATGCATAAACACCGTTTCGTTCTGAAATGGCACCCACCACATTTTTGTAAGTAATAAAATGATCTGCCGTACTCAGGGCATCGGAGGCCTTAAAATCAATCTCATTTTGTCCCGGTCCGTGTTCGTGATGGGAAGATTCCGGCTGAATCCCCATTTCTTCCAGGCAAAGACAGATCTCTCTTCTGATGTCTTCCCCCTTATCCAGAGGTGAAATATCAAAATATCCTCCCTCATCCCATGGAATGTTGGTGGGATGGCCCTCCTCATCGGTCTTAAAGAGATAAAACTCACTCTTTAAACCTACCCGACAGGTAAATCCCATCTCATTACACTCCCTGATGGTATCCTTTAAGAACTTACGGGCATCATAGGGATAAGGACTTCCGTCTGCCAGAACCACATCACAGTAAAACCTTACCACTCTTCCCTGCTGTGGTCTCCAGGGGAGAATATCCAGCGTCGTAGGATCCGGTTTTAAAAACAGATCCTGATATACGGGGTCATCATACCCCAGGATCAGAAAAGAATCGAAATTAATTCCGATGGCAAACGCCTTCTCCAACTCCATAGGCATAATGGAAATATTCTTCTGATTGCCAAAGATATCACAAAACGCCAGGCGGATAAATTTAACATCATTTTCTTCTACAAATGTCAGAACTTCATCTATGATATGACTTGCCATACGACACTCCCCTTCTGCATCAAAAGAATCCGATAACATCACATAAAGCAGAAAAAGGCGTCTATTTCCATGCACCGCAGCACTGCTGTCATGTGGCGAAACCGAACGTCTTTGTCCTACATATTTACTATAACATACTTACTTAAAAACTTTACTACAACAGAATTTATTTGTAAAGTTTTTCTTTTGTCTCCTTCCGGAGTCAATGAACTAGTCCCGTCCAAATTCGGAAAGCACAAGTCCCTCGTTACGCTCTAACGTCATGCCCACACTCCAACTGTTGACAAACAACAGCAGCGGCCGGCCTTTCAGATCCTTGATCTTCTTCATATCGGAAGTTCCCTGGATCTTTTCAATATCAATATCCTTGTTCTCGATCCAACGGATATGTTCATAGGGAAGGTTTTCCATGCGGATCTCCACGTTGTACTCATTGTTCAGCCGGTATTTCAGTACATCAAACTGCAGCACACCTACCACTCCCACAATGATCTCTTCCATACCGGTATGGAATTCCTGGAAAATCTGGATGGCACCCTCCTGGGCGATCTGGGTGATTCCCTTCATAAACTGTTTCCGCTTCATGGTATCCACCTGGATGACACGAGCAAAATGCTCCGGCGCAAAGGTGGGAATTCCCTCAAAGGCAAACTTGTCCGAAGATGTTGTAATGGTATCTCCGATGGAAAAGATTCCCGGATCAAAGACACCTATGATGTCTCCTGCATAGGCATGGTCTACGATCTTGCGTTCCTGTGCCATCATCTGCTGTGGCTGAGACAGTTTGATCTTCCGGCCCCCCTGCACATGGAACACTTCCATTCCGGCGTCAAATTCTCCGGAACAGATTCTCATAAAGGCGATCCTGTCTCTGTGGGCCTTGTTCATATTTGCCTGAATCTTAAATACAAAAGCAGAAAACTCCGGACGGAAAGGATCGATGACCCCCTGGTCAGACATACGCGGCAGTGGTGAGGAAGTCATCTGAAGGAAATGCTTCAGGAAAGTCTCCACACCAAAGTTTGTGAGAGCTGATCCAAAAAATACCGGGGAAAGTTCTCCCTTTGAAACCAGATCCATATCAAATTCCGCGCTGGCTCCATCCAGCAGTTCGATCTCTTCTATCAGTTGATCACGGAAAGCAGATCCGATCTCCTGCTCCAGCGCCGGATCATCGATGGAGATTTCCTTCTCCGTTCCTTCCTTGGTTCCCTTTAAGGTATCTGCAAAGGTCATTACCTTTCTGGTATTGCGGTCATAGACTCCCTTAAAATTCTTACCGGATCCAATGGGCCAGTTAACAGGACAGGTGGCGATCCCCAGTTCCTTCTCAATGTCATCTAAAAGTTCAAAGGTATCATTGGCATCCCGGTCCATTTTATTGATAAAGGTAAAAATCGGGATATGGCGCATCACACAGACCTTAAACAGTTTTCTGGTCTGGGCCTCCACACCCTTTGACGCGTCGATGACCATGACAGCAGAATCCGCCGCCATAAGGGTCCGGTATGTGTCCTCGGAGAAATCCTGATGTCCCGGTGTATCCAGAATATTAATGCAGTATCCATCGTAATTGAACTGCAGCACAGAGGAAGTAACGGAAATTCCTCTCTCCTTTTCTATCTCCATCCAGTCGGACACCGCATGACGCGCGGTAGCTTTTCCTTTTACAGAACCGGCCAGATTGATGGCTCCTCCGTATAACAGGAATTTTTCTGTCAGTGTCGTCTTACCTGCATCCGGGTGAGAAATAATGGCAAAAGTTCTTCTTTTTTCTATCTCTTTTTTCAAATTTGACACGGGGATCTCCTTCCTGCGCAAAAACTTTCTCAAACTTTATCAGTTTATCTCACAAGCCAGCCCCTTGTCAAGAAATGCCTGCTTTTTCCGCAAAAATTATTTTTGAAAATCCAGCACTTCTCCCGGCAGCCTCTTTTTTGTCCGGAAATATTCCAGTATGGTGGCACAGATACTGTTCATTCCCCGGATGGTACCGAAATTTCTTCCGGCCGCCACCGGTTCCCCGTAAATAACCAGGGGCACATACTCTCTGGAATGATCTGTGGAAGGGGTGCTGGGATCACATCCATGATCCGCCGTGATCATCAGGACATCCTCCGGTCCCATACCATCAAGGATCCTTGGCAACTGCTCATCAAAATAAGTCAGAGCCTTTGCATAGCCATCCACATCGTTCCGATGGCCGTAAAGCATATCATAATCCACCAGATTAACAAAGAGAAGTCCTTCAAATTCCTGTTTCATCATCTCTATAGTCTTTTCGATGCCGTCCTCATTTCCGGTGGTACGCACATAGTCGGTGATTCCCCTTTCGGCAAAAATATCTATGATCTTTCCCACCGACCGCACTTCGTATCCCTCTTCCGATATAATATCCAGCATGGTAACTGCCGGCGGCTCCAGTGAAAAATCATGACGTCGGGAGGTTCTGGTAAAATTCCCCGACTCTCCCACGAAAGGTCTTGCGATGACTCTTCCCACGCCGTGTTTCCCCACAAGGAGTTTTCTGGCGATCCGGCAGTATTCATACAGCTGTTCCACCGGCACGATATCCTCATGGGCTGCGATCTGAAAAACGGAATCTGCCGAGGTATACACGATGAGATCTCCTGTCTCCATATGGGCTTTTCCATAATCTTTCAGCACCTCTGTCCCGGAATAGGGCAGATTGCAGAGCACACCCCTGCCGCAGGCTTTGGAAAAAGCATCTATCACCTCCGCCGGAAATCCATTGGGATATGTGGGCAGCGGCGCCTCGGATACAACTCCGGCGATCTCCCAATGGCCGATGGTGGTATCTTTTCCTTTGGAGACCTCCGCCAAACGCGCGTATGCTGCCTGAGGGTTCTGCTCCCGTTTTCCTATTCTGACACCATCAATATTAAAATATCCCAGTTTTCTCATATGCTCCATGGAAAACAGCGGACTTTTGGATGCTGCAAGCAGGGTATTGCTTCCCTCATCACCATAATCGGCCGCATCCGGCAGTGCACCGATTCCCACACTGTCCAATACAATTAAGATTACACGCTTCATATTCATCATGCTCCTGTCTTTCTTCTATCTAAAAAAAATTATCTTAAAAACACCTTTATTGTACACAAAAAAAGACGATAAGGAAAGGATGTTTCTCTATCGTCTTTCTTTCATTATTTCATTTTATTACGCCGGTGCTCCCATCATTTCCTGCAGCAGCTCGGAAACCAGTTTCTTTAGCTCTGTACGAATAGCATCCTGATCATGGACAACCATCAGGTGCATCACATTTTCGTCTGTCTCATCAGCCGGCTGCCCGGGATACATCTTACCGTTTTCCGGTTCATGTTTCACCTGCACCGTTCTCTTTCTGTAAGGACTGACCTCAGGGATCTTGATCTCTCTTCTTTCCTTTTGGTACTCCGGAATCTCATCCGCCCTTTCCTTCCGGAAAAATTCTGTATCAGTCCCTTCCTCCTCATCATCCTTCAGTCGGATATATAACATTTTCAGAGAAGCCGAGTTGGATCTGTGTGCATATCCGATATAATGTTCCACCATTGCCCTGGCATTTTCCGTTTTCCTGGCTGTTTCAAATGCATGCCTCATTGCCCTCTCTACACACTCAATCGATGTATGATATTTTTTTGCAACCAGATAATACAGATAGGTATATTTCAAATTCCAGGTTCCTTCATCGTTCATGAAAAGTATCGCATCCACAATGTAACGAAATCCATTAATATTGGCAGGAACTCCCATCTGCAACAAAATGTCCTCAATGTTTTTACGGTTCATTATGTATTTCCTCTCTTCTCTTCTTTTTTTCCTTTTTTTGTTTGGTTTTGATCACAGTCATTGTCGTGATCCATTTCCATCCCTTCCCTCAAAAAGCGGAAAGGGATGACGGATCACACTCCTGTTATTTCAAAGAATGATATGTTTTTCCCTTCTAGCCGAAAAGCCATTCCAGGAAAATATCAATCCATCCGTATGGTACTGCCATATTGCTGATCCTCCTTTTTCTTATTATGTTTAAACACATTATTATTCATAACAAAAACCAACAAATGCGTCCATACAACACCCGTAAACGGTCACTTAACTCCCTGAACGGTCATATTTTGGCAAACATATGTGCACTTCAAACAGATCCGACTGACTTGCAAACTCCATACTTCCGCCATATTTTTTCACGGTGTTTCTCACGTTATGTAAACCAATTCCATGTTGATCGGGATTCTTTTTTGAGGAATGAGACAGCTGGGATTCCTCCACTTTTTCCGCAATAGAATTCCCCACAACAATTTCTGTCCACCTGCTGCCGCTTTTGAACCGTATTTCAATCTTTTTGTGGCCCCCTTCCATCCTTTCCACCGCTTCTTTGGCATTGTCCAACAGATTTGCCATGATAGTACAAAGATCTTTATCCTCGATTCCTTCTATTTTCCCCACCTGGCCCAATATAGTAACTTTGATATCCTTCGGCAGATCGGTAAGTTTCTCGTTTACGATAATGTCCATCAGCTCATTTCCAGTGTGATATACCATAGAACGGATCAGGGATATCTCCCCATACAATTGTTTTAAATATTCCATGGCAGAGGAAGCATTCCCCTGCTGCATCATATTTTTCACACAGAGCAGATGATTATTGATATCATGCCGGAATTTCTTTGTCTCCTCCTCCTTTTCCAGCAGCTGCTGATAGTAATGCATCTGCATTTCACCCATCCGCTTTTCCTGTTCCAAAAGTTCCCGCATTTTATCATTCTGTCTCCTGAGTTTGATCAAAAGACGGCTGAGCAATCCAATTCCCAGATAAGAGCAGGCAATAAATACAGCAGAGAACAGTTGAAATCTGTCATTTAAAATATATCCCCTTACATAATTCAGCGTTCCCACAGTAAGGGACATCACAACACCACAGAAAATAACCATCAGATACATGTGGTTATAATTTTGTTCCTTCTTCTTTCGCCGGCTGCCAAGCAGTCCCATCAGAAGGATCAGAAGTAATCCCATAAGGCTGTCCAAATATGTTCTGACATACTCCTGCCAGGAGAGAGCCTCCACCAGCCCTTTCGTAAACCCGGAAAGCATTTCATCCAGATTGATGACGATGATAAACAAAAGACTAAGCTTTATAAGTCTTTCCGTCCAAGTGCCTTCCAGCAGAAAAAACGTGGTACACAGCACCGCCAGAAGGATCACCGGACTGTTTTTGACTGTGACCATTGGGCCCGGCAGTATAAGACAAAAGCTAAGAAACAGGCCTGTCCAGATATACGCCTTTTTGTTCTTCAGCTTCTCCTCTAAAAACCAGAATGCTCCCAGGCAGTATTTCACCGCCTCGACCATATAAGTTGCTACAAAAAATATATTTTCTTCCATATCACATCCACTGCCTTTCACATTCTCAGATCATATTCCCTATATCCCTGTTCAAAATCCTTTTTTCTTCTCCTGGATACCGGAATGACAATTCCGTGGATATGAATATTTCCTGCCTCATAGGCATCAATATAGCTGTAATTGACAATGTATTTCTTGTTTACACGAAAGAAGAGCCGTCGATCCAGCTCTTCTTCCAGATCGCGCAAAGATTTTTCACTCCGCATCATGCGGTCTTTCACCATAAATTCCGTATAGCTGTCGTAGGTCTGAATATAGATGATGTCCCTCTGTCTCAACCAAACAGGCTGCCTGGTCTCATAGAGTTCTATGGTCTGGTATCCGACTCTGCTTTCCTCAAAAGTTCGCATTGCCGCCTCAAATTCATCTGCCTGAAAAGGCTTTGACAGAAAACAGAACGCCTCCAGACAAAAGGTATCCTTCATCCGCTCCTCATAGCCGGACGAAATGATGATCTTACAGTCCCTGTTCTTTTTCCGCAGCAATTTTCCCGCTTCAATCCCGTCCATCCCCGGCATCTGGATATCAAGAAACAACAGATCCAGGTCTCTTGCCATGGATAAAAGTTCCGCTCCCGAAGCGTACAGATAGATTTCTGCTTCCAGATCATGCCTGTGACAGTAATCTTCTATCATAAGCCTTATGATTTCCAACATAAAT
>CAMEWP010000079.1 GCA_945946605.1 uncultured Pseudobutyrivibrio sp. | reverse complement strand
TTTGATTTTCCATCTGTTTTCTTTCGTACGACAAGTCATTTCTGCTCCCTTTCCAGGCGTGTTTTTATCTGAAATCGACAAGTGTGTCCATAACACATTTGTCTAGTGGACACATCCAATCCCTTCCTGTCCAACAAAAAGGTCAGCCAAATGCACAAAAAAACAGCTGGCAAATTGAGGCGACCTCAATTGCCAACTGTTTTCAAAATTTAAGATAATATTAATATGAAGTTATTCCTTTCAGAGTCCCACCTTTTCCTCCGGGAACTCTGCTGCCAGACGTTTTTTCAGCCATATCTCTGTCGCCAAAATAAGAACCATAAGCCCGACTCTACCAGATACAATTCTACATCTCCTTTAATTTTTGCTGCACCGCATCCCATAGTTTGCGATCAATGATCCCTTCGTGATGATCCTTCACATAATATTTCGGAGCTTCTCCATTGTTAGGGATGGATTCGTGGGTAAGAAAATTCTGGGTGATGGTCTTTTGCATCTCACAATCTCCAACAAATTTCTCATTTCTCAGTATATTGAACACGCTGCTGACATACCAGTCATTTCCCCGGCTGGTCTTTTTTCCCATGGCATTCAGATCCCTGGCACTCTTGCGGCCACTTTCCCCATCCAGATAATGCTGAAAAATATAACGTACGGTCTCCGCCTCCTCGTCATTGATCAGCCACTCTCCCTTTGGTCCTTTGTTATATCCAAGAAGTCTGTCAATATCGATATGAGGCTTGCCCTCCTGAAAATTCCGCTGAAACGTCCAGCGTATATTATCAGATATGGAACGGCTCTCGTCTTGGGCCATGGCAGAGAGAATGGTAAGGATCAATTCACTTTTCACATCCAGGGTATCTATGTTTTCCTTTTCAAAATATACCCCCACCGGCGGATCCAGCTGCTGCATCTGACGCACACAGTCCAAAGCATCCAGTGTATTTCTGGCAAATCTTGAAATGGATTTTGTAATAATATAGTCAATCTCCCCCTCCATGGCATCGGAGATCATCCGGTTAAACTGCATCCGTTTTTTTCTGGAAGTTCCGGTGGCGGCCTCATCCGCATAAATGCCGGCAAACTGCCAACGGGGATTTGTGTGGATAATACGGGTATAGTATTCCACCTGCTTTGTATAGGATGTCTGCAGGGTTTCATCCCCGGTTGAAACCCTGCAGTAGGCTGCCACCCTCACATTGTCCAGAGTCATCAGCTGCCTGCGGTCGGAAACCCAGCGTTTTGTTGCAGGAATCACACGCACCTGCCGGTTTTGGTTTGTCTCGTTCATAAAATTCCTCCTTGTGGTGCGTCGGGGACGGTTCTTTTGCCACGAGGTGTCCCCGACGCAAAATAAAAAAAGAGATGTGACATTCATCACATCTCTTCATTGCTATAACTTAGTTATACTTACGCTTTCTAGCAGCTTCAGATTTCTTCTTACGCTTTACGCTAGGCTTCTCGTAATGCTCTCTCTTACGAATTTCCTGCTGGATACCTGCCTTTGCACAGTTTCTCTTGAATCTGCGCAGTGCGCTATCTAAGGACTCGTTCTCTTTTACGATTACACTTGACATATCTCTTCCAACCTCCCTCCAGTTGTGTATTGTGCACATCCAACTGTTTGGGTTCTTTCTATTGCACTGTTAGTCATTATACACATTCCCGGGATATTCGTCAACAATTTTTATAAATATTTTGCTTCAAGCACAAACTTCAGGACATTTTTGGCACTGCGCTGAAGTTCACCAAGCGTAATTCCATCGGGCTTACCATAAGAGACCAGACGTTCTTCCGATAATTTTTTACCCGGTCCCGGTCGGTTGCCTCCCGGCATATTGACATCCACCTGTGCACGGATCCGGCATTCATCATCTCCTACTCCCTCAAATTCACGGGACTGATCTGGCTGAAGCCACCAGTCGGTAATGACCAGTCCCTCATATCCCCATTCTTTTCTAAGCACCGTCGTGGTAAGATCATAATTATAATGATTCCATACACCATTGATCTTATTATAACTTGTCATGATGGAACGGGGATGGGCTTCCTTAACCATAATCTCAAAGCCTTTGAGATAAATTTCCCGCAGTGCCCTCTCACTTACTCTTGAGTCATTCGTGTTACGACGCACCTCCTGATTATTACATGCAAAATGCTTCGGGCAGGCACTAATACCATTAGACTGTAATCCTCTGACTGCTGCGGATGCCATCTTACCTGTAAGGTAGGGGTCTTCGGAATAATATTCAAAATTACGTCCGCAAAGCGGATTCCTGTGAATATTCATTCCCGGTGCAAGCAGCATATCCACTTCGTAGTGTTTCGCTTCTGCACCAACCATTTGATACAGTTTTTCTGTCAGTTCCGGATTAAAAGTAGACGCCAGTGCCGTACCACAAGGAAGCAATGTACAGATCCTTTTAATTCGAACACCACTGGGTCCATCCGCCGTAATCACCGGTGGGATTTTTCTTGCCTTAAGATCTTCTGTCACACCGCCGAAGGCACCGGCATTGCCAGCCACACCATCAGGAGAATTCATCGGTCCATATCCTTTGGTCAGATCAAATAATTCCTCCGGGGAAAGTTGTGCAATAAACTCATCCAGAAGGGCAGGATTCTTTTGCACCTCATCAAAAGTAAGCGGCGTTTCCTGTGATCTCTCTATGGCAGCCGGAAACCTGGACGCGATCCGTTGTCTTAAATCCAGTCCGGTCACAGGTACATCCTCCATTACCATCTGACCGTCACGATTTACCATCCGTTTAAATACAGTCTCTTTTGAAACTGCAAAGACAGCCTCGCATTGCTCCACAACACGATCAGCCTCCACCATCACTTTTCCAATCTCTGTTACATCACCGGATGAATTTCCCAGGCAAATCCCGTATTCCCCTGCTTCCAATACAAAAGCAGATAAATGACCTGTCACACCGGTGTCATCATAAGATGCCAGACTTGTAAGATCAGATGTCACAGAAATCACCACCTCATCTCCCGGTGCCAGCACATCTGTCTTGGCAAAACCCATCAGTTCCAGCTCCGGCTTGCCCAACTTACCCTGTGGCGCTCTGCCATAAATCTGAACCACCTGCTTACCTGCCACAGAGCCCGTATTCTTAACATTGACAGTCGCTGTGATCTTATCTCCGTCAACCTGCAATCTGCCAGACATATCAAATGTCGTATAACTGAGTCCATGGCCAAAAGGATAGAGAACCTTATCTCTGGCAAATGTCTCAAAATAACGATATCCCACAAAAATATCCTCTGCGTAATCGTTAAATACTTTGCCGCCAAAATACTTCGCAGACGGATAATCTTCATATCTTTTCGCTATGGTATCTGTCAATCTGCCGGAAGGATTCACCTTGCCGGTCAACACATCCGCAAGGGCTGTTCCGCTCTCCATTCCTCCTTGCCATGCATACAGGATCGCCGATATGTCATAGTCCATGGTCCAACTCATATCGATGACATTACCGCAATCCAGCACAACAGCCACACGATCAAATGATGTGCTTACACTTTTCAGCATTTTCTTTTCCAGCTTCGTAAGATAGAAACTGCCCTCTTTTAAAACATTTTCCCGATCCTCTCCTGCGGCTCTTCCAATTACAACCACCGCAAGATCATTTCTTTCTGCAGCTGCTTTTACCAGATCGTCACGCAGGGGCATCTCCGGAAAATTCATGGGCCAGTGACCCCACCAACCTTCATCCGGCTCATTCTTCGGCTCTGCGATCCACTTTGCATAAACATCATAAAGTTCCTTGTCATAGCATACGCCAAGTTCATCAAGTCCCTCATAGAGATTTCTCATATAAGGGCGGCAGACATCTCCGCCGCTTCCATATCCAACACCAAAATAATTAAGGGCACAGCGGCCAAACACTGCCACCTTCTCTCCCTGTCGGATCGGTAAGGTCTGATGCTCATTTTTTAACAATACCACCGCTTCTGCCGCTGCCTGCCGGCATAATGGAATGGTATCATTCTTGTACAATTCTCCGGACGCACGTCCTTCATTCATTTCCTGATCCAGTCCATTTGCCTCAAACTTGGCCATCTGAGCGCGTATAAACTTGTTGAGTAATCTTCCCATAATAATCTCCTCCTAATTATGATATCTTTTTCTTTTGATCCAATTTCCAATGAAATAATTACCTATGCTTAAGATCAGCACCAGCCCTAAGTACAGCGGGATCAAAGACTCCCCCTTTGGAACGAGACTTCCGAAAATGCGCTTCATATTCCACTGCACGTAGCTGTGATTTAAAAACAATGACAAACTGAAGGCTCCCAGGAAACTGCAGATCCTGCCGTGAAACAAAACCCCCGATGCACTTTGACCGCTGAAGGAGATCACCACGGAAGAAAAGATCAGCCCAATGATAAAATAATCCGTTGTCCCCTGTGTGGGATAAAAAATAAGATACACCACCGCAATCAGATAACCAGACAGTTCTGCTATGGTAAGCACTGCCCTCTGTTTCCGGGAAATGTCATGTTCTGACAGTTTTTTGGAAACAAAATAGGCGATACATCCTAATGAGATGCCGGCAAATCCCCGAAGCAACCCCTTAAAGCAGATGCCGTACCAATGAACCGGCATGTTTACCGCTCCGTTTAACATCTTTGAAAAATATCCGTAAAGGAACAGCACCAGCAAAGGCGCTCCGTATGTCACAAACCCCTTCGCTCTCTTTCGAAGAATAGGAAACAGTACAAAACTTACAATAAACAGAGCAGACAGATACCAGGTCACATCAATAAGATTGCCTGTTTCAAATCCGAACATCTGCAGGGAAAAAAGCTCGTTCAGGCCATAGATAAAATCATGTGTCATGTCCCAAAAGGATTTTCCGGAAAACAGGAACCGGAATACAAAAGCACACACCAGTGCCGGGACAAAATACGGCAGGATCCCTGCTGCCTTATGACAGATCATCTCAAGATTTTCATCAAAAACATCCCGTTTCTCATCTCTCGGCATTCCATCCGCTTTCTTCATCAGAAGATATCCCGAAACAATGAAGAAGAATTCCACTCCGATATAGCCGCACACAAAGAGATCCTGGCGCAGCAAAGGACGGGCATGGTACAAAACGATGCCAATGGCAAACACAAACCTAAAAAATCAATGGTTCCGTTTCTTCTTGTACTCATTCCCGTCCTCATAATATCCTGCTTTTATTTCATATCTGTCTTAGTTCAACTGCTGCTCTAACACATTCTTTGCTTCCTGAAGTGCATCTGCAATACCAGCCGGATTCTTACCGCCGGCCTGTGCCATATTGGGACGACCGCCGCCGCCACCGCCAACTTTTGCAGCAATGGCCTTGATCAGGTTGCCTGCGTGTGCTCCCTGTTTCATAGCCCCGTCTGTTGCCATGGCGATGAGGTTTACCTTACCGTCATTATCGGAAGCCAGAACGATGACACCCTCTCCCAGCTTTGTCTTCAGATCATCGCCGAGATCCCGGAGTCCGTTCATATCCACACCGGATACCTTGGCTGCCAGCAGTTTCATACCTGCCACTTCCTGAACCTGATCCATGACATCACCCAGAGCATCCTTTGCAGCTTTGCTCTTCAGGGACTCATTCTCTGCTGTCAGTTCCTTGATCTCCTGCATCATGTGGCTGATCTTGTCACACAATCCTGCCGGATTGGTCTTAGCCAGTGCTGCCGCATCCTGAAGCTGCTTCTCGATCTCATCGTAGTATGCAAATACTGCAGAGGAAGTCAGCGCCTCGATACGACGCACGCCTGCTGCCACACCTGCTTCGGAAACAATCTTGAATGCAGCCACTTCGCTGGTGTTGCTTACATGGGTACCGCCACAAAGTTCTGTGGAGAAGTCTCCCATCTTAACCACACGCACCTTTTCGCCGTATTTCTCACCAAAGAGTGCCATGGCACCGGTCTTCTTTGCCTCATCCGGGCTCATCACTTCCGTTACCACCGGCAGTGCCTGTGCGATCTTGGTATTTACAATCTCTTCAACCTTTGCAATCTCCTCTGCACTCATAGCGGAGAAATGGGTAAAGTCAAAACGCAGTCTGTCCGGATTTACATCGGAACCGGCCTGCTCCACATGACTGCCCAGCACTTCACGAAGTGCCTTCTGAAGCAGATGCGTTGCGCTGTGGTTCTTGGCAATGGCTGCTCTTCTTGCGCCATCCACCTTCATGGTGACAGTATCACCTGTGCGGAACATACCGGAAGTCATGGTTCCGATATGTGCGATCTTACCGCCCACAACCTTGATGGTATCCTTTACTTCAAAGGTACCATTTTCGGATGTGATGACACCGGTATCACCGATCTGACCACCCATGGTAGCGTAAAATGCAGTTTCGGAAACAATGATGCTTCCCACTGTTCCTTCTGCCAGAGTATCTGTGATCTTCTCTCCATCCTGCTGCTCTACCAGAGCAAGAATGTCGGAAGTGTTCTCCAACTTATCGTATCCTACAAAAGTGGAAGTAATGGCCGGATCGATCTCCTCATAAACACTGGCATCAGCACCCATGTAATTGGTAGTCCTTCTTGCATTTCTTGCCTTCTGACGCTGCTCTTCCATACATGCAGCAAAGCCTTCCTCATCATAGGTCAGGCCCTTCTCCTCCAAGATCTCGGCTGTCAGATCCACCGGGAATCCGTAGGTATCGTAAAGCTTAAAGGTATTCTCACCGGAGAGCACCTTTTCGCCTTTTTCACTCATCTCCTGCTCCATGGAAGCAAGGATCGCAAGACCCTGGTCAATGGTCTTGTTAAATTTCTCTTCTTCCTCTGTCAGCACACGGAAAATAAAGTCTTTCTTCTCTTCCAGTTCCGGATATCCGTCTTTGCTCTCCTGGATCACAGTGTTGGAAAGTTCTGCCAGGAAAGTGCCCTTGATACCCAACATTCTTCCGTGACGTGCTGCACGACGGATCAGACGACGGAGAACATATCCTCTTCCTTCATTGGAGGGAAGTACACCGTCTGATACCAGAAATGTTGCGGAACGGATGTGATCCGTAATAAGACGAATGGAAACATCATCCATTGCATCCACCTGATAGGTCTTGCCGCTCATCTCGCAGATCTTGTCCCGGATTGCCTTCATGGTATCAATATCAAAGACAGAATCCACATCCTGCATTACAACTGCCAGACGCTCCAAGCCCATACCGGTATCGATATTTTTATTCTCCAGTTCGGTGTAACCGCCCTTGCCGTCACCGTCAAACTGGGTAAATACATTGTTCCATACTTCCATGAAACGGTCGCAGTCACAGCCTACCTTACAATCCGGCTTGCCGCATCCGTACTTGATGCCTCTGTCATAGTAAATCTCAGAACAGGGACCGCATGGTCCTGCGCCATGTTCCCAGAAGTTATCACACTCTCCAGTCACAGGATCACGGTAGAAACGGGTAATACGTTCTTCCGGAACACCGATCTCCTTAGTCCAGATATCAAAAGCCTCATCGTCCTCTCCGTAAATGGAGGGATACAGGCGGTCTGCTTCCAGTCCCAGCACTTCTGTCAAAAACTCCCAGGACCATGCAATAGCTTCATGTTTAAAATAATCTCCAAAAGAGAAATTACCAAGCATCTCAAAGAATGTCAGATGACGGGCTGTCTTACCTACATTCTCGATATCGCCGGTACGCACACACTTCTGACAGGTGGTAACCCTGCGTCTGGGGGGAATCTCCTGTCCGGTAAAGTAAGGCTTCAGGGGAGCCATACCTGCATTGATCAGCAGCAGGCTGTTGTCATTGTGGGGTACCAAAGAAAAGCTCTTCATGGCAAGGTGTCCCTTGCTCTCGAAAAACTCCAGATACATTCTTCTCAGTTCATTCACTCCGTATTTTTTCAACGTCTTGTCCTCCGAAAATCTATTGTTCATCCTTCTTATCCTCAGCAGCATCCTCACTCATCTGTTCTGCCGCTGCTGCCGCGTCTTTTGCGTCCTTGCGTTTGCGAAGACTGACACCGATCAATCCACCCAGGACACCGATGGCCAGCAGGATAATAAATATGATTCCATACTGTAAAAAACTACCCAAAAATGCCATTGTTTTTCCTCCTCTGCCGAAATCGGCATACATTCTTATAAATTATAGGACAGTCATGAACTTTTTTCAAGATAATTCCACATCCTCTAACAGATTCTCCCCATCTGCTGCGCCGGTGGCCAGCTGGTCACACCGCTCATTTTCCGGATGACCGTCATGCCCTTTGACCCAGCAAAATTCCACCTCATGAGGTGCCTTTGCCCGGAGAAGAGCCTTCCACAGATCCATATTTTTTACCGGCTTTTTATCTGATTTCTTCCAGCCGGCTTTCTGCCAGTTGTCGATCCAGTGCTGATTAAAGGCATCCACCAGATACTTGGAATCCGAATACAGGATTACATGGCAGGGCCGGTTCAAAGCCTCCAATCCCCGTATGGCAGCCATAAGTTCCATCCGGTTGTTGGTGGTCTTTTGATACCCGCAGGACAGTTCTTTCTCATGAAGCTGTCCTTTTGTATCCCGGTACTGCAGCACCACCCCGTATCCGCCGGGTCCGTCGGGATTTCCTCTGGCGGCGCCGTCT
This sequence comes from uncultured Pseudobutyrivibrio sp., assembly GCA_945946605.1. Classification (GTDB taxonomy): domain Bacteria; phylum Bacillota; class Clostridia; order Lachnospirales; family Lachnospiraceae; genus Pullilachnospira_A. The sequence goes on along the minus strand of CAMEWP010000079.1, from coordinate 269 downwards.
GTAAAGATTGTCACATCCATTCTTTTTTATCCTTTCCCACGACATTACACATGCCACTGCTCATGCCGCTTCTCATGCAATTATTCGTTCTCGATGCGGTAGATCACATTTTCCCTGTCGATCTCCACCACTTTATCTGCCAGTCTGCCAAGAGACGGAAGTCTCACAAAGCGTTCCACCAGATCATATTGTTTCCACATATGCATGGGGAAAACCACGTCTGCATCCACATTCTGCACAAAATATTCCATGCCAAGATGATATGCATC
>CAMEWP010000078.1 GCA_945946605.1 uncultured Pseudobutyrivibrio sp. | reverse complement strand
TGATCAACAGGTGGCTCTTTTTCAAAAATCAAGGTACGGATGATTACCTACTTACGAAGGACAAGCGTAGAAAGGGGATAGAGTGTGACAAGTTCAACAATATCTTGGACTATCATGCCCTCAACCCGTTTACCGTTGGTATAAAGGAATTATACTGCCCTCGGTGGATAATTTGCTGGCATATTATATGAAATTGGTAGCATAGGGATTTTGGAGAACCGCATATTAAACGCGGATATTTAGTGCTTAACGGAGAACCGTTTAAAGCAGATATTATTTTTGTAAAGAGTATCCGAGGCTGAATATCCAATTATTTCAATCAAGCGGTGTATTTCATGACAGGTATATTATCTTGGATTATGAAACGGGAGATGGAAAGCGGCGATTAACGGATATTGCATGTTGACGCATAATACAAGCGCTAAAAAGACAGAAATGGCGTGATAAAAATGAAAACAAAAGTATATTTTCTTCACATATTCTTCCTATACTTTGAGGGCGTCGTTCCCATTTCTCTGGACAGATATGAGTGGCCTGGAACCGGATTGAAAAATGGATGAGGGGAAAGGATCTTTAGACACATTTCCTGTTTGTGTCGTGTGAAAACCGGAGAGGTTCTGATACATTTTAAATGTAAAAATAGATACATATAAATGGTATCAGAAAAAGAGGAACGATATGAACAAGGAACAAAAAAAGAACAAAAAGGAGTACAGACGGGCACGCTGGAAATCCCATGGTATCTGGAAAGTCCTGACCTGGATCAGCGCCCCGCTGGCGGTTATATTTCTCATAGGAACGGTGATCGTTAGTACCTTTGACAACACCATTGCACTGGTGACAGGGGGGACTTTCTGGAAACTGAAGAATGAAGATCCGGATGCCGTGTATTATGAGCCTGAATATACCAGCGAGGAAGAGCGGCTGGAAGCAGGATATCAGGTGGTTTACCAGGTGGAGGCAGAAGGAGCAGCACTGCTGATGAATGAAAATGATGCCCTCCCGCTGAAAAAGGGAGATGCCGTCAGCACGTTTTCCACCTCATCTGTCAGTCTGATCTATGGCGGTTCCGGCTCCGGCAACGTGGACACCGATCAGGCATCCACCTTAAAGGAAGCGCTGGAACATTCCGGTTTTTCCGTAAATGAGAAACTCTGGGACTTTTATCTGGAAGAGGAGAATGCTATCTATCTGCGGGATCAGGCAGAGGATTACTGCGTCAATGAAATGCCCTGGAATGTGTACACAAAAGATGTGCTGGACTCCGTGGCATCTTATGGTGGTGCAGCCATTGTGACCTTGTCCCGGGCAGGGGGAGAAGGCGGAGATCTGGAATTTCAGGAATACAATTATCTGGCGCTGGATGAAAATGAAAAAGAAATGCTTTCCCGGCTGAAGGAAATGAAAGATAGCGGTGCTATCAAAAAACTGATCGTGCTGATCAACACTTCCAATCCCCTTCAGCTTGATTTCCTGAAAGACAATATCTATGACATTGATGCCGCGCTCTGGATCGGTGGCCTGGGAGATGCCAGAAGTGATTCGCAAATTTCAGATAGACTATCCGGGAGTGGATTATGAGTTGCTTTTGGGTGATTATACGGAGATTGAAGAATGGATTGCAGAAGGAAGAGTGGACTGCGGATTTTTGCGACTGCCCACAAAGGAGTCCTTTGATGTGACACCGCTGCACAAAGATCAGTTGATGGCTGTGATACCGCAGGATCATCCTTTTGCCACAGCGGAAGCATTCCCGCTGGCTGAGTTGGAAAAGGAACCCTTTATGCTTTTGGAGAAGGGAGCAAAAGCGGAGATATCTGCTATTTTTGAAAAGCATCATCTGCACCCGAAGATTCATTTTACCACCTGGGACGATTATGCGGTAATGTCCATGGTGGAGAAGGGGCTTGGGATTGCAATCCTGCCGGAACTGATCCTGAAACGAATCCCTTATGATGTTGTTGCAAAACCGTTAGAAGTCCCTGCATACAGAGAGATCGGCTTTGTGTGCAGAGACAGAGAAACCGCTTCCCTGGCGGTAAGACGGTTTATGGACTATCTGAAGTATAGAAATTAAGCCTGCCTACAGCAGATGCGCGATCCGCTGGAAGTGAAGGAATCTGCCTTCTTCTGCAAAACGGCAGATTTCTTCTCTGGTGGCCAGCAGAAAGCCGGAGGCTTCCTCTGTCTGAATGGTAACATCCTCTTCCTTGAAGTCAAATTCATAAGTGTAAATATCAACAAAATAATTATTCTTTTCCTGTGCATTTTCACTTCTGTAGGTGTCAATATTTACATAGGGAATCCCGGAAACATCAAGTCCTGTTTCCTCCAAAACTTCCCGCTGTATCGCTTCCTGGGAACTTTCTTTTGCCATGACACCGCCTCCGGGGATCTCCCAGCAGCCGGCAGCCCAGGCTTTGTTCTGTGAGCGCTGGGTGATCAGATATCTGCCGTCGGGCCGGCGGAGAATGGCCAGAACCGTCAGATGGTATTCGCCGGGCTGCATATTCCAATCATTTCTTTTCATGGTTCTCCCGGTGAGATTTTTATTTTCATCATAGATATCCCAAAATTCCATAGTATATATCCTCGTGTAAAATTGTTTTTAAATATAGTCACGGGCATTATATCACACTTTCCTGATTTTGTGCATTTTCCTGCCATCTTTTTGGGTGGAGTATGGTACAATAGCAGAAAAGAAAGGCGGTGAAGAAGATGGAGTTCAAAAAAGTAGTTCCGGGATGGGGCGGAGAACGCCTTGTGCCATATGAGCAGCGGACGGGAGCAGAATCGGTGGTTTATTTTACCAGAGATCTTTCACCGGAAGGACTGCAGAAGATCTATGACAGGGTATGTGACGGCGTTACGGGCAAGGTGGCAGTGAAACTTCACACCGGCGAGAAGAACGGACCAAACATTATTCCCAGAACCTGGGTGAAAGAACTGTTTGCCAACCGTCTTCCGAAGGCGACCATCGTGGAAACCAACACCTATTATGAGGGGGACCGGTACACCACAGAGGCCCACCGACAGACCCTGGAGGTAAATGGGTGGACCTTTGCACCGGTGGATATTCTGGACGAGGAGGGGACAGCCCTGCTTCCGGTAAAAGGCGGAAAATGGTTTACGGAAATGTCTGTGGGCGGTCATCTGACAGGGTACGATTCCCTGGTGACACTGACACACTTTAAGGGGCATACCCAGGGCGGCTTTGGAGGATCCAACAAGAATCTGGGCATTGGATGCGCGGATGGAAGGATCGGAAAACAGTGGATTCACACCACACCCGGACAGCCGGATATGTGGGATATTGCAAAGGAAGAGTTTATGGAGCGCATGACGGAATCCACTAAATCCGTTGTGGATCATTTTGGAGAACACATTACGTACATTAATGTAATGCGAAATATGTCTGTTTCCTGCGACTGCGAGGGATGCGCTGCGGCACCTGTGGTGACACCAAATGTGGGAATCCTGGCTTCTAAAGATATTCTGGCAGTGGATCAGGCCTGTGTGGATCTGATCTATGCCATGACAGAGGAGGAACACCATGATCTGCTGGAACGCATGGAGTCCCGCCATGGAATGCGCCAGCTGACCTACATGAAGGAACTGGGCATGGGAAATGACAGATACCGGCTGGTGGATATCGACCATGGAGATGTGGAGATTTCCCAAAAAGAGGCGGTAAAGGATCTGAAGCCCTTTACACTGTAGGTCTTGTACCTTTTTTTGAGCAATCTTATGCTTATGACCTATGGATTTTTTGCAATTTACAAAGTATAATAGTACTTGGTTATAATATTGTTAGCAAAAGAAATTGCGCATTTTATATTACAAACCGAGGAGGAAAATAAGAATATGAATTTGAATTTAAGACCTAAGGAAGAGTGCAAGTATGATGCAGTATCACTGGGCGAGGTTATGCTTCGTCTGGATCCCGGCGAGGGAAGAATCCGTACTGCAAGATCTTTCCGTGCCTGGGAAGGCGGCGGAGAGTACAATGTTGTTCGTGGCCTGAGAAGATGCTTTGGCATGAACACTGCTGTTATCACAGCTTTCGCTGATAATGAAGTAGGTAAGCTGATGGAAGATTTCATCCTGCAGGGTGGCGTTGATACCTCTCTGATCAAGTGGATGGATACAGACGGAATCGGCCGTATCTGCCGTAACGGTATCAACTTTACCGAGCGTGGATTTGGTATCCGTGGTGCGGTTGGATGTTCTGACCGTGCAAATACTGCTATTTCCAAAGCTACACCGGCAGATTTTGATTTCGATTATATCTTTGGTGAGCTTGGTGTTCGTTGGCTTCACACCGGCGGTATCTATGCTGCTTTGTCTGAGCAGTCCTGCGAGACTGTATTGGCAGCCATCAAGACCGCTAAGAAGTACGGCACCATCGTATCTTACGACCTGAACTATCGTCCTTCCATGTGGAGTGCCATCGGCGGACAGGCAAAGGCTCAGGAAGTAAATAAAGAGATCGCCAAGTATGTTGATGTTATGATCGGTAACGAGGAAGACTTCACTGCATGCCTGGGATTTGAGATCGAAGGTAATGATGCAGACCTGAAGGAACTGAATCTGGAAGGTTACAAGAAGATGATCAACGAAGCAGCTAAGACTTACCCGAACTTCAAGGCAGTTGCAACTACTCTGCGTGAAGTTAAGACCGCTACTGTAAATGACTGGAGCGCAATCTGCTGGGCAGACGGTGAGATCTACAAGGCTAAGGATTACAAGGGATTAGAGATCATGGACCGTGTAGGCGGCGGTGATTCCTTTGCGTCCGGACTGATCTACGGCCTGATGACCACTGAGGATGCTGAACTTGCTGTTAACTATGGTGCTGCTCACGGTGCACTGGCTATGACCACACCGGGTGATACCACCATGGCAAGCAAGAAGGAAGTAGAAGCAATCATGGGTGGCGCAGGAGCCAGAGTTCAGAGATAATTTCTTCTTTGATACTGATATAATGCAAAGATAATGTAATATAAGACTGACATGTTGCGAAGAGTAAACTTCGTGGAGTGTCAGTCTTTTTTTGTTGCCCGAAAAACTTTTGTTGACAGATCATATGTGGTGTGATATAGTGAACATATGAACAAGTGCTCATATGATAAAGGGAAGGACGGTGAGATAAATGGAAATAAAAGACAGAGAGCCGGAGTGCTGTGAGACCGTTTGCGTGCATGATGAGATCCTGGCCAATGTTTACAGGGAAATGCCGGCGGAGGAGGAACTTTACGATCTGGCGGAACTGTTCAAGGTTTTTGGGGATTCCACCCGGATCCGGATTTTGTTTGTGCTTTTTGAGGCGGAGGTGTGTGTCTGCGATCTGGCAGCCATTCTGCATATGACCCAGTCATCGATCTCCCATCAGCTGCGGATCTTAAAACAGTCTAAGCTGGTGACCAGCCGTCGGGAGGGCAAACAGGTATTTTATTCTCTGGCAGATGACCATGTGAGGACCATCATCGCCCAGGGAAGAGAGCATATTGAAGAATAGGATCGGATAATAAGACCGGAAAATAAGATCAGAAAATGAGATCAGAAAATGAGATCAAAAAATAGTTTCAAATATTGAGATAGGAGAAAAAAGAAGATGAAAAAGAAATTTAAACTGGTGGATCTGGATTGTGCAAACTGTGCTGCAAAGATGGAAGAGGCTATTAAGAAGATCGATGGTGTGAAGGATGCCAGCGTAAGCTTTATGACCCAGAAGATGACCATTGATGCAGAAGATGAACGGTTTGAGGAGATCATGGACGAAGTGGTAAAAGTCTGTGCCAAGGTTGAGCCGGACTGTCAGATCGTAAGATAGGAGAGAGCCATGACAAAGAAGCAGAAAAATACCCTGGTAAGGATCCTGGCTTCGGCAGCTTTGTTTGTTCTGCTGGTTGTTTGTGAGCATATGGCGGGATGGGGAGATGGGACAAACCGCTGGCTTTTGATGCTGGCATATCTGATTCCTTATCTTGTGATCGGCTATGATGTGATCTTTAAGGCAGCGAGAAATATCCGAAACGGCCAGATTTTTGATGAAAATTTTCTGATGATGATCGCTACTTTTGGTGCCTTTGGCGTGGGAGAATACTCCGAGGCGGTGGCGGTTATGCTGTTTTACCAGGTAGGAGAACTGTTCCAGAGCTACGCTGTGGGCAAATCCCGGCAGTCCATTGCGGACATGATGGATATCTGCCCGGAATTTGCCAACATCGAAGAGGATGGGCAGCTGCGCCAGGTTGATCCGGATGATGTGGAAGTGGGAAGCATCATTGTGATCCGGCCGGGAGAGCGGATTCCCCTGGACGGCGTTGTGGTAGAGGGCGAGTCCTTTGTTGATACAGCTGCTCTGACAGGAGAATCTGTACCGAGAAAGGCGGCTGTTGGAGATGATGTGATCAGTGGCTGTGTCAATGGCAGTGGAACATTGAAAGTCCGTACCACCAAAGAGTTTGATGATTCCACCGTGGCCCGGATCTTGGAACTGGTGGAGAATGCCAGCAGCAAAAAGGCCAGAGTGGAGAACTTTATCACCCGGTTTGCAAAATATTATACTCCGGTGGTGACCATTGGCGCTGTGATCCTTGCAGTGGTACCGCCACTGCTGTTTCAGGGTGACTGGGCTGACTGGATCCAGAGAGCCTGCACCTTCCTGGTGATCTCCTGCCCCTGTGCTCTTGTGATCTCTGTTCCTATGGGATTTTTCGGAGGCATTGGTGCAGCATCCCGCATCGGTGTGCTGGTGAAAGGCAGCAATTTCCTGGAGGCCATGTCAGAGGTGACAACAGTTGTTTTTGACAAGACAGGAACTCTGACAAAGGGAGAATTTAAGGTCAGCGAGATCCATGGAGAAGAGAACGGTGTGCTTGAGATGGCGGCCCTGGCAGAAAGCTATTCCAATCATCCCATTGCCGCATCCATCAAGGAAGCATACACAGGTGCCCTGGATCTTTTGCGCGTGACAGAGGCAAAGGAAGTGCCGGGACACGGCGTGGAAGTGCTGGTGGACGGCCGTCCCGTGTGGGCCGGAAATGAGAAACTGATGAGAGCCCACGGACTGGAGCCGGAACAGGTCTGTGCCGCTGGAACGGTGGTTTATGTGGCCATAGACGGAGCTTATGCAGGCTACCTTGTGATCTCAGATACCATCAAGACAGGTGCCAAAGAGGCTATTGGGGATATGAAGCGGCTGGGAGTAAAGAAATGTGTTATGCTTACCGGAGACCGGAAGGAAACAGCAGAGATCATAGCAAAGGATCTTGGTCTGGATCAGGTATATGCACAGCTCCTTCCCCAGGATAAAGTAGAGCAGGTGGAAAAACTTTTAGAGAGTCAGAAGGAAAAAGAGCGCCTGGCCTTTGTGGGTGACGGCATCAACGATGCACCGGTATTGACCAGGGCAGACATCGGTATTGCCATGGGAAGTATGGGAAGTGATGCGGCCATCGAGGCGGCTGATATTGTACTGATGGATGATGATGTAACAAAAATTGCCAGCATTGTCCGGATTTCCAGAAAGACCCTTGGAATTGTAAAGCAGAACATTGTATTTGCCCTGGCTGTAAAGGCTGTGGTTTTGATCCTTGGTGCTATGGGCGAGGCAAATATGTGGGCGGCAGTTTTCGCGGATGTAGGCGTTTCCGTTCTTGCCATCCTGAATTCCATGCGTACCCTGAAGATGGGGAAACAATAGAAATAATATAAAGACATACCGGGAAATGTATGGTATAGTGAAGTATGGCTATCTCCTGTACAGGGGATAGTCATACTTTTGAAATAAGGGAGAAAAATAAGAATGAAACAGTTACAGGCATCCTGGAAGGGACTGCTGCTTTGTCTTGTCATTGCAGTGCCGTCCTGGTTTCTGGGAAAACAGTTCCCCATCGTGGGAGGCGCAGTGATTGCTATTCTGGCAGGTATGGTGATCACATTATTTATTAAGGACAAGAGTGCTTTTGAGGCAGGCATTAAATTTACATCCAAGAAGATCCTGCAGTGGGCCGTTATTTTGCTGGGCTTTGGTATGAATCTCATGGTGATCTTAGAGACTGGAAAGACTTCTCTGCCCATCATTATCAGTACCATCACTACTTCTCTGGTGATTGCCTATGTTTTGCACAGAGTGATGCATATTCCGGGTAAGATCTCCACACTGGTAGGCGTGGGATCTTCCATTTGCGGCGGTTCTGCCATTGCGGCTACTGCACCGGTCATCGATGCAGATGATGAGGAAGTGGCACAGTCCATTTCCGTTATCTTTTTCTTTAATGTGCTGGCAGCCATTTTGTTCCCTACATTAGGACAGATGCTGGGATTTTCCCATGAGACAGGGGAGGCTTTCGGAATCTTTGCAGGGACAGCCATCAATGATACTTCTTCTGTTACGGCAGCAGCATCCACCTGGGACAGCATGTGGGGACTGGGTTCAGCCACACTGGATACCGCCGTTACGGTAAAACTTACCAGAACCCTGGCCATCATTCCCATTACTCTGGTATTGGCTTTTATCCGTACCAGAAAGGAAAAGGGCGAAGGTGACGGAGAGGGCAAGAAGGTCAGCCTGAAGCAGATCTTCCCTATGTTTATCCTGTATTTTGTACTGGCTTCCGTGATCACCACTGTGGTATACTCCGTATTTCCGGAGGGAAGTGCTGTTTACGCAGCGGCCAGCAGCATTTTCTCTTTCCTGAAGAATGTCAGCAAGTTTTTCATCGTGCTGGCTATGGCAGCCATCGGACTGAATACGGATATTGTAAAGCTGGTGAAGACCGGCGGAAAACCTATCATCATGGGCTTCTGCTGCTGGGTAGGTATTACCGTTGTCAGCCTCACCATGCAGCATTTTTTGGGATTATGGTAAATCAATAGGAGGACAATAAGATGAAGGATCAGAATTGCGGTTACTGTATGAGAGGAGAACTTCTGGAGAAGTTCGGTATTTATATCTGCGATCTTCGGGTCAGCTCCTTGATCCTGTTCAAGGAACAGAGCCACCCCGGCAGATGTATTGTGGCGT
>CAMEWP010000077.1 GCA_945946605.1 uncultured Pseudobutyrivibrio sp. | reverse complement strand
AGAAGCCAATAAGAAAAAAGAAGAAAAGATCAAAGAGCTGCAGGAATTTATTTCCCGTTTCTCTGCTAACGCTTCCAAATCCAAGCAGGCCACTTCCAGAAAGCGTGCCTTGGAGAAGATCCAGCTGGATGAGATTCGTCCTTCCAGCCGTAAATATCCCTATATCGATTTCCGTCCCCAGCGTGAGATTGGAAATGAAGTGCTTACTGTAGAAGATCTCACCAAAACCATCGACGGCGAGGTTGTCCTGGATCATGTTTCTTTCAATGTGGGCCGGGAAGACAAGATTGCCCTGGTTGGTGCCAATGAGCATGCCAAGACAGTGCTCTTCCAGATCCTTGCAGGGGAAATGGAACCGGATTCCGGAAGTTACAAATGGGGTGTTACCACTTCCCAGTCATACTTCCCCAAGGATAACACCAAGATCTTTGACACTGACGATGTCATCGTAGACTGGCTGACACAGTTCTCCGAGATCAAGGATGCCACCTATGTCCGTGGATTCCTGGGACGTATGCTCTTTGCCGGGGAAGACGGTGTAAAGAAAATGCGGGTTCTCTCCGGTGGTGAGAAGGTTCGTGTACTCCTGTCCCGTATGATGATCGAGGCATCCAATGTATTGATGCTGGATGAGCCTACCGACCACCTGGATATGGAGTCCATCACTGCCTTAAATAACGGCCTGATCAAATTCCCGGGCGTTGTCATTTTCTCCTCCCGCGACCATCAGATCGTACAGACTACCGCCAACCGCATCATCGAGATTCTGCCGGGCGGCAAGATCGTTGATAAGATCAGCACCTATGATGAATATCTGGAAAGTGATGAAATGGCAAGAAAGCGCCAGATCTATTCTATGTCTGACGCTGATGAAACAGATAATTAAATTTGGTAGATTCCGTAAGATGAATAAGTAGAATAAGTTTTATCAGAGACCGAAATAATCATCGATCCCATCTGCAATGCCGTATACCATGCGCTGCTGGTATGCGGCATTTTGCATGTTCAGATCGTCCGTGCTGTTGGTCATGTAACCCATCTCAAGAATGGTGACCGGCACGGCACTCCAGTTGATCCCCGTCATGGTATCGGAGGTACTGACTCCCTGATTTCTCATGCCGGTAGCATTGCAGTAAGCATTCAGCACACATCTGCTGAGACGGATACTGGGTTCCGAAAGATATGCCACATAAGGATTGGAGCCAGAAGGTGCCAGGGCCAGTGCTCCGCTGACAGAAGCGTTATTCACACCGTTGCAGTGAAGCCGCACGGCAATATCCGCTCCTACATTTGCCGCATACTGTGCCCGTTCCATATTGCTGATATTCACATCATGGCTTTCCCTGGTCATATAAACCTGGTAGCCGCGTTTCTGAAGTTCTGCTTTCAGCTGCAGTGCCACAGTCAGATTGGTCTGATACTCATAGACACCGCTGCTGACCCCCCTGGTGCCGCCGGTGACTCTGGCTTTCATAACGGATGAGCCGGGGCCGTTGGGTTCCTTTGTACTGTCGCCTCTGGACTGATGTCCGGGATCGATCACCACGGTATATCCGGTACTGCCCGGATTTCTGTTCACTTCAGGGGCAGAAACGGCGGGTGTCTCAGGCACTGTCACGGAAGTGGACGGCACCTCTTCCTTTTTTGTTTCCCCCTGGGTATTCTGTCCGGTAGTATCATCCTTTGCCGGATCACCTGTATTACCAGCGTTGGAAACATCTGAGATATCCGTTGTACTCTGATCCGGATCTGTTTCCTCAGAAGAATCCGTAACATCATCGGCATCCTCATCATCCTGATCTTCATCTTTTGAATCAGAAATTTCCTGGGCTGTAAGATTATCTTCTTTTCCCGCCGAATTTCGGTTCACCACAATGACAGCCGCACATACTGTCACCAGCAAGATCAGCATCACCACCGCCGCCAGTTTTTTATATTTGTCCAGACCTTCCCTTTTCATTAGCTCTCCCCGCAAATCTTAAATACAATTTTGTGAACCTCTGCAGGTTCTTCCGGAGCGACTCCGGGTTTGTGGGCTTCTTCAGGATAGATCACCAGAAATTCCATATCAGAAAGGATCTGTGGCTCAACTCCGTCCACATCCGAGAAGAATACCACATCATTCTTACTGTCATAGGGCTCCGATACCGTCATATTCTTGCGGTCTGCAAGATAGATGGCTTCTTTACCGGAAACAATGCACTGCACATCGATATACTTGTCATGAGCCTCATATCTCACTTCTTCCGGCTGATGGGAAACATACTGCTGCACACTGGCAAACACCCGGTCACCGTCAATCATATATTTTCCGATCTCAAGACTCTCGGCATCTTTCTCACCCAGAAAATCTGCCACCATGGCAAGTCTGGGCTCCTTTGCTACATAATCTCCTATTTTTCTCAGATCGCCCTTTATCATAATCTTCTCCCTCTATTCCACATCTATTCCACAGATCTATTTGACCGTTCTTCTACTCCACCGTTACACTCTTTGCCAGGTTTCTGGGTTTATCCACGTCCAGACCTCTGGAAACAGATACATAATATCCCAGCAGCTGCAGCGGAATCACTGCAAGGCTGGTGGCAAAATGCGGATCTGTCTTTGGAATATATGTCACAAAATCCGCCGTATCTTCGATGGCATAATTACCATAGGTAGTCACACCCATGAGATAAGCGCCTCTGCTCTTGCATTCCACCATATTGCTGACGGTCTTCTCATAAAGATTCTGCTGGGTCAGCACACCGATCACCGGTGTTCCACCCTCAATAAGACTGATGGTACCATGCTTTAATTCCCCTGCTGCATAAGCCTCAGAGTGAATATAACTGATCTCCTTCATCTTCAGGCTTCCTTCCAGACTGATGGCATAATCAATGCCACGGCCCACAAAGAAAATGTCATTGGCAGCGGACAATTTGGATGCAAACCACTGGAGGCGTTCCTTGTCTTCCAGTACCTTGGCAATCTTATCCGGCAAAGCGGTCATCTCATCGATGAGTTCATGATAGTAAGTATCTTCGATGGTTCCCCGGACTTTTGCAAACTGCACAGCCAGTGCATAGCAGGCGATGAGCTGGGTACTGTAGGCTTTTGTGGTTGCCACCGCAATCTCCGGTCCTGCCAGAGTGTAAAATACGCTGTCTGCTTCCCTGGCGATGGATGATCCTACCACATTGACAATGGCAAGAGTCTTAACTCCCATGCTCTTGGATTCCCGAAGAGCAGCCAGAGAATCTGCTGTTTCTCCGGACTGACTGATGATCACCACCAGTCCCTTGGGATCCAGCAGCGGTTTACGATAACGGAATTCGGATGCAAGTTCCACACGAACCGGGATCCGAGCCAGATCTTCGATGACATACTGGGCAGCCACACCCACATGGTATGCAGATCCGCAGGCTACAATATAGATCTGGGAAATTTCCTTCATTTCCTCTTCCGTCAGTCCCACTGCTTCCGGATCGATAACGCCGTCTTTTACCACAGACGCCACCGTATCTGCCACGGCCTTGGGCTGTTCATGGATCTCCTTCATCATGAAATGCTCATATCCGGCCTTCTCTGCCGCCTCAGCATCCCAGGTGATCTCCGTCATTTCCTTTTCGATCTCGTCACCGTCAATATTGTAGAAGGTCACTTCCCCTTTGCGGAGTCTACCAATTTCCATATTGCCGATGTAATAAACGTTGCGGGTGTACTTTAAGATAGCAGGCACATCCGATGCAAGGTAAGATTCGCCGTCATTGACACCAATGATCATGGGACTGTCTTTTCTTGCCACGTAAATCTCTCCCGGATAATCCGCAAACATCAGAGCCAGGGCATAGGAACCGCGGATGCGGACCATGGCATGGTTAATGGCGTCCACCGGTGTACCAAGATACTTCTTATAGTAATAATCCACCAGTTTAATGGCTACTTCCGTATCTGTCTCTGAGTAAAAGGTATATCCCTTCTTTATGAGTTTTTCTTTTAATTCCTGGAAATTTTCGATGATACCGTTATGCACGCCCACCACATTTCCGTCCTCTGTCATATGAGGATGGGCATTGGTTTCGGAAGGCTCGCCATGAGTCGCCCAACGGGTATGACCGATACCGCAGCATCCCACCACGGTGTCTCCGTCTGCCGTCTTTTCAGCCAGCACACGAAGACGCCCTTTGGCCTTCACCACTTCCACCGGATGATCGCCGTCCCTTACTGCCATACCTGCAGAATCATATCCACGGTATTCCAGTTTAGACAAGCCGTCCAGCAACACCGGCGCCGCCTGACGTCTGCCGGTAAATCCTACTATTCCACACATTGTGATTCCTCCCTGTAACTGTTATCGCTTCTACTCTGCCTTATGTCCCTTGTCGCAGATCACCTGAACCACCTGATCCACATACTTGTGGCAAAGTTCCTCCGTCTCCGCCTCTACCATGACACGGATCAGAGGTTCTGTTCCGGACTCCCGCACCAGGATGCGTCCGGATTCGCCAAGAGCATCTGCCACCTGTTGCACAGCCGCCTGTACATCAGGATCCGCCTGGGCTACCGCCTTATCCTTTACCCTGACATTTTTCAGCACCTGAGGATAAATCTTTAAGTCGGCAGTCAGTTCACTCATCTTTTTCTTCCTTGCCATCATGACTTCCATCATCTTCAGACTGGTGAGGATACCATCACCGGTGGAAGCGTATTTGGAGAAAATAATATGGCCACTCTGCTCGCCGCCAATACGGCAGCCATTCTGCATCATGTATTCATAAACATATTTGTCGCCCACATCTGTCTTTGCATAGTCAATGCCCAGTTCATCAAAGGCCTTATACAATCCAAAGTTGGACATCACGGTGGTTACCACAGTATTTGTCACCAGTTTATCCCGATCCTTCATATATCTTCCATAAATATAAAGGATGTGATCACCGGTCACCACATTTCCAAGTTCATCCACGCAGAGACAGCGGTCAGCATCTCCGTCGTAAGCAAAACCTACATCCAGACCATTTTCCACAACGAACTTCTGCAAAACTTCAATGTGGGTAGAACCTGCATTATTATTTATGTTGGTTCCGTTCGGCTCGGCATTGATCACATAAGTCTTAGCTCCCAACGCATCAAAAACAGCCTTGGCAATATTCCAGGCACTTCCGTTAGCACAATCCAGGCCCACTTTCATTCCCCGGAAAGAATACATACCCAGGGAAATCAGGTATCCGATGTAACGGTTACGGCCGGATACATAGTCCACGGTACAGCCGATCTTCTCTCTTGTAGCAAAGGGAACTTCCTCCCACTTCTGTCCGAACACTTCCAGTTTTCCATCAATATAATCTTCTACCAGAGAGATCACAGACTCTTCCATCTTCTCACCCTGGCCGTTGATGAGTTTGATTCCATTATCATAGAAAGGATTGTGGCTGGCAGAAATCATAATGCCGCAGTCAAACTCATCTGTTCTTGCTATGTATGCCACAGAAGGCGTGGTGGTAACATGCAAAAGATACGCATCAGCGCCGGAAGCCACCAGTCCGCTGACCAGTGTATATTCAAACATATAACTGCTGCGGCGGGTGTCCTTTCCTATTACAATGCGGGGCGGTTCCTGATTGCCTGATCGTCTCCTCAACTCTCCGTAATACCAACCTAAAAATCTACCTACACGATATGCATGGTCTGCTGTTAATGTGACATTGGCCTCTCCACGGAAACCATCTGTACCAAAATATTTTCCCATATGAATGATCACTCCTATTTTTTCTTACAAACTAACCTTATTTTATCAGTTTTTTAAGATTATGCAACCATAACGGGGAAAATGGATGAAATATGTTATATCTCCTATTACATCCTCTGTAACCCCCAGTAAAACACCCAGTAACCCTTCTGTCCGAACAGGAAAAGTTGTTTTTATCTAATTGCAAAAGAATTTTGCATAAGTTTTTCCCGAATTTTAGGAGAAAAGTAACAAATTTCGGGTAAAAAGTTATTTTACATTCTTTTTTGTTGTAATTTGTCAAAATGATACATTATAATGATGGAAATAACTGGAACGAGGAATGAAAAAATTGACACGAAAACTAACAATTTTAATCATTGAAGATGACGAAGAAGCCTGCAATGAGCTGGAAAATTACATTGCACAGACCGATGACCTGAAACTGGCAGCCATCACCGGCAATTCCAACGAGGCCATCGAGCTGACAAAAGCCACCCTTCCGGATGTGGTTTTGCTGGATCTGGAACTGCATATGGGCGGCGGTAACGGATTGTTTTATCTCATGTCACTAAAAGACCTTGAGCTGCCCTTCCGCCCCTATATTCTGATCACCACCAACAATACCAGCCGGGTGACATTGGAACAGGCCCGTATTATGGGTGCTGATTTCATTCTGGCTAAATATGAGTCCGACTACTCCACACAGTATGTGGTGGAATTTATCCGCATGATGAAGGACGGCATTCTGGCACATCAGAGAAACGAGGACATGCCCCAACCACCTGCTTCACCCAAGGAAGTGGAACAACAACTGATTCGACGCATCCGAAGGGAGTTGAACCTGATCGGTATCTCCCCCAAGGCTAAGGGGCTGAATTATCTGATTGACGCCATTTTGATGACCATCGAATCTCCTACCCCCAATATTTCCAGGGTTTTGGCAGACAAATACAAGAAATCCGGCCCCAGTATCGACCGGGCCATGCAAAATGCCATTAACCGTGCCTGGAAAGAAAGTGACACGGAAGATCTGCTGAAGTACTATACTGCCAGAATCCGCTCTGACAAGGGTGTTCCTACGTTGATGGAATTTATTTCCTACTATGCCGGGAAAATTGAGTCCGAGATGGACGAGATGGATTAGAATGATAAAAAAAGCCGTATAACGTAGATGTGGGGCCGCATGTCTTCATGCGACCCCAGGTGTCATCTACCATGTGATAAATTCGAATAACTTGTTAATGTACCAAATCAATGTATCCATCGTATTCCGCATCCTCCTTTTTTTCTTGGAGTATACGGTCAAAATGATTATATTCACATTACATACGGTGATTGCATTTCATAGCAATTCATTATAATTTAGAAGGTAAAATTTATGGAAGTTATTATGAAAAATTTCACAGTCATTCTGTGCTGCATTTATATCTTGGAACACCTACTTACTTCAGGCAAAACGCTTATTTTCCGCAAAAGACCCCTGTCGCTTATTCTATTTACTCTTTCCATGGCTCTCTGTACTTATATACTGAAAGGCATCATTCCGTCTTTTGCTAATTTGATCCCTGTTTTTATTATATGGATCATTGTCGGTATTTATACTTCTTCTCCAAAGCTCATATTTTACTACACAATTTTTGCATATGGTATCAGCTATGGTTTATCCGCTATCTGCGGAGCAGTCGCCTTGATTTTTTTCGTAATACCTTACCAGAGTTCTTCTTATAATTATGACTATATTTTTCTTCTCGTTTTTAGCATTCTAGAAATCGGAGTTGTAGTTTGGTTATTTAACACTAAACGGTTTCGAAAAGGTATTCCATTTTTGAAATCATTTTACTCAAGCAATCTCGGAATTGTTATCTGCGGGTTTATACTTGCTTTGTCTGTACTTGTACATATGTCAGATTATTTTCCGATATGGTTTAAAACCATAATACCGCTTTCGTTTGTCGTCTCCATCTTCCTCATCATCCACTGGTGGCAGACGCAGATCACCAAGTCCTACCTTCGGGAGCTGCAAGCCCGGGAGTTGGAATCGCTGCGAAGTGAGCTGGAAGAATCCAACCGTCAGCTGGATTCATTGAAAAAACAAAATGAAGAGATGGGAAGGTTGATACATAAAGATAATAAATTGATCCCGGCCATGGAAAGCGCGGTGTTTGACTACCTGAGTTGTGCGGATGGCACAAACGAAGAGTTGACAGAGAAAGGAAATACCCTGCTGGCAGAACTGCAGGAATTTGGCAAGAACCGCTCTGAGATTTTGGACAGTATTTCAACCATACATTCCCAGGTTTTCCGCACCGGTCTTCCGGCACTGGATACTCTGCTGTCCTTCATGGACAAATGCGCCCAGAGCAAGGACATCACATTTACCATGCACAATGCTACCGACCTCGATCGTTGGATTCCGGCGGTCTTCTCAACCGATGATCTGACACATCTTCTGTCCGATCTGATCCAGAATGCACTGATTGCCACCACGGGCTGTGAAAAAAGAAACATCCGTCTGCAGTTTTACTACTACAAAAACAATCCTGTTATCGAACTGAGTGACACGGGGATTCCTTTTGAAGCGGAGTCATTGTCAAAATTTGGTTTAGAAGAAAGAACAACACATAAAGATACCGGCGGAAGCGGCATTGGATTAATGGATATATGGAAATTAAAGACAAAATATCGTGCATCCATTCATATTACGGAATATCCTTCAGATGCAGCTTTTTGTAAGAAAATTACGTTTCTGTTAGATAAGAAAAACATGTATCTGGTTTACTCAAATCGTCATGAGGAATTACTGCAGAATGCTGCCAGAGCAGATCTGTTGATCCTCCCGCTGGCACCCAAGTCGGAAGGATCAACATTTGATATGCATACTTCATCCTAAGTCATTTGAATTGTTTTAATATGCGCCTTAGATGTGGAAACATTTTTGCAGATCCTTTTGGTCGCCCAGAACCAGAATAGAATCATCCGGGGTAAAGACGGTCTGTGGTGTAATGTTTAATATCATCTTACCATCCTTTTTGATGGCCATAACATTGACACCATGTTTTTTACGGACATCGATTTCGCCGACACTCTTGCCAATCCACTCTTCCGGAATAGCGACTTCAAAGATGGCATAGTCATCATCCAATGCCACATAATCCAGAATGTGGTCAGCAGTGTAGCGAATAGCTGTCCAGTTTGCCAGCTGCCGTTCCGGATAAACGATCTCATCGGCACCGTTGCGCAGAAGGAATTTGGCATGCACATCCCTGGCCGCACGGGAAACCACCATCTTTGCTCCAAGCTCTTTCAAAAGAGAAGTCGTCTCCAGGGAATTCTGAAAATTGTCCCCAATGGCAACAATGCAGACATCAAAATTATTTACGCCAAGGGACGACAGAAAATCTTCATTTGTGGCATCACCAATCTGGGCATTTGTCACATAAGGAAGAACTTTATTTACCCTGCTCTCATTAATATCTACCGCCATGGTCTGATGATGCAGTTCATCCAGTTTCATCGCCACAGTGCGTCCAAATCTTCCAAGTCCGATCAATAATACGGTTTTCATTTTTACTCTCCTAGCGAAC
>CAMEWP010000076.1 GCA_945946605.1 uncultured Pseudobutyrivibrio sp. | reverse complement strand
GAGACCACCGAAGAGGATTATCTGACTTCTGCTCAGGTGACAAGGGCAAAGATTGAAAACAAATACAAAAAAATTTATGTATTTGGAACAAAATCCCTGAAGGAAGAACTAAAAGGCCTTCCTATCACGGACAGACTTGAGGATGATATCGATTGTCTGGTCATGGGATTCGATACGGAACTGACATTTCAGAAACTGGAGGATGCATGTATCCTGCTGAATCGAGGGGTAGACTATATTGCCACCAATCCGGATTATGTGTGTCCTACCTGGTACGGCTATGTACCGGACTGCGGCAGTGTCAGTGACATGTTATATAACGCAACAAAGCGCCGCCCCCAGTTTATTGGAAAGCCAAGACCGGATATGGTGTATCGTGCCATGGAAAAAACCGGATTTGGAGTGGATGAGACACTGATGATCGGAGACCGTATCTATACAGATATTGCATGCGGACTGAATGCGGGAGTGGACTCCCTTATGGTTCTAAGCGGGGAAGGTACAAGGGCGGAGGCTGAGACAGGTGAGATCAGACCCACCTACATTATGGAAGATATTGGAGAACTTTATCGGTTCCTGACAAAGTAAATGGTAAGAGGAAAGGAAGGACGTATCAGAATGAAGTACGATGTAGTGATCATTGGAGCAGGTGTCAGTGGAAGCGCCATCGCGAGAGAACTGTCGCGATATCAGTTGAAGACTTTGGTGATTGAGAAGGAGGAGGACGTATGCTGTGGGACATCCAAAGCCAACAGCGGAATCGTTCATGCAGGATTTGACGCGGAAAATGGCAGCCTTATGGCGAAGCTGAATGTAGAGGGCAATCAGATGATGCCGGAGTTGTCAAAGGAACTGGATTTTTCCTTTAAACAGAATGGATCTCTGGTCCTTTGTTTTGATGAGGCGGACAGAGAGAATCTTGTGGCACTCTATGACAGAGGCGTGAAAAACGGAGTCAAAGACCTTCAGATCCTTGAAAAAGAGGAAGTGAAGAAACTGGAACCAAATGTGTCGGATGAGGTGGTAGCTGCACTTTATGCACCCACCGGCGGAATCGTATGTCCATTTGGTATGACCATTGCATTTGCGGAAAATGCATATACAAACGGGGTGGAATTCCTTTTTGATACAAAAGTGACAGACATTCAGAAGCAGGAAGACGGTTGGATGATCTGTGCAGGAGAAAAAACCTTTGAGACGACTTATGTGGTAAATGCTGCCGGGGTATATGCGGATGTCTTCCACAATATGGTAAGCGAGAAAAAGATACATATCACACCCAGAAGGGGTGATTACTGTCTGCTGGATAAGAATACAGGAAACTTTGTTTCCCACACGATTTTCCAGCTTCCTGACAAATATGGCAAGGGTGTGCTGGTAAGCCCCACTGTTCATGGAAATACACTGGTTGGACCAACAGCCATCGACATTGAAAATAAAGAAGGAACCAATACGACCCAGGAAGGACTGGATCAGATCCGTGAGAAATCCGGAAGAAGCGTGAAGAATCTGCCCATGAATCAGGTGATCACTTCCTTTGCAGGACTGAGAGCTCACGAGGACGGACATGAGTTTATTATCGGAGAGGTGGAGGATGCCAAAGGATTTATCGATTGCGCAGGAATGGAGTCACCGGGACTTACCAGTGCACCGGCAGTAGGTAAAATGGTGGCTGATATCATCGTAAAACAGATGCAGCCGGAGAAAAATCCTACATTCTGTGGCACCAGAAAAGGAATCTTGGATCCAGATACACTTACGAAGGAAGAACGTGCCAAACTGATCAAAAAACAGCCGGCTTACGGAAATATCATCTGTCGTTGTGAATTGGTGACAGAGGGTGAGATCATCGATGCGGTGACACGTCCCTTGGGAGCAAAATCTTTAGACGGTGTAAAGAGAAGGACGCGTGCCGGAATGGGAAGATGTCAGGCGGGATTCTGCTCTCCGAAGACCATGGAGATCATTGCAAGAGAGCGTCATATTCCCTTGGAGGAAGTAACAAAATCAGGTGGAAATTCAAGATTGATTCAGGGAATCAATAAGGACAGTCTGTAGGAGGAAAGATCGATGAAGCAATATGATATTGTGATTGTGGGCGGTGGTCCGGCAGGACTGGCAGCGGCTTTGGAAGCAAAGAAAAGTGGTGCGCAGAGCGTCATCATTCTTGAACGAGACGGAGAACTTGGTGGAATTTTAAATCAGTGTATCCATAATGGATTTGGTCTGCATACCTTTAAAGAAGAACTGACGGGACCGGAGTATGCAGCGCGTTTCAGTGAAAAAGTAAAAGAAGAGAAGATCGAGTACTTGTTAAATACCATGGTTCTTGACATTTCTTCCGATAAGATGGTAACAGCCATGAACCGGGAAGAGGGATTGTTTGAGATCCAGGCAAAGGCAGTGGTGCTGGCCATGGGATGCAGAGAACGTTCCAGAGGTGCGTTAAATATCCCGGGGTATCGTCCGGCAGGAGTGTTTTCCGCAGGAACGGCACAGCGGCTGGTGAATATAGAAGGATATTTGCCGGGACGGGAAGTTGTCATTCTTGGATCCGGTGATATCGGTCTGATCATGGCCCGTCGTATGACATTAGAAGGGGCGAAGGTCAAAGTGGTTGCGGAACTGATGCCTTATTCCGGAGGACTGAAACGGAACATTGTACAGTGCCTGGATGATTATGGAATCCCGCTGAAACTCAGTCATACTGTGGTAGATATCCAGGGAAAAGACAGAGTGACAGGCATTACACTTGCACAGGTGGATGAGAATCGCAGACCTATACCGGGAACCGAAGAATTCTATTCCTGCGATACCTTGCTGCTTTCCTGCGGACTGATCCCGGAAAACGAGTTATCAAGAGGAATGGGAGTGGAGATCAATCCGGTTACTTCCGGTCCGGTGGTAAATGAGTGTCTGGAAACCAGTATTCCCGGTGTGTTTGCCTGCGGTAATGTACTTCATGTACATGATCTTGTGGATTTTGTTTCCCAGGAGGCTGCGGCTGCCGGACGTCATGCGGCTGAGTATGTGGCAGCAGGGGAAGACAAAATTTTCAATGAGAAAAAGTATGTGATCGTGCCCAAGGGCGGTGTACGCTATACAGTACCTTCCAGCATCAATCCGGCGAAGATGGATGATGAACAGGTGATCCGGTTCCGGGTGGGGGATGTTTATAAAAACCGCTATACATCCGTATATGTGAACGGAGAACGTATTGTTCATCGCAAACGTCCTGTTATGGCACCGGGAGAGATGGAAGAAGTGAAGTTAAAAAAGGAACAGTTCATGGATTGTCCGGAAGAAACGGAAATCATTGTGACAATAGAGGAGGCATAGACAAATGGAAAAAAGAGAACTGATTTGCATTGGATGTCCCATGGGATGTATGGTAACGGTATCTCTGGATGACGGAAAGGTATGCGAAGTAACAGGAAATACCTGCAAACGGGGAGATGTGTATGCCAGAAAGGAAGTAACCAATCCCACCAGAATTGTCACCAGCAGCGTTCGTGTGAATGGCGGTACCTATCCGGTTGTGCCGGTAAAGACCAGGGAGGATATTCCGAAAGGAAAGATCCGGGACTGCATGAAGGCCTTGAAAGAGGTTGTGGTTGACGCGCCGGTGAAGATCGGCGATGTGGTTCTGAAAAATGTGGCAGATACGGGTATCGACGTGATCGCTACCAAAGACAATGAGATGCATGACGTTGGGAGAAGATAGAGGATGCGAATTGAATTGTTGAACTGGGAATTGAATTTCCAGGGACTGTTTATCGCTACATTCAAGATCGCGATGGCTCTTGTGTGCGCCGGAGTCATCGGACTGGAACGGGGGACGAAAAAAAGACCTGCAGGATTTCGAACATATATGTTGGTATGTCTTGGGGCTACGCTGGTTATGATGACCAACGAATACTTATGTGAGGTTCATGGTACCGGGGATATGGCCCGTATGGGGGCCCAGGTGGTGAACGGCATCGGTTTCCTGGGTGCAGGAACCATTATCACAACCGGACATAACCGGGTAAAAGGACTGACTACAGCTGCCGGATTATGGGCTTCCGCATGTATCGGACTTGCAATCGGAAGTGGATATTACGAGGGGGCGATTCTGGGGACCATCGCAATCGTAATCGTGATGGTATTGCTTCATGGATTTGACAGAAAAGTGATGAAGAATACAAAGGCAGTGATATTGTATGTGGAACTTACCAAGATGGGGGCTCTCAGAAACATGATAGCAGTTGCCCGGGAAAATAACATCAAGGTGGAAGATGTTGAAGTGGAAAAGTCAAATCATGAAATGGCAACCAAAGTGACAGCAGTCATTACGCTGGTTTTACCCAGTAAAGAGAATCATGATGTGCTGGTTGAGAAGATCAACGAATTAGAAGGTGTCACTTACGTGGAAGAGGTGTGACATAAAATAAAATTACAGACAATCCTTTCTGAAAGAAAAAACCAGGGCGAGGTGTGGCTCGTATTGAGCCCTTCCTCGCCCTGGTTAACTTTCTGCTTTCAGGCAAAAAAATAAAGCTGATGACGAGAATTGAACTCGTGACCCCTTCCTTACCAAGGAAGTGCTCTACCTCTGAGCCACATCAGCTTGTCGATTACCGACTTGACAACTATACTACATATAGGTGGTCTGTGTCAAGAAAAAATTGAAAGTTTTTTGAGTTTTTTTTGACATATAGATAAGGAATTATTATAATGAAACATGTCTGAGGAAAACAAAGAGAATTAAGGAGATACAAAAGCAATGACAAAAACACCATTTGTGACAAAAGAGAAGTTGGATGAGATAGTTGCCCAGATCCCTACACCTTTTCATCTTTACGATGAGAAGGGAATCCGAGAGAATGCCCAGGCAGTGAAAGATGCATTTTCCTGGAATCCGGGATTCCGTGAGTATTTTGCAGTAAAGGCAAATCCCAATCCGTTTCTGATCAATATTATGAGAGAGTATGGCTGCGGAACCGACTGCTCTTCCCTGACAGAGCTGATGCTTTCCGAGAGTCTGGGTGTAAAAGGCGAGGAGATCATGTTCTCTTCCAATGATACACCGGCAGAGGAGTTCATTTACGCAGACAAGATCGGCGCAACCATCAATCTGGATGATTTTACCCATATCCAGTTTTTGGAAGATACCATCGGCCATATTCCGGAGACCATCAGCTGCCGTTACAATCCCGGCGGCGTTTATACCATCAGCAACGGTATCATGGACAACCCCGGAGATGCCAAATACGGCATGACCAAGGAACAGCTTTTTGAGGCATATCAGATCTTAAGAGACAAGGGCGCAAAGAAATTTGGCCTTCATGCTTTCCTGGTAAGCAACACTGTGACAAATGACTATTATCCCAGTCTTGCAAGAACATTGTTTGAACTGGTAGTAGAGCTGAAGGAGAAGACCGGTATTGAGATTTCCTTCATTAACCTGTCCGGCGGTGTTGGTATCGCTTATAAACCGGATCAGACCCCCAATGACATCGGTGTCATCGGAGAGGGCGTGCATAAGGTTTACGATGAAGTGCTGGTGCCGGCAGGCCTGGGTGATGTGGCAATTTACACAGAGATGGGCCGTTTTATGACAGGACCTTACGGTGCCCTGGTGACTACTGCGATCCATGAGAAACATACTTACAAGGAGTACATCGGCGTGGATGCCTGTGCGGTAAATCTCATGCGTCCGGCAATGTACGGAGCATATCATCACATTACCGTTATGGGCAAGGAGAATGAGCCCTGTGATCATATGTATGATGTGACAGGTTCTCTCTGTGAGAATAACGATAAATTTGCGGTAGACCGTATGCTTCCCAAGATTGATAAGGGTGATTACATCTATATCCATGACACGGGAGCTCACGGATTTGCCATGGGATATAATTACAACGGTAAGCTGAAGTCCGCAGAAGTCCTTTTGAAGGAGGACGGTTCCTTCCAGCTGATTCGTCGGGCAGAAACACCGAAGGATTATTTTGCAACCTTCGACTGCTTTGATATTATTAAAGATCTGGTTTAAACAAAATAACGATATATTAGAATAGCGATGTATCAAATAATGATGTATCAGGAAATGATGTATCAGAAAAAGAGCGAAATGTAAATTTTCACTCTTTTTGTTTGTCTGAAAAAAATGCGCTGAAAAAATGATATAATTATAAAATAATCGATAAAGTTGTGACGCAATCTTATGGTAAAAATAAAAAAAGATGCGTATCTATGCGCAGAAAGACAGAAACAAACATAACAGGGCGGAAAACTTATACAGTAATTACGCGGAAAGGATGAGGCATGAATATTGATGAATTAGTATCACAGATGACGCTGGAGGAGAAGGCGGGGTTATGCTCCGGCCGGGACTACTGGCATACAAAACCTATAGAAAGACTGGGTATCCCCAGTGTTATGATGTGCGATGGCCCTCACGGTCTTCGAAAACAGGTGGGAGAAGGCGATCACCTGGGAATTAATGTAAGTATTGAGACTACATGTTATCCCACCGCCAGTGCGCTGGCATCCTCTTTTGACAGAGATGTGATGAAGACTTTGGGAACTGCCTTAGGAGAAGAATGTCAGGCAGAGAATGTGGCAATGCTGTTGGGACCCGGAATGAATATCAAGAGAAGCCCGCTGTGCGGACGTAATTTTGAGTATTTCTCCGAGGATCCTTATCTTGCAGGGGAAATCGGAGCCGCCTATGTGCAGGCACTGCAGGCCCAGGGGGTTTCAGCCTGCGTGAAGCATTTCGCTGCCAACAACCAGGAAACAGCACGAATGAGCGGTTCCAGTCAGATGGACGAAAGAACGCTGCATGAGATTTATCTGCCGGCATTTGAGGCAGCAGTAAAGAAGGGCGGAGCCGGAAGTATGATGTGTGCATACAACGCCATCAACGGCACCTTTGCAGCGGAGAACAAAGAGCTGCTCACAGATATTCTGAGAGAGAACTGGGGATTTGACGGATTTGTTGTTACCGACTGGGGAGCAGTAAAAGATCGTGTGAAGGGACTGGAAGCAGGTCTGGATCTGGAGATGCCCGGAGGACCCGGCACCCAGGACGACAAGATTATTGCTGCAGTAAAAGACGGATCCTTACCGGAGGAAGTACTGGATCAGGCCGTCAGAAACCTGCTGCAGTTTATTATGAATTATCTGGAAAAACATCAGGAAGGTGCACAGATTGACAGAGCACAGAATTCCATTCTCAGCGGAAAACTTTCCCAGGAATGCGCTGTGCTTCTGAAAAACGAGGATGCGATCCTTCCGTTATCAGAGCAGGATGATGTACTGTTTGTAGGTGAATTTGCCCAGAAACCAAGATATCAGGGAGCAGGCTCCAGTCATATCAATGTGCCTCATGCCGTCAGCGCTCTTGAGGCGGCAGAGGGCAAAAAGATCCGTTATGCCCAGGGATATGACATTCATGAGGAAGCAAAGAATGAAGACCTTGCAGCAGAAGCTTTGGAGGCAGCAGCAACAGCAAAGACCGTTGTGGTATTTGCTGGTCTGCCGGACAGCTTTGAGTCTGAAGGCGGCGACCGTGATGACATTAAGATCCCGGAAGCACAGAATGTGCTGATCTCAGAACTGGCAAAGGTAAATGAAAATATCGTAGTAGTGCTTCACGGCGGATCTGTGATGGAACTGCCCTGGATCGATGAGGTAAAGGCAGTGCTTTTGGTTCATCTTGGAGGAGAGCGCGTGGGTGATGCCACAGTCAATCTTTTGTATGGCGCTGCAAATCCCAGCGGAAAACTGGCAGAGTCATGGCCTTTAAGAATCGAGGATAACCCCAGTTTCCTGAACTTCCCGGGTGAAAACGGTGTGGTGAAGTATGCGGAAGATATCTTTGTTGGATATCGTTATTATGATAAGAAGCGGGCAGAGGTGAGATTCCCCTTTGGTTATGGATTAAGCTACACAACCTTTGCATACAGAGATCTGAAACTGGATAAGGAATCCATGAAGGATACAGATACACTGACGGTTTCCTGTGTTGTGGAGAATACGGGAAAGGTTGCAGGAAAAGAAGTAGTACAGCTTTATGTGCGTGATATGGAAAGCAGTGTCCGCCGTCCGGTAAGAGAGCTGAAGGAATTTGCCAAGGTGAGTCTGGAGCCGGGGGAGGCAAAAGAGATAACCTTTACACTGGATAAACGCGCCTTTGCTTACTATGAGGAGAAGATCCATGACTGGTTCGTGGAGAGTGGAAGATTCGAGATTGAGATTGGTGCATCCAGCAGGGATATCCGTCTTTGCGCACCGGTAGATGTGGAAGGAACCACAGCGATCCCTATCCACTACACCAAACTTTCTACTGTGGCTGATCTCATGAAGTGTGCCAAGGGCCGTGAATTTATGGGAAATATGATGGCAGCCCGTGCCAAAGAGTCCC
This sequence comes from uncultured Pseudobutyrivibrio sp., assembly GCA_945946605.1. Lineage (GTDB taxonomy): Bacteria > Bacillota > Clostridia > Lachnospirales > Lachnospiraceae > Pullilachnospira_A. Next base: position 1,151 of record CAMEWP010000076.1, on the reverse strand, counting down.
AGCAGTCCAAGGCATCCAGCGAGGAAACCATGGGTGAAGGCAGCGATAAGATCGTGCAGCAGATGATGCAGGAGATGCCCTTAGGAGCTATGGTAACTTACGGAGCCATCACATCAGAGCAGTTGGACGGCCTTCTGATGATGCTGAACAGCTAAGACAATTAAAATGCACTGTGATTCAGTTCACAGTGCATTTTTTTGCGTTGTTTTTTCCTTGTGCTTGCCTTGTGTTTGCCTTGCCACATCTTTGGCGAATCCTTGGAAGACTTTTTGAGAACTCGATTCAGGGGAGATTACCTACGAAAATTTTCTAAAGATGGTTTGGTAGGTATAATTTTCAAAAATTGATGATGATGTACCTATCAAACAATGGAAACGAAAATTCAGTAGGTAGAAAACATGAATAGAGTCAGAGCGTTACCTGCTGAGCGCCGGATAAAGTAAGCTAGTAGGTAACCGGATAAAGTAAGCTGGCAGGTAACTAATGAAAAGTGTAAGTATTTCGGTCAAGCTGGGAAGAATGCAAGCCACAGAGTGAAATATAGATGAGCTAAAAATCGCTTTTCAAAATTTAGGTAAGAAATGGTATAATATAGGGCAGTAGAAGTAAACAAACCAGAATTTATTGAGAGGGAAAATGAAAATAAAATGGTTTTTACCTTTACCGGCGGGAATGACAATATATTCTTTTGAACAATACCAACCGTTCTTTATATATTTTGACAAGGAGGGTATATGTTTCTTTCCATTAGATTTGAATCGTAAATATAGTATTATGAGGGAGTTATTTATTGCTTAGGGGAGCGTAAAGAGTTTTCATTTTAAAAAAGGCTTAATTATGGAAGATAAAATAATGCTTATTTAATAGAACATAATCATTTTTATATCTATAATATATAGTAATTTCTGGAAGAGAATGTAATGAAAAATTTAAAAGAATTAGATAAAACTTAATGCTTAAATAAGAAGTTGGCGAGGAGGATGTGGATATGAAAAAGTATTTCAAAGAAATCGCAGTCTTAATTGCACAGCTACTCATGTTTTATGTATTTCCTTTAGCGGCAGGACCTACTGATGCAATGGGAATGGTGTTTTTGATTATAGTTGCAACCTTCGTACTTGCGATAATTATGGGCAGTGTATCAAAGAAAA
>CAMEWP010000075.1 GCA_945946605.1 uncultured Pseudobutyrivibrio sp. | reverse complement strand
GCTCAGAACCACATTTGCCATCTCCTTGTTGGCAAATTCCATGATATCGTCATTCAGCAGCACACCATTGGTGGTAAGTGTAAACCGGAAGTTCTTGTCGTAAATCTTTTCCAGGGAACGTCCATAAGCCACCAGATCCTTTACCACCTGGAAATTCATCAGAGGTTCTCCTCCAAAGAAGTCCACCTCTAAGTTCCGACGATTGCCGGAATTGGCAACCAGAAAATCAAGTGCCTGTTTTCCTACCTCATAGCTCATCAGCTCCCGCTTGCCATGGTACTCGCCTTCTTCAGCAAAACAGTATTTGCAGGCAAGATTGCAGTCATGGGCAATATGAAGACACAATGCCTTTACCACAGTGGGGCGCTTCTTGAAATTCGAAATATAGGGTTCGTAATTATCTTCTGTAAATAACTCCTGGGCACGGATCAGTTCCTGGATCTCCTCATAAGCCTCCTCTGACTCCTGAGGGCTGACATGATACTTCTCTGCCAGCTGGGCCATCAGTTCATCCCGGTCCATCTCCTGGAAGGATGCGATCATATCGTAGGTAAGGTCGTCCACAACATGGATCGCTCCGCTGTTCACATCAATGACGATGTTATAACCGTTCATTTTATATTGGTGAATCATGGTGATCTGTCCTCTCTTTCTGTAAAATTTCAGTGAAAAATAAGGTTCTTTAAAACGCACAAACGACCGGACGCAATTGCGTACGGTCTTTTGCTTCATACCAAAACAAAACTGTTTGTGGTCATCCTTTTCAAATTAATTCTTGTGCTCACAGCTCTGATTTCCTACTGTACAAGAGGTCTTGCATGCAGACTGGCAAGATGTCTGGCACTCACCGCAGCCGCCCTTCTTAACAGTGTTCTGTAACTTCTTTGTATTCAATGTCTGAATGTGTTTCATGATATACTTCCTTTCTGTCTCATGTAACTTATATTTCAATTACACAGATTATAGCATATAAGCCGTGAAAGATAAAGTGTTTTTTCAACTTATCATCCCACCGGCCATTCCCGCTCCCATGCAGATGGACATAACGGTTAGCATGTGCACCCAGTTGGGCTGTTCCCCCATATTCACCACAAAAGAGATCAGAAAAAGCAACGCAAAATAAATCCCTCCCATAAGAAGTCCCCACAGGAATTTTTTCTGCCGGTATGCCCTTCCCGAAAGGAATCCTCCCATACCGCAGGAGAGCACATAGATCACCAGGACTCCGATCTTTGCTGTCAGTTCTTCCTCCGCCACTACTGAAACCAGAAGCGCTAAAACCAGAAGCATCAGACCTGTCACCAGATACATTCCCGCTAAGATCTTCGGTATCTGTATCACCGCAGGCAGTTCCTGTTTCTTTGTCCGTTCCCTCATATATTCACAGCCTTCCTTCTTTTTGTCTGTTTATTATATGAGGATTTCCACAGCATAGACCTTCTTCTTTTTCTCTGGATGGTTTATATTTTCCGGAAAACTGCGCCTCTACTCTGCTGCTGCATCTTTCACAACCGCACGGTCTACACAGAACTCACAGGCCAGGTTGCAGACGTACATTTTCCGGAGATAACTCTCCCCGGTCTTAGCCTCCGGTGCATAAGCAGTATAGAGGTCTTCCCGGCTGTCCAGATCATTATTCTCCATCAGATTCTGGCAGTACTCCTCAAATCCTTCCTCATCCAGCTCTATTCCTTCCTTTTTGGCAATGGCTTCAAAGATCAGTTCCACCACCAGATTTTCTTTGATGGATTCCGTGATATCTTCCATAAACTGATCCACGGTAACTCCGTAATTGCTGCTGAGATATTTTTCCAGCGTTGTTCCGTTGCAGTAAAGGTTCTCATATACCTGGGCATACTCCTGCACCCGGAGTTTTAAGAGGTCCTCCGGCACCTCATCCACAGTGGCATTTGCCTGTACCTGTTCCATGACAGCGCTGCGGATATCATTCTGGCGGCTGTTTTCGGCAGTCTGATTTACATAAGTTTCCACAGTTTTCTTAAATTCATCCACCGTAGCAGCCCCAAAATTTTCAGACACAAAAGCATCTGTCAGCTGGTCCACGGTCATCTTCTTTCCGATATAATTAATGGTAAACGTGAAGGTCACCTGCTGCCCTGCCAGGCTCTCGTTTCCGTAAGATTCCGGGAATGTCACATCGCAGTCGATGACATCTCCCACCTTTGCACCTACCAGACCACTGGTAAATCCATCGATATAGGAAGATCCCGAGGACAGATCACTGTTTGAGGCCACATCCAGGCTCACATTGGAAGCTGTTCCTCCGGAAAAAGCCACCCCATCCATCTTTCCGACATAATCCACATTCACAAGGCTATCCGACTGTACAACCGTCTGGGTATCATCCGCCACAAGGGGTGCCGCCTGGGCGATCAATCCCTCCATTGTGCTGTTGATCAGATCCTCCGTCACCGTATAGTCATCTGTAAGTTCTACGGTAAGTCCGGAATATTCTCCCAAAGTTACATAGTCATCCACATCATATTTTACGCCTGAGCTTGTCTCATCTTTCTGTCCGCAGCCCACTGCTGATAATACCAGCATGCCGCATAAAGCCAGGACAACTGCTTTTCTCTTCATTGTATCTCCTCCATTTTTCCCTGAACCGGGTAATTTACATGGCGATATTCTATCATACAATTTACATGGCGATATTCTATCATACCTTATTGCTTTTTTCTATCCGAAATGTTAGAATTATATGGATTATTTTTAGGAGGAGACAGGAATGACGACAGGTTGGATTGTAACGATCGTGATCATTGTTGTACTGATTGCGGCTATTGTTGGATTATATTTTTTAGGCAGACGGGCAGAGAAGAAAAAGGCAGAGCAGGACGAGCAGATGGCTGCTGTAGCCCAGACAGTTTCCATGCTTATCATCGATAAGAAGAAGCTACGGCTGAAGGATTCCGGATTGCCGGAACAGGTCATTGCACAGACACCGTTCTACGCCAAGCGTTCCAAGCTTCCCATTGTGAAAGCCAAAGTCGGACCCAAGATCATGACATTTATCTGCGAAGCAGAGATATTTGATGATATCCCTGTCAAGAAAGAGGTTAAGGCCACCATCAGCGGACTTTATATCACCAAGGTAAAAGGACTGCACGGCAAAACCCAGCAGCAGGAAGTTAAAAAGAAGAAAGGCTTCCGTGCATGGCTTCTCAAAAAGCAGAAGGAACTTCAGAGCGAAGAAGCAAAAAAATAAGACGAAAAAAGATAATGGCAGGGACGATCTATCCGATCATCCTTGCCATTATTTTTAATTCATTACCAGAAAGCAGCAAATCCTTAGAGTAAAGCTCATAGCAAAGCTTCATTTCAATGCCCTCTGCATCTTCTGTCAGTTCATAATATTTTGTTTCGATCTCCATTGGCAGGCTGCCCATAGAGGTCTCATACACTGCCCTTGTCCGTCTTCCCGGATCAAATTCCATCTTCTGTCTGCGGGCTCCGCTGCAGCTCATGGTCATATACCGGGGTGCTGCCACCAGAAGTGTTTTCGTCTCCTGCTGCTCTTCTTCCATTTTCTCCTGATACGTCAGAAAATATCGTCCTCCCCGAAGCATCATGCTTCCCCGGTAACGATAGATGGTTGTATCTCTCTCCTGATCCACTTTCTGTATGGTGGTCATGGTGATCTCCGCTATTTTAGGTGTTTCTGTCATTTCTTTCTTCCTATTGTTCTTTTATTTTATCACGATGCCTCATCTTCCATCCAGCCCTTACGGCCCCCACTGCAAGAAGCAGCAGCATACCGGCGCTAAACCCACCCACATCTATCATAACATCTGTGATCTGTCCGCTCCGCCCCGGCACGAAAAGCTGGTGAAATTCATCACTGGCCGCATAGAAAATTCCTATGGGAAGAGCCAGCACAAAGGCCTTCCCCCTGGCATGTCCAAATGCCATAAGCGTACCAAGGCACAGCATTCCAAGCATAGCATATTCCGATGCATGGCCGCACTTGCGCACAGGGTAATCGATCCCTTTGGCAAATTCTTTTTGTTCTTCTTTGGTCCAGTCCCTGTATCCCGGCACAAAAGTCTGTCCGATGGCCTCTCCAACACTGTGACTGGTTTTGGCGGACTCCTCTGCCGGCTGAGCCGAAAATCCAAAAATAACAGCCATCCAGACCAGGGTCAGTCCCAAAAGGATCCAGCGGTATTGCTTTGTTTTCCTCTTCATGGGATCATTCTCTCTTTTTATCATGCAATTAATATAGCAAAACTTTTCCTCACAGGCAAATAGATTCTACTTCAGATAACGGAATCGAATCTCTTTCTTTGGGCTTGCGATCATTTTTCTGTACTCATGGAGCGTCATCACCTGATACAGATTTTCTTTTGCATCCTGTTCCACCACCTCATACACCGTATCAGAAAAGCACATGTTCGGATACATCACGCACCACCAGTTATGGCCTTTTCCTTCCCCGATGACAACTCTTAACGCCTCATATTTTCCCGCAGGCATACGATATTCTCCATATCTTTTTTCCGGGAAATCTGTCCACTCGATCATGGCCTGCACCGGATAATCATATCCCTGCTCCGCAATCACCTGTGAGGCGATTGTCTCAATCTCATCCAGCTGTTCTTTTGCCACAGCAACCGAAGCCTCACGGGAAGTCACGTCGGACAGCTGAGTCGTCATATAGTTTCCCACAGCATCCCTTACCTTCAGTTTCAGTTCCTGGTCTTCCTCACTGTCACTGTTTGCCAGCACATGGAAACGAAGGACTTTTCCGGCCAGTTCCTGGGCCATATAGGTCTCCTGCCATATGTATATGCTGCCGCATAACACCGTCATGGCAAACAGCACAATCCCCCAGGTCCGGATATTCCACCAGGTCCTGTCATTTCTTCTTACTTTCCATTCTCCTGTTGTCACATGTTCTCTATTCTCCATTTTTTCTGCTCCTTTTCCTCCTGTTTTTAGAAGTATGCCCCCTTTTTCCCCTTCTATTCCACAAGATCCAGATCCACGGAAAATGTTAGTTGCAACCCTTCCTCATAGTTTTCCTTGTTCCCCCGATAATCAAGGGACAGTTCTCTGTGGTAAAGGGGCATCTCATCAAAACTGTCGGTAAGATCACAGCCGGTGTTTTTCTGATATGCTCCCAGGGTATCCTCCAGGCATTGCTTCAGATAGCCCTCTGCCTCTTTCTCATCCATCCCATCCTGTCCCGTCACCTGCAGTTTTCCGGTGATCTGCACCTGACAGAGGACACCGGTATCATGATCTGCCCTTTCAAATTCGTATCTTACATCTGGCTGTTCCACTGTGATATGACATTGTTTTGTGGGAGAAACCTCCCACCGGATCCTCTGTCCCTGGATCAGCTGTCCCAGTTCCCCTGTGGTGTTATCGATCTTTTCTGCAGGGCGTCCCCCTGACACCACATAATATGCTGTGACCACCGGCTGTGTTCCCTCACAGGAAAGGTATGGCAGCAGCAGATTCCGTCTTTGATCCTGCCAGTCATCCAAAAGTTTCCCTATGGTAATCTGATGCCCGGAAGAAAGACTGCGATCATCCTTTTGCATATCCTCAAGATAGGCTCCCGGATTTTCCTCAAGTTTTTCTTCCAGATCACAAAACTGTTCCAGATCCGCCACCACAAAGACAGGTGTATTTCTGCTGATTTCCGACATATCCTTAAGCACTGTCAAAAAATCTTCATACAACGTCTGATCCTCCAGAAAGTCCTGTTCCATAACCAGCGCCTTCACATGATTCAGATCGATATACTTGTGGCTCTGCTGTTGATAGCGCATCATCTCTTCCCAGACACTGTCAGAGACAATTATCTGATCCCTGCTGTTGGATGAACCGCTGTTTTCTCTGTCTGTTCCGGAAAAATCTTCAAACTGATAGACGAGACAGCTTTTTCCTTCCTTTTCCCCCAGCCCCATTACCATGGGGAAACTGCGCTGTTCCGGTTCCATGGCTGAGCAGCCCGCAAACAGCAGTCCTGCCGGTATCCCAACGGCCGCCAGAAGTGCCATCATCTTTCTTCCGCTGTTTTTCCATGGCCTGATGTACCGTAAGACAAAGGGCAGCAGCAGATACACCGGTGTTCCGTACCAGAAAAAATTCTGAAGAAGGGAATAACCTGTCTTTGGATAAAGGTAGCACAGACCGGCAATTCCATAGACAATTCCGGCACAGGCCACCGTCACCCATCTGCCTTTCTTTTTTCCCGGCTGCCACAACTGCCTTACACAGCGGCTGCCATAAAAAAGGGTGCTGCCAATAAGGACAAACAGAGCGAAAAACCACACTCCCACCATCAGAGCGTCCTGTCGATGGATAAAATTGCCCGGAAGTGTGATGGTACTCATCAGCGTTACCGCCGGAAAATCCAGTGCCGCCACCGTCTTCTTTCCAAAAACTCCCAGAAGGATCTCATACAATACCCCAAAGAGGGCTCCTGCAAAAATGACAGCTGACCCGGCAGCCCTGCTTCCCTCTCCCGCTTTCAGTGCATCCCGGGAAAAGATCAGCATCTGGCTTACAGAAAAGATCAGAAACACCAGGTAAGTACCTTTCCCAAAGCCAGAAGCAGAAATAGCGGCCATGGGAAACAGCTGCTGGGGCGACACATCTGACGTCCCCAACAGAAGCATCGCCCCAAAGGGGATCACCACGATCCAGAACATCACTTCGCAGACCCTTGCCCGGCACTCGATGCCTCCGGTCATCTGATACAGTGCCAGCAAAAGAAGCAGCAATGTGATCAGCCAGAAATTCTCCTGCTCCAACAGAGTTTTTTTGATCAGAGTGCCAAAAAATCCAAGGATCCATCCCCCCAGCAAAAGGTAATACATTCCCCAAAGCAGCAGACAGGCTTTGGAGATCGCCTTATTTTCCCATGGCATTTCCGTATTTAGCACGAGTTTTCCCAAAAGTTTCAGATACAGCAGAGCCAACAGAGTTCCTGCAAGGATTGCCCAGATGCCGTCCTCCCCTGTCATCTGTGCCAGATATCCCGGCAGGATCAGAGTGCCGATCCCCAGAAAATCGAAAAACAGCATCCGGGCACACTGCCGTCCGGAAATTTTATTATTATCAGCAAACATTTATTTCCTCCGAAAACGAATCCGTTGTGATGCTCTGGTGTAGACTGGTCTTTTTCTCAACATAAATAAAGGGAAACGCACCAGGGTATTTTTTTCATCTTGATCATCGTTTTTCTCTGCCTTCACAAAGGGAAGGAGATAAGGCATGCCATAGCTTTTCAGCTGACACAGATGGATCACAACGGCCAGCATTGCCAAAAGAAATCCATAGAACCCCAGCCAGGAGGACATGACGATCACCACAAACTTCAGCAGCCGGAATGCAGCTGCAAAATCATCGTTTGGAACGGCAAAGGAACACAGTGCGGTAAAGGATACCACAATGACCACGATGGGACTCACAAGATTCGCTTCCACCGCTGCCTGACCGATGATCAGTCCGCCCACAATACCGATGGTATTGCCCATGGCTCCCGGAAGACGGACGCCGGCCTCCCGCAGCAGTTCAAAGGAAAGTTCCATCAAAAGCACTTCCACCACTGCCGGGAAGGGGACGCCCTGCCGATTGGCCGCAAAGGACAACACCAGATCCGTAGGCAAAATCTGGGTATGAAAATTTGTCACCGCCAGATAAAGTCCCGGCAATGCCATGGCAAAAAATGATGCCATATAACGGATCAGTCTGGTAAATCCGGCGATTTCCGTCCTGTTATAGTAATCATCTGCCGTCTGGATAAAGGAATTATAGTCTGCAGGCAGGATCAGTGCGATAGGGGTATTGTTTACCAGAATCACTGCCTTGCCATCCAGTACCGCCATCACCGCACGATCCGGCCGGCGGGTGGTCTGGATCTGGGGAAAGGGAGAAAACCAGGATTCCTCTGTCAGCTGTTCCACCATACCGCTTTCTAAGATGCCATCAATCTCAAAGCTCTTCAGGCGTTTCTCAATTTCCTTTAAGAGTTCCGGTCTCACCAGACCTTTCATATAGACAAGATTTACCAGGGTATTGGTCCGCACGCCAAGGGATGTCTGACGGACCTTCAGATCAGGAGTCTGAAGCCGTTTTCGCATCAGGGCAGTATTGACCTTAATATTATCTGTAAATCCCTCATTGGAACCCCGGATCACCTTTTCCGAATCCACATCCTTTACCGACTGGCCCGGATACCCTTTGTCGGGAATCTTCAGTGCCCGGTCAAAGCCATCTATCAAAAACACCGCATCACCGGTGAGCATCCCCTTTGCAGCATCCTTTGGCGTATCATAAAGGGTCAGATCCGACAGCCCCAGTGCATTTTCTTCCAAAGCCCTGAGGATCCTGGCCGAGGACATATGAGACAGTTCCACCAGAAAATTTCCTATGGCTGTGGTTCGAAACATCACAGAGGACATGGTGATCTCAATGTAGATCAGAAAACAAGAAATTTCCTTTTGATCCCCAATGTTCATTTCTTTCTTCTTCACATCAGCGCATTCACTGAAGATATCCTCCAGACAGCGCCGGTCCGATTCCAGATTTCCGGTAAACTTCTGACATTCTTTCATCCCACACATCCTCCTGTCTGCAGATGGAGCCTGTGCCGTCGTCTCCGCCTACGGTTCACCCGGAACGTTTTTTCTTTCATAGGATGCACTTTCCAATGAAATAAAAAAGAGAGACAGGTCAAAGCCCATCTCTCTTACTATGAACATATTTTGATATTTTATACCTGATGTTTCTTTTTCAGATCCCGGAACAGCCGTACCAGTACCACCACGGCTACCACGGACAGGATCACTTCCGCCACAAACTGCGCATAGGCCAGTCCATACATGGGGAACAGCCAGTTTAACACAAACAGAGCCGGTATCTCGAATACGATTTTCCGCAGCAATGCAAATACCAGCGCCTTCTTTCCCATACCGCAGGCCTGGAAAATACCCACAGCAATAAAATCCACACAGAGGAAGGGCAAAGCAAGACACATTCCCTGCAAAAAGCTTGCGCCATAGGCAATGACCGTTTCATTGTCCATAAACAGTGAGATCCAGAATTCTGCTCCAAAGTGATAGATGATCACAACTGCCGCCATAAAGCCCAGGGCCAGTTTCATGGAATATGTCACCGCATTCTGCATTCTCTTAATGTTACCGCTGGCATAATTGTAACTTACCAAAGGCATAATGGCCTGGGACAGTCCCAATGCCACATACAGCGGAATATTGTTGATCTTCTGGGCAATTCCCATAGCCGCCACGGCATCTGTTCCGTAGGAAGCCGTAAAATTGTTTAATACCGTCATTCCGGTTACATTCAAAAGATTCTGGATTGCCGACGGAATACCCACAGCACAAACGCCCACAACAATCTCCTTCCGGAACGTCAGCATCCTGGGATTTACGCAGACACAGGTCTGTTTTCGCCGCACAAACAGCAGCACAAAAAAATACAGACACGCCACGCAGTTGGAAAGAAAGGTGGCCAGTCCCGCACCTGCTGCTCCCATCCCCAATCCCTGGGGAAGGATAAAGATAGGGTCCAATACAATATTCAGCAGACATCCGCTCATGGTGCCGATACTGGC
>CAMEWP010000074.1 GCA_945946605.1 uncultured Pseudobutyrivibrio sp. | reverse complement strand
CGAGGATCAGCACGATCCGTACTGCCACTTCAAACCCACCGGTGAACAGGGAAAAAGCCGCATCCCCGGCGCCGTTTAACATGGCCTTATAGATATAGACCATGCCGGTGAAGAAATAGGATGCTGTGGTGATCATCAGTCCTTTATAACCAATGGCAATGACTTCCGCATCTTTTACAAACAGCCCGATGATCCCTTCCCCGAAAAACAGCATCACAAGGAACATCACCAGGGAAAATCCTACCACCAGATAGATACATTTCTTACAGCCGGTGCGGACTCTGTCATACCTGGCAGCCCCCACATTCTGTCCTGCAAAATTGGCCACTGCCGTACCCATGGTTCCGTATGGCATACTCACCAGTTCTCCCACCCGGCTCACCGCAGTATAGGCGGCCATCACCGTGCTTCCAAAAGAATTTACCACACTCTGGAAGATCACACCGGAGACAGATCCCATGGCATTCTGGGCAGCTAAGGGGATTCCCATCCAACAGATCCTTGACAGCATCCTGGTGCTTGGCAGCATATGCTGTTTTTTTAATTTCAATACCGGATGTTTACGGTAAGCCACCAGAATGGCTCCGGCGGCAGAAAACAGCTGGGCGATCACCGTGGCCCAGGCAACACCTGCCACGCCCCAGTGAAACACTGCCACAAACAAAAGGTCCAGTGACACATTGATGATGCTGGATATGATCACGAAATACAGCGGCGTCCTGGAGTCTCCCAGGGCACATAAGATCTGGGAGATGGTATTGTATGCGGCATTTACCAGCATGGCTCCGCATACGATTTTCATATAGGTCAGGGCATCTGCAAAATTTGCATCCGGAACTCCCATCAGATGCAGGATGGGGGAGGCAAGGCACACACTGATGACACTCATGAGAAGTCCGGAAAGACCAGCCACATAAATGGCATTTCCCACGGTGCGCTTTACCCCATCCTCATCTTCGGCACCATAATGCTGGGTCACCGTCACATTGACGCCCCCGGCCAGGCCGATACAGAGGGACAGAAAAAGAAACTGGATACTTCCAACAGAACCCACAGACCCTAATGCTGTGGCACTGACAAACCTGCCCACCACAATGGAATCCACCATGGTGTAAAACTGCTGAAACAGATTTCCAATGAGCATGGGCAGCATAAACTTCAGGCTACGACGGATCCCACTTCCTTCTGTCATTCTCACCATCCGCCGTTGCGTCCTCTGTTCTGCCATCTTTTCTCCCCTCTTTTGCTGTATCATAAATTATTCATTACATTCTTGTAGCCAGAACCGCAAAGCCTTCCCGTCCCGGAAGATCGAACTGTACGGTACCGCTGACGCCTTCTTTTACCGTCTCTCTCGTCATGTTCCACACATCGATGACTTCCAGCTTATACTGCTTATCCTCCGGCAAATTCATCTCGCCCTTGGCATTGGTACGGGTATCGTAGAAGGTGATGTATGCCTCCTCACCCACATGGCCTGCATAATTTGGCTCCGTTGCCATATACATCAGCTCATCTTCCCTGGAAAAACTGGATGCTGCCTTGGCAAAAAATGCCTGCTCCGGCGGAGCCGCCTTTAACATGTTCCCCTTGTCTTCCTCACTCATAAACAAAAAGGCTTCCATAAAATGAGGAATGGGTTCAATGGGTCCCGGCAGTTCATTTACCAGATCCCTCAAAAAGCCGATCCTGGCCGGGCTCTCGCCCTTTAATTTACCGCCTCTTGCCCACCAGAGCACCTCATCATCGGAATAGAAGGTCTCACCGTGGGTACAATATCCACCGGTTACCACCACACGCCAGAAACGGTAAGTCATCTCCCTGCCGGAAATACTTCCCCAGGGATGAATGATATTGCCCTCGTAACAGCACTCATCAATGCACACCGGCTTGCCGTACACTTTTCTCCATTCGGAAATACGGCTCAGCATCTTTGACTGGATGGATGCATGGGTAATATTCTTTCTGGTATGATCCCAGAACTTGAAGCAGTTGTGATTGCCCAGCAGATGATGATAGGGATCGTTGTCTGCCAGATACTCCTCGATATGCTCCCAGTGTTCTAAGGTCTTAAAGGGCACCAGATCATACTCATTTGACATGCTCCACCATACATTTGGCATTGCAGCAAGGCGTCTTAACAGATAATCCAGATAGATCATGTTCTGCTCTTCCGGCAAGCTGGAAAATCCCCAGCGGTCGTAAGGATGGAACAGGATCAGATCACACTCTGTTCCCATCTTCTGCAGACGCAGGATGGCATCCTCCAACATATCCCAGTATGCAAAACAGGGACGGTTTACATCCCAGTTGCACTCCTCATCCTTCTCGAAGGCATAGAACCGGGGCTCATTATGGTTAAAATCATAATGTTTCGGGAACACGCAGAAACGGATCTTGTTAAAAGGCGCATTCTCCAGGGTCTCCATGGTCTGCTCATACAGTTCTTCAGACTGATGCACCAGGGCATAAATGGTGGTGCCGAAAGGATAACAATAGGTTCCGTCCTGATACTCAAAATGGGTATCCACCGCAGATACCTTACCGTGGCTTCCCTCTGCTGCAGGCTCCACTTCTAAGGTTCCTTCTGCTGTCACCACGCCGCTGACCTGATACTCCCAGGTGCCCGGAACATCCGGAAGGAAACGTACCTTATAGGTATCTTCCCCTGCTGCAAATCCCTTTACCTTATGGCAGTGATCGCCACAGCTAAATACTGCTTCCGGAGCAGCCATAGCGTAGGCATCTTTCGGCACAACTCCAGGGATGGTGATCTCACACATCTCATACTGTCTCATCATTCTTCTCCTCCTGATATCTGATATTTTTTCTACACTGTTGTTTTATTTTTCCGTGATCAGTACCGCCATTCCTTTTTTGGAGGGAAGGGGAACCACAAAATGTCCGGACGCATCATCCATCACAACTTCCCTTGTCATCTCCATGGAATCGATAACTTCCACCTGATAGGTCTTATCCTTTGCCATATCAAAGGAAACGCATCTTGGCCGGCAGTCACCGCAGTACTGCAGCGTAAAGGTATCCCCTTCAATAGCCATGGGTGTGGTACCGCACCAGAATCCGAATTTTGCTTCCTCGTCTGCCTGATCCAACAGCCGTTTCCAGAACATGGCCGTCTCTATGGCTTCCGGTGACAATCCATCCAGATTGGGATTTGCCAGTTCCTTATTTGCCGCATGCCATCCTGCCGGCAGGCTGTATAAAAGGTCTTTTAAAAATCCAATGCGGCTTGGGCTCTCGCCGTAAAGTTTTCCTCCCTTTGCCCACCAGAGAACTTCATCTTCCCGATGGAAGGTCTCACCGTGGGTGGCAAATCCGCCCCGCATGATGGTGTGCCAGAAACTGTCCACTTCCTGAAAAGCAGATTTATTGCCCCAGCCGTATTCCAGATCACCTTCATAACCAAACTCATCCATCATCACCGGTTTGCCGCCATGCTGTTCCTTATAGATCTTGATCTTGTCAAACTGGTTAGACTGAATGGAGCAGTGGGTCAGCCAGGGCCGGTCCGGATAAACTGTCATGATATCATGCACAGAGATCAGGTGATGATAGATATCCTTCTCCTGCAGCAGTTCCCCGTACTCATCCCAGTCAGCCAGAGTTTTCTGATATACCGTCTCATACTCATTGGCAAGACTCCACCAGAGGTTCCGATACGCGCCGTAACGGTACAGCACATAGGTGAGATATTTCAGGGAGTCCTCCTGGCTCATGGATGCAAATTCCCACCGGTCATAAGGATGGAATACAATAAGATCCGCCTCAATGCCCAGTTCCTGTAACTGCATGAGTCTCTGATCCAGGTTCATCCAGAAGGCTTCCACTGTCTTGGCAACCAGCCAGCTGCCATCCTCTCCCTTCTCGAAAGGAAATACCTCCGGCTCATTGTTGTTATAAGGCATAGATTTCGGGAACACACACATCCGGATCTTGTTAAAGGGTGCCTCCGCCAAAGTCTTTACCGTCTGCTCCTGCAATTCTTTTGGCTGGTTTGTCCAGGCATAACAGGTGGTACCGAAAGGATAATATACACTTCCGTCCTTATAACAGAACATGTCGCCCTTTGTCACCACCGGTCCGTGATTATCTCCTTTATTTGGCACGCAGCAAAAACTTCCTTCTGTCACAAAGTTCGTATCCTCTTTTGTGCCGGGGATGCAGATCCGGTAATTCCACTCCCCTTCCGTCTGGGGCATAAAGCGCACGGCATAGTGACCGTCCTTCTTAAAGATACCGGTGGTAAACTGCTGATCACCACAGGAAAAATGGGCACAGTCTGCCACCCACATATCCTCCGCCACAGCTGCCAGTTCCAGCTCAAACATTCCATATTTTTCAATCTGAATCATTTTGTTATCCTCATTATCTTCCTGGTTTCTCTTAGTTCTGCCCGCCGTAGCACAGTCTCATCTTGGAGAACAGATCCGACATGGTAAGGCGAACATCCACACTGTCATATACCCGGATCAGTTTGCCATCCTCCCTCGGGGTATAGGTGTAATCGTCATTGATATAGGGCGCCGGCTCCATGTGATAGGTATGGAGGGACGCATTCTGCAGCAACACAGAAATGGTGGGATTATCACCGGTACTCCAGATCTCGCCATGGGGGAAATCTCCCGGTGTATTACCCATTTTTTCATTGAAGGCCAGCATCTCATCGCAAAGATATGCACCGATCTTACCGCAGGGGGAAATCTTATCCACCAGCTCGGAAAGAGAAAACTCCATGGTAGCATACACGCTGTTGGGCACCTGCCAGATCTGCATAGGGCTGTCAAACAGCACTCTTGCAGCAATAATGTCCTGTTTCAGGTTAAACTCGTCGCCGCCGTTGGGATATGCACCGCCGCCGATCCAGATGGCGATGACCTTATCCGCAATGGAAGGCTCCTTCAGATAGGCAATGGCCAGGTCTGTCAGGCAGCCTAAAAGTGCCACATAAAGGGGGCGGTCATCCTCCTTCTTTGCCTGCTGGATAATAAAATCAGCCCCTTCACTTTCCGGAAGATCCTCTCTCTTATCGGGCTGCAGTTCGATAACACTTCCCCGAAGCATGGGCACATCATCAATCTCTGCCAGTTCCAGGATCTTTAATCCTTCCTGATAACTCTTCTCCATGGACTGACATCTGGGTGTCATCAGGGATCCGCCATTTGCATTTAATACAACTTTTTCAAATTCCTCCGGTGTCATACCCTGAGCCTTAGCCACCTGGGGCATCATCACACCCATCACCCACTCATTGTGTCCTGCAATGATACCTTCCACTTCCTCGGAAGGTGTCAGCAGATGATGCATGATGGCAAAAGGATCATCCGCCTCATTACAGATATCTGTATGTACGATCACTCTTTTTCTCTTCTTCTCCGGCACAGTAAAACGGAGCCGCTGTAATACTTCCTCTCTCTTCATTGTCCTTCTCCTTCCAACTGCCTTTTTTCTTTCTTCTTTCTTTTTTTCCCAGATCCTGGGGTCTTATGCCAGAACCGTCTTCACAGCTGCCTTCCAGAGATTCCGTCTTTCCGATCTTTCCTCCGCAGCCATCTTTGCCTCATACCGGTCATAAGAAATATTTTCAAAAATCGTCTCTTTATTATAACATCCGCATGAAATTCCTGCCATATACGCCACCCCGATGGCTGACAATTCCTCTGTTTTGGACGCAGCCACCACAGCACCTGTCATATCACTCTGAAACTGCATGAGATATTTGTTTGCCGTTGGGCCCCCATCTGCCCGGAGTTCCGTGATGGGGCTGCCAAAATCTGCGCTCATAGCCTCATACACGTCCGTGATCTGATGGGCGATACTCTCTGTGGCCGCCTTTACAATCTCCGGCTTTTTGGTGGTGCGGGTCATACCAACAATGGCTGCCTTGGCATCATTTGCCCAGTAGGGAGCACCCAGTCCGGTAAAGGCAGGCACCACTACTGTGGTATCCTCGGGATTCGCCGCCGCGATCAGAGGTTCCACCTCCGCTGGAGAAGAGATCAGTTCCAGATCATTTTTCAGCCAGCTGATCACTGCGCCGGTGTAGTTGATGTTTCCCTCCAGCACATAGCTTACCTTTCCGTCCATGCCCCAGGCAAGGGAGGTAGCAAGGCCATGACGGCTTTCCACAAAGGAGTCCCCTGCGTGAAGCATCATGGAAGAGCCGGTGCCGTATGTGGTCTTCATCATGCCACGCTTGTGACAGCCCTGACCAAACAAAGCGCCGTGGGAATCTCCCATGACACAGCGGATGGGCACTGCCACCGGCAGTTTTCCTTCAAAATCTGTGGTTCCGAAATTGCCGTTGCTGTCATATACCTCCGGCAGACATTCCATGGGAATGGAAAACAAAGAGCAGATCTCTTTGCTCCAGGTCAGATCATGGAGATCAAACAGCTGGGTCCGTGAAGCATTGGAATAGTCTGTGGCAAAAGTTTTTCCGCCGGTGAGACGGTACACAAGATAGGAATCCACTGTTCCAAGATGCAGATCCTCTGCCTTCTTTACACTGTCCTCATTTCTTAACAGCCAGGCCATCTTCGCCGCCGGGAAGAAAGGAGAAAGGGGAATTCCCGTAATCTTTCTGACCCTCTCACCTGCCTTTGGATCTTTTCCTTCTATCTCCGATACCACATCCTTTGCCCGGCCGCACTGCCATACAATGGCCGGTGCCAGAGGCTTTCCTGATTCATCCCAGGCCACGGTGGTCTCCCGCTGGTTGCTGATGCCCACCGCTGCGATCTTTGCAGGATCCACCTGGGTTTTTGTAAGTATTTCTGAAATTTCATCCATCAGATTGGCATAGACCTCATCCATATCATGGGAAACCCAGCCTTCTGCATTGATGATCTGACAGTGGGGCCGGTCTGCCCGATAACAGATCTGTCCCGCTTCGTCAAACAGCATCACTTTCGTTCCCTGGGTGCTCTGATCGATTCCGATAATGTAACTCATACGCGTCTTCCTCGTCTTTCTATGCCAGTGCTTCCTTTACGGTCTTTGCCAGTCCCAGATCATCCAGTCCGTAGTATGCAAAGATCTCCTTGTTGTTTCCGGAAATGATATGTCCGTCCGGAAGAGAACGCTGCACCACTCTCATGGGATGTTTCTCACAGATCAGCTGGCATACCAAAGATCCCAGTCCGCCCTGAGGTGCATGCTCTTCCGCAGTGATCAGCACCTTTGACTTCTCTGCCGCCGCAAGCACTGCCTCTTCATCCAGAGGTTTGATACAGTACATATCGATGACATCCACGCTGATTCCTTCCTCAGCCAAAGCCTTTGCCGCTTCCACCGCATAGGGCACCAGTTCCCCGCAGGTAATGATGGTGGCATCCACTGCCTCTTTTCCGGCTAAGATCTTGTTTGCCTTATTCAGGGTAAATTCCATATTTTCATCATAGACATCTTCCGTTGCAGAACGGCTGACCCGGACATACGCAGGATCTTTATCAAGAAGCAGTGCTTCCATGAGTTTTGTGGTCTGGAACCGGTCGCTGGGAAGGTATACTCTCATTCCCGGCAGCGCTGCCATGGCCGCAATATCCTGACAGGAATGATGGGTCATGCCAAGGGCCCCGTAGCTGACACCGCCACTGATACCGATGAGTGTCACATTTGTGTTGGAATAAGCCACATCCACTTTGGCCTGCTCGTAACTTCTGGTAGATAAGAAACTGGCAGGTGATGCGGCAAAGACCTTTTTCCCGCAGGCTGCCATACCGGCAGAAACTGTCACAAGATTCTGCTCTGCAATACCCATTTCCACAAACTGTTTTGGATAAGTGTCTGCAAAGGGAGCCAGGGAAGCAGATCCTCTGGAGTCGGAACAGGTAACAACAATATCTTTATCTGTCTCTGCTGCTTTCATCAAAGCATCACAGATGGCCTGTCGATTGGTTATGGTATTCATGAAAGCACCTCCTCTATATCTGCAATGGCCTGCTTGTACTGTTCTTCTGTCATCACACCATGATGCCAGCTCTTGTTGTTTTCCATGAAGGAGACACCCTTACCTTTTACGGTGTGGGCGATAACTACCGTGGGTTTTCCTTTGCAGGCTTCGGCCTTATGGTATGCTTCCACCAGATGTGCACAGTTGTTTCCATCTTCCACATGGATCACATTCCATCCGAAGGCAGCAAATTTTTCTCCCAGATCTGCTGTGCTCATGACCTGATCTGTGGTACCGCTGATCTGCAGTCCGTTTAAGTCCACTGTAGCACAGAGATTGTCCAGATGATAATGGCCGGCAGCCATCATAGCCTCATAGTTAGATCCCTCTGCCATCTCACCGTCACCAAGAACCACATAAGTACGGTAATCCATGCCGTCCATTTTACCTGCAATGGCCATTCCTACACCCAGTGCCAGTCCATGGCCCAAAGATCCGGAATTGATCTCGATGCCGGGAATGTCCGTATTGGGATGACCGATAAATTTAGAATCGTATGCGGAAAAGGTATCCTTTGCCTCCTGCTTATCAAAAAATCCCAGATCTCCCAGCACCATGTAAAGGGCATCCACACAATGTCCCTTACTTAAAAGGAAATGATCCCTGTTTCTCTCCCCAAAGTTTTCCGGGGTAATATCCATGATCTCATTATAAAGTACCGTTAAAATATCAATGACACTTAAGTCACCGCCCACATGGCCGGAACCGGATTTGTAGACTTCCTCTAAGATGTCCCGGCGCAGTTCATAAGCTTTTCTTGTCAATGCGTCCATTCTTTTCTCCTTTTCCTTCCTTTATTCTCCCCGGATAAATGCCTTTACTTCTTCCTCATTGTTATCGTAAAGATCCGGTTTTACACCGATGTATTTGCATGCTTCATACAATACCGGAACTACATCCTTGTGGATTCCCACGCAGTGATGGATGTAAGGTCCTTCCACGATCTTTGCTTCCAGGCGTTTGAGATTTTCTACTTCCACCCACACATAGGTTCCCTTGGTGTATGGGCCGTCCACGCCTTTGGCATTGCCCAGAAGCAGGGAATACTCCCCGTTGTCTCCGTCAAAACGGCAAAGGGTCATATCGCCATGTTTTGCCTCTGCCTCCACAGCACCGGGATGATCAAATGCCAGAGGATAGCCGATGGTAGGCTTGCAGGATGCGCATGAAAGAGGCCAGGGGCCACAATGCTGCAGCAGTTCTCCGTTTTCATTGTCAGGATGTCGCACAGTCCAGTCTGCAAAGAAAGTGCGGGCTTCATCCATTCCGGCAGCCTCTGCCATAACAGCAGTGATGGCACCGTGAATATCAGTCTCACATACTACCGGCAGACCTTCCTCATTCAAAAGGCTGTTGGCTGCACAGGGCATGATGCCGATTTCAGACTGCAGAGCGTTCCAGCACTGGATTGCCACTGCGTTGCACCCGTATTTGTCAGCCAGGCTGCGCATAGCCACCTTCAGAGCTGCCACATTCTCCAGTTCATTGTCCTTGATGGCAATGTTGAAATGCTCTCTGCAGTAGGCAATGGTCTCTGCCACTTTGGTGCCCTCTTTCTTTGCCTTATCCATTTCCATGGTCAGTTCCGGCATGGGAATGGGGGACAGCTGGATGTTGTATTTTTCCAGAAGTTCTCCCTCGTTGCACATGGTAGACCAGAAATCAAAGGGTCTCGGTCCGATCTGA
>CAMEWP010000073.1 GCA_945946605.1 uncultured Pseudobutyrivibrio sp. | reverse complement strand
AGATCGGATCATTCTTCTTGGTGGCCGTACCGGACGTGACGGTATCGGCGGTGCCACCGGTTCTTCCAAGGCACACAATACGCAGTCTACCGCGGTATGCGGCGCTGAGGTACAGAAAGGTAATCCGCCTACAGAGCGTAAGATCCAGAGACTGTTCCGCAGGGAAGAGGTAAGTTACATTATCAAGAAATGTAACGATTTTGGTGCAGGCGGTGTATCAGTTGCCATCGGAGAACTGGCAGACGGACTTCGGGTGGATCTTGATAAGGTCCCGAAGAAATATGCCGGACTGGACGGCACAGAACTGGCCATCTCTGAATCCCAGGAACGTATGGCGGTTGTAGTTGCACCGGAGAACGTTGATAAATTTTTAGCATATGCAAAAGAAGAAAATCTAGAAGCTGTTGAGGTTGCCATTGTCACAGAGGAACCCCGTCTGGTATTGACCTGGAGAGGGAAAGAAGTTGTCAATCTGAAGAGAGCTTTTCTGGATACCAATGGCGCACATCAGGAGACAGATGTCTATGTTGAGATGCCAAAGGAAGAGGAAAATTATTTCCAAAAAAAAGCCGTAAAGGGTGTAGAAGAGGCCCTGGCCGAAAATGATGTAAAGAAGGCATGGCTCACCACTTTGTCTGATCTGAATGTCTGCTCTCAGAAGGGACTGGTGGAAATGTTTGACGGTTCCATCGGTGCCGGAAGTGTATATATGCCATATGGCGGAAGATATCAGCTTACAGAGACACAGTCTATGGTTGCAAAACTTCCGGTGGCAAAGGGGACCAGCGATGTGGTTACCATGATGTCCTACGGATTTGATCCCTACCTGTCATCCTGGAGCCCCTATCACGGTTCTGCTTTTGCTGTGATCGAGTCTGTTGCAAGAATTGTAGCAGCCGGCGGTGATTTTAAGAAGATCCGTTTTACCTATCAGGAATATTTCCGCAGAATGTCAGAAGATCCAAAGCGTTGGAGTCAGCCTTTTGCAGCACTTTTAGGAGCGTACCAGGCACAGATCGCTTTGGGACTGCCCTCTATCGGGGGAAAGGATTCCATGTCCGGAACCTTTAATGAAATCGATGTTCCGCCTACGCTGGTTTCCTTTGCTGTGGATGTGGCAAAAGAGGGAGATATCATTACTCCGGAACTGAAGAAGGCAGGAAATGCGCTGGTATTCTTCCATGGACAGAAGGATGCCTATGATCTTCCGGATTATGAGCAGTTGATGAAGATGTACAATGTGATCCATGAGCTGATCCAGAAGAAGGCTATCGTATCAGCATATGCTATGGACTGCAATGGTTTTGCAGCGGCTGTCAGCAAGATGGCGTTTGGTAATAAACTTGGTGTTGCCATTGATGATGCGGTAACACCGGATGAACTTTTTGCAAACTGCATCGGTTCTCTGGTTGCTGAAGTTCCGGCTGATCAGATGGAAACAGTGATGAATGCCATGAAAGAGGCAGGCCTTGGAGAGGATGTGGCAAAGGTTGGAGAAGTGACATCTGATGGTACCTTCTGCTATGCGGATATGGTGATCACCATGGATGAGGCACTGACTGCCTGGACAACACCTCTTGAGAAGGTATTCCCTACCAGAAGCACGAAGGAAGACGGCATTGTGAATACCGGGCTTTATGAAGCAAAGAATGTTTATGTGTGCAAGAACAAGGTTGCAAAGCCCAAGGTATTTATTCCGGTATTCCCGGGCACAAACTGTGAGTATGACAGTGCAAGGGCATTCGAGCGTGCAGGTGCAGAGCCTGTTGTAAGAGTTTTCAAAAATATGAGTGCAGAGGATATCCGCGATTCTGTTGAGATCTTTACCAAAGCCATTGATGATGCACAGATGATCATGTTCCCAGGCGGATTTTCCGCAGGTGATGAGCCGGAGGGAAGTGCAAAGTTCTTTGCAACGGCATTCCGGAATGAGAAGATGAAAGAGTCTGTCATGAAACTTTTAAATGAGCGTGACGGTCTTGCACTTGGTATCTGTAATGGATTCCAGGCACTGATCAAACTGGGACTTGTTCCCTATGGAGAGATTCATACCCAGGCGGCAGATTCTCCTACACTGACATACAACACCATTGGACGTCATATTTCAAAAATGGTATATACCAAGGTGGTTTCCAATAAGTCTCCCTGGCTGGCACAGGCAACACTTGGTGCAACTTACACCAATCCGGCATCTCATGGAGAGGGAAGATTTGTTGCCAATGAAGAATGGCTGAAGAAATTGTTTGAAAATGGACAGGTGGCTACACAGTATGTCAATGAGGCAGGTCAGCCCACCATGGATGAAGAGTGGAATGTAAACGGTTCCTTTGCCGCAATCGAAGGAATTACCAGTCCGGACGGAAGAGTGCTGGGTAAGATGGCACATTCCGAGAGAAGAGGTCGTTCTGTTGCCATGAATATTTATGGCGAACAGGATATGAAGATCTTTGAATCCGGTGTGGAATATTTTAAATAACATGATATAATAGAGACAAAGTTAGAAAAAGCAGACAAGTAAGTGTCTGCTTTTTCTGTGCAAAGTCTGTTGATACAGACTTACGGCATATTGTTGAAGAATGACGATATGTGCCTTGCAAAAAGATAGTCTCTATGATAAAATTTTATAAGTTTAGGTATTTTTCCCGTTTGGTTCACAGATTTGGATCCCAAATATGGACAAATATGGATAAATAAGAAAGGATTGGGCAAAGGATGAAAGCATTTCTGATATTGGAAGACGGCACTGTTTTTACAGGAGAGAGTATCGGATCCACCAGAGAAGTGGTAAGTGAGATCGTATTTAACACCTCTATGACGGGATATCTGGAAGTATTGACAGACCCCTCCTATGCGGGACAGGCAGTGGTGATGACATACCCGCTGATCGGAAATTATGGTATTACTCCGGATATGGAGTCAGCGAAGCCCTGGGTGGACGGATATATTGTAAGAGAGCTGAGCAGAATCCCCAGTAATTTCCGATGCGAGGGAACCATTCAGAATTTCCTGAAAGAAAACGACATTCCGGGCATCAGTGGAGTTGATACCAGAGCACTGACAAAGATCTTAAGAGAAAAGGGTACCATGAATGGTATGATCACCACCAATGAAAATTACGATCTTGATGAGGTCTTAAAGAGATTGGCGGCATATACTACAGGTGATGTGGTAAGTAAGGTGACCTGCAGGGAGACAAAGGTTCTGCCCGGCCATGGCAAGAAGGTTGCTTTACTGGATTTTGGCGCAAAGAATAATATTGCAAAGTCTCTGAATGAGAGAGGCTGTGAGGTGACGATTTACCCTGCGGATACAAAGGCAGAGGATATTCTGGCTACAGAGCCTGACGGCATTATGCTCAGCAATGGACCGGGAGATCCAAAGGAATGTAAAGCCATCATTGAAGAGATCAAAAAGCTCTATGCTTCTGATGTGCCTATCTTTGCGATCTGTCTTGGACATCAGCTGATGGCACTGGCTAACGGCGCAGATACCCATAAGATGAAATACGGTCACAGAGGCGGCAATCATCCGGTAAAGGATCTTGAGACCGGAAGAGTTTACATCTCCTCACAAAACCATGGTTATGTGGTAGATGCAGAGGCTATGGATCCTGCCGTGGCGGTACCGGCGTTTGTCAATGTAAATGACGGTACAAATGAAGGATTGAAATATACAGGTAAGAATATCTTTACGGTACAGTTCCACCCGGAGGCCTGCCCCGGTCCCCAGGATAGCGGGTATCTGTTTGACCGGTTTATTGATATGATGGGAGGGACGAAATAATGCCAAAGAATCAGGATATTAAAAAGGTTTTAGTAATCGGCTCCGGCCCGATCGTGATCGGACAGGCTGCGGAGTTCGACTATGCAGGAACACAGGCATGCCGTTCCTTAAAAGAAGAGGGCGTTGAGGTTGTTCTGGTAAACTCTAACCCGGCAACCATTATGACGGACAAAGAGATTGCGGATGAAGTGTATATCGAGCCTTTGAATGCGAAGGCTTTAGAGCAGATCATCCTGAAGGAGAAGCCGGACAGCGTGCTTCCCACACTGGGAGGACAGGCCGGACTGAACCTTGGTATGGAGCTGGCTGAGTCAGGATTCTTAGAGGAGCATGGGGTAAAACTCATCGGTACCACAGCAGAGACCATTTTTAAGGCAGAGGACCGTCAGGCTTTCAAGGATACCATGGAAAAGATCGGAGAGCCCTGTGCAGCATCTCTGGTAGTTAATAATGTAGAAGATGGTATTAAGTTTACCAATACCATCGGTTATCCTGTGGTGCTTCGTCCGGCATTCACTCTGGGCGGAAGCGGCGGCGGTATCGCTAACAATGAGACAGAACTTGTTGATATTCTCACCAACGGACTGCGTCTTTCCCGTGTGCATGAAGTGCTGGTAGAACGCTGCATTGCCGGATGGAAAGAGATTGAGTATGAGGTGATGCGTGATGCTGCCGGCAACTGTATTACCGTATGTAACATGGAAAATATTGATCCGGTAGGTGTTCATACCGGTGACTCCATCGTAGTTGCTCCTTCCCAGACACTGGGAGATAAAGAATATCAGATGCTGAGAAGTTCTGCATTGAACATCATTTCAGAACTGGGTATCACCGGTGGATGTAATGTGCAGTATGCATTAAAGCCGGATTCTTTTGAATATTGTGTTATTGAGGTAAATCCTCGTGTAAGCCGTTCTTCCGCACTGGCTTCCAAAGCTACCGGATATCCTATTGCCAAGGTGGCAGCTAAGATTGCTCTGGGTTATACACTGGATGAGATCCCCAATGCTATTACCGGCAAAACATTTGCAAGTTTTGAACCTATGCTGGATTACTGCGTGGTTAAGATCCCGCGCCTGCCCTTTGATAAATTCATCACAGCAAAGCGTACACTTACCACCCAGATGAAGGCTACCGGAGAGGTTATGAGTATCTGCAATAACTTCGAAGGCGCATTGATGAAGGCGATCCGTTCACTGGAACAGCATGTAGATTCCCTTCTGAGTTATGATTTCAGTGACCTTTCCGATGCAGAGCTGGAAGAACAGCTCCATGTAGTGGATGACCGCAGAATTTATGTGATCGCGGAAGCTATTCGTCGCGGAGTGCCCTACGAACATATTCATGATATCACGCTGATCGATATCTGGTTTATTGATAAGATTGCCATCCTTGTAGAGATGGAGCAGCGCCTTAAGACAGAAGAGCTGACTGTGGATCTTCTGAAGGAAGCAAAACGCATTGAATTCCCGGATCATGTGATTGCAGATCTTGCAGGCAAGACAGCTGAGGAAGTAAAACAGATGCGTTATGACAACGGCATTGTGGCTGGCTTTAAGATGGTTGATACTTGTGCTGCCGAGTTTGATGCCATGACACCGTATTATTATTCTGTTTTCGGAAGCGAAAATGAGGCAGTAGAGACCAATCAGAAAAAGAAGGTTCTGGTGCTTGGTTCCGGACCTATCCGTATCGGACAGGGTATTGAGTTTGACTATTGTTCCGTTCACAGCACCTGGGCTTTTGCAAAACAGGGCTATGAGACCATTATTGTAAACAATAACCCGGAGACCGTTTCCACTGACTTTGATATTGCAGATAAACTGTATTTTGAACCTCTTACAGACGAAGATGTGGAAAATATCGTTCGTTTTGAAAAACCGGACGGCGCTGTTGTACAGTTTGGCGGTCAGACTGCCATCAAGCTGACCCAGGCACTGATGGAAATGGGAGTGCCGATCCTGGGAACAAAGGCTGAGGATGTAGATGCGGCAGAAGACAGAGAGTTGTTTGACAAGATCCTGGAGGAGACAGAAATCCCCAGAGCCAGTGGCGGTACCGTTTATACAGCAGAAGAGGCAAAGGAGGTTGCTAACCGTATCGGTTATCCGGTACTGGTTCGTCCGTCTTATGTATTGGGCGGCCAGGGTATGCAGATTGCCTTTAATGATGATGAGATTGATGAGTTTATCGGTATCATTAACCGGATTGCCCAGGATCATCCCATCCTTGTAGATAAATATCTTCAGGGTAAGGAAGTGGAAGTGGATGCTGTATGTGACGGCACCGATATTCTGATCCCCGGTATCATGGAGCATATCGAACGTACCGGAGTTCATTCCGGAGACAGTATTTCCGTATATCCTGCCCATACCATTGGTCAGGAGGTAAAGGAGAAGATCGCAGAGTATACCAGACGCCTGGCAAAGGCACTTCATGTGGTTGGTATGATCAATATCCAGTTTATCGCCATGGGTGATGAGGTTTATGTCATTGAGGTAAATCCCCGGTCTTCCAGAACCGTTCCTTACATCAGTAAGGTGACAGGTATCCCCATTGTGGATCTGGCTACCAGAGTGATCTTGGGAGAGACCATCCGCGGAATGGGATATACACCGGGACTGCAGCCGGAAGCAGAATATGTGGCTATCAAGATGCCGGTATTCTCCTTCGAAAAACTGAGAGGAGCAGAGATTTCTCTTGGACCGGAAATGAAATCCACCGGTGAGTGCCTTGGTATTGCCAAGACATTTAATGAGGCTCTGTATAAAGCATTCTTAGGTGCAGGCATTGTACTGCCGAAATATAAGCAGATGATCATGACGGTTAAGGATGCGGATAAAGAAGAGGCTGTAGGTGTAGCAAAACGATTTGAAGCATTAGGATATAAGATCTATGCTACCAGAAGTACAGCAAAATATTTAAATGAGCATGGTGTAAATGCACTGAGAGTAAACAAAATTTCTCAGGAATCACCCAATGTGATGGACCTGATCTTAGGACACAAGATCGATCTCGTAATCGACACGCCTACCCAGGGACATGGCGATAAGAGCAGAGATGGTTTCCTGATCCGACGGAACGCTATCGAGACAGGTGTTTACTGTATCACTGCTATGGATACAGCGAATGCTCTGGCTACCAGTTTGGAGTCGGCCACAGAGGAATTCACGTTGGTTGATATCGCAAAGATTAAGAATGTATAATGTCTGATGCAGTATACCGACGATGTGGGTGTGCGCAGAGGAATAGAGAGGAAAGTAAGGTACCGCTGTCTGTTTTGGAGAGCGGTATCTTCAAATTTTAGGGAATGGACATCAGAACATATTTAAAAGAACATCCATTGGTTACGGATGGGGCCATGGGAACATATTTTAGTCTGTGTTATCCTGAAACGGAACTTCTGGTAGAGCAGGAGAATCTTCTGCACCCGGATCGTGTGAAAGCGATACATCTGGAGTATTTAAAAAGTGGAGCCCGCCTGATCCGCACCAATACATTTGCGGTTAATTCCAGCTTTTTTGGAGACAGAAAAGAAAGAGAAGATCATATACGGGCGGGATACCGGATCGCTAAGGAGGCTGTCAGAGCGTATAAGGATGAGATGACGGCATCTGATGATAGGCATATTTTTATTGCTGCGGATATTGGTACCATTTTTGACCATGAAATGAGGGATCGTGACAGTGTCCTGAGGGAATATCAGGAGATACTGGATTCCTTTTTGGATGAAGGGGCTGAAATTTTCCTGTTTGAAACCCAGTCAGACTTGTTTTATCTGGAGGATGTGATCCGATATCTGAAAGAAAAGAAACCGGATGCTTTTGTGATGCTGTCATTTTCTTTTGATAAGAACGGATACACGAAAGCCGGTATGAGTCTGGAACGCATGGTGGAGCGGGTGGCGAATATGCCGGAAGTAGAAGCCTACGGCATGAACTGCGGTGTGGAAGGCAACCACATGTATCAGCTGCTGGAGCGGATCACTTTTCCTAATGAAAAATATCTCATTGCCATGCCCAATGCCGGATATCCGGTTGTGCTGAGAGGAAAGACCATCTACGGGAAAAATTTACCCTATTTCCTCCAGATGGAAGAAAAAATATATGATCTTGGAGCAGATATCGTAGGTGGCTGCTGCGGCACTACGCCGGAATATATTGAGGGCATCTGCAAATGCCTGGATCAGAGTATCCGTCATCCGAAAAAAATCGGACATGAGGGAGAAAAAAAGATCGCAAGAACAGAATCGGAATTCTGGAAGAAACTGCAGAGGGGAGAAAAACCTTTTGTGGTGGAACTGGATCCGCCTTTCGATCTGCAGACAAAAAAGGTTATCGATGGAGCAAAATTGCTGAAGGAACATCGGGTGGATCTTTTGACATTGTCTGATTCTCCCATGGCCCGGGTGCGAATGGATGCATCCCTTCTGAGTAGTAAGGTGCAGCGTGAGGCAGGGATTCCTGTGATGCCTCATCTGTCCTGCAGGGATCGCAATGTTATTTCTCTTCGGGGGACTTTGTTAGGAGACTATGATAATGATATCAAACATTTTCTGATCGTAACCGGAGACCCGGTGGCCCAGTGCGACCGAAGTACCATAACCCAGGTGTTTGACTTCAACTCCATAAAACTTATGGGAGTTGTGCAGGAGATGAATGAAGATATTTTTGCGGCAGATAAAGTGGTGTACGGAGGGGCGTTGAATTACCATGGTGTCAATCCGGAGGCCATTGCCCGGCGCATGGAATTGAAGATGGAGAGAGGATGTTCCTATTTCCTGACACAGCCGGTGTATTCCACAGAGGATGTGGAGCGGCTGGCATGGCTGCGGGAGAGAACCGGAGCTAAGATCATAGCAGGGATTATGCCGTTGGTCAGCTACCGCAATGCCATGTTTATTGCAAATGAAATGCCGGGAGTACATATTCCGGAGTCTACCATATCTGCATATGATCCTGATATGTCAAGAGAGGAAGCAGAAGAGGTGGCTGTCCGTCTCTCCGTGGAGCTTGCAGGTCAGCTTGCGGATGTTTCCGATGGGTATTATTTCATGACGCCCTTTAACAGGGTGTCTCTTATCTGCAGAATTATAGAGAAAGTTCGCCAAAATGGCTGGGTATAACAACTATTTATCAAACAAAAGTTGGGTATCCAACTTTTGTTTGAAACACTGACGCTTGTTCGTTATTTTACTGATGTGTTATGATTAAAATTGCTTACAGAGAATAAATAGACATAAGAAAGGGAAAGATCGATGAAGTATTTGCTGAAAAATCTGTTAGATCACAAGTTGGCAGTGCTGGGCATTATGCTTTTGCTTTTTACACAAGCATTTTGTGAACTGTCCTTACCGAGATATACAGCGGGTATCGTGGATGTAGGTATCGCTCAATACGGTGTGGACGGCTCAATGCCGGAGAGTATGCGTGGGGAGACATATGAAGAATTAAAAGAATTTATGACAGAATCGGAACAGCGGACCTTTGCAGAGGGATACTGGCAGGATGATGCAGGTGTGTATCATGTGGCGAAACTGGATAAAGACCAGAAATCAGCTCTTACATCTGTACTGCAGGAGCCTATGGTTATGGTTCACCTGGTTTACGGTGATCTGTCCGAGGAATCCTCTCATTCACAGGCGGCAGGAGAAGACGAAGATGCGCTTCAGAAACTGAGAGACAGTGTAACTTCCGGAAGCATGACAAAGGAACAGCTGCTCCAGTTACGGGATGATGTCATTGATAAACTGGAAGATTCCAATGAATCCGCAGTGGATTCCATGTGTGTGCTGATGATTCAGGATGAGTATCGTGCACTTGGCATCAGCCTGGAAGATTACCAGCAGAGCTACCTGTTGTCAACAGGAGGACAGATGCTTCTGGTGACTGTCTTTATGGTAATTGCATCGATTCTTTTGGGATTGCTGTGTGCAAGAACAG
>CAMEWP010000072.1 GCA_945946605.1 uncultured Pseudobutyrivibrio sp. | reverse complement strand
GTGTGCGTGTTCTTCTGAGGGTAAAGGGAAGAAATGGAAATATCCGGATGCTGTTGGGTGTGCTCTTTGGAACGTTAGCCGGTGCTGCGGTTTTTTTGCTGGTGCATCATTATGTTATCTATCTTATGCTGATGCTTCTGGTGGTCCAGCCCATGATGGTGTTTCTGTCCTTAAGACCATCGGAATTCCGCCGCTTTGTTCAGGAGATCATCCTGTGTTATGTTCTTTACTTTGTGTTGGGTGGAATTCTGACTTATCTGCAGACCTATATGGAAAAAACGGTTATGGCGCTGCTGCCGGTGGCTGCGGTGATTTTTTTTGCGGTGCTGATCTTTTTACATATTCTGGAAGTGCGCCGCAGAAAGTTTTGCCGGTGTATTCTGATCTATGGAGAGAAAAAAGCAAATCTCACGGCATTGATGGATAGCGGCAATTGTCTCAGGGAGCCCTATAGCGGCAGACCTGTTTCTGTCATTTCCGGAGAATGGAAGGAAATATTGGGTGTCCCGCAGGATCGGATCCGTCTCATCCCCTACGAAACGGTTACCGGAAGGGCGGAGAAGATGATGGAAATTGTAACCATTCCATCCATGATCTTAGAACAGGACAGTGTGAAGGAATTTTCTTCTGCAGTCATCGGATTTGGCAACCCGGATATTTTTCGCGGAAAATCTTACGGAATGATACTGCACAGTGACTATACCATATGAAGATCATATAAAGATATCCCGGGAATAGGAAAGAAGGAGGATGAACAATGGATATGTTTGCAAAATTTATACATTTATTTGAAAAAGACCGTGAGGTACTCTACATAGGCGGGACAGATGTGCTCCCGGCACCTCTTAGCACACAGGAGGAACAGGATTGCATCAGACAGCTGGGACAGGAGGATGACCGGGAAGCTAAGAGCAGACTCATTGAACACAATTTGCGGCTGGTAGTTTACATAGCAAAAAAATTTGACAATACCGGTGTTGGAGTGGAAGATCTGATCTCCATCGGAACCATCGGCCTGATGAAAGCTATCAATACCTTTGATCCCGGAAAGTGCATCAAACTTGCCACATATGCTTCCCGGTGTATTGAAAATGAGATCCTGATGTACCTTAGAAAAAACAGCAGGCAGAAAACGGAAGTTTCCATTGATGAACCCCTGAATGTGGACTGGGACGGAAACGAATTGCTGCTTTCCGATATTCTTGGAACAGAGGAAGATATCATTTACAAGGACCTGGAAAATGAAGTTGATATGCGGCTGCTGAGACAGGCCATGTCAAAACTTAGTGATCGTGAGAAGATGATCATAGAATTACGGTTCGGTCTCCATTCCGGGGAAGGAAAAGAACTGACCCAGAAGGAAGTGGCGGATCTTTTGGGAATTTCCCAGTCATACATTTCCCGGCTGGAAAAAAAGATCATGAAACGGCTTCAGCGAGAGATGATAAAACAGGAGATCTGATGATCAGGTATCCGTGGAATGTCGGAGCTGCTTCCGGAATTCACTGGGGGTTGTGTGCATATATCGCCGGAAAATTTTGTTGAAGTAACTGATGTTGTTAAAACCTGTCAGCCCGGCAATCTCGCCAATTTCCAGATCACTGTCGGAAAGCAGTTCTGTGCTGACGGAAATCCGGTAATGATTAAGATATTCTGTCACAGACATTTTGGTCATGGAATGAAAAAAACGGCAGAGATATCCCTGACTCATGTGAAAGGTTTCCGACAGTTCCTGCAGTGTTATGGGGCGGTGGTAATGTTCATTCAGGTAGGACAGGATGGGTCTGATCTGGTTCATGCGCTGCCTTGCAGCCGGTGCTGCGGCATCCGGAGAGGAAGTGGGATGCTGGGAAAGATGAAACCATATCTCGTATAGTCTGGATTTTACCAGCAGTTCAAAGCCAGGCTTTTTTGAGAGAAAAAGATCGCGGATATCCCAAAGCCGGGAACGTACTTCCTGCTGCCATGCAGCCTGACCGGAAAGGATCTCGGGAAAGATCAATTCTCCTTCCAAAAAGGGAGAAAGATAACTTTGACGGAGAGTATCACTCCGACTGCTGTCTAAAAAGGAAAGAGAAAAAACCAGGGCAAAAAAACAGAAGGGTTCCCCTTCGGCTTCGGTGGCAGAGTGAATACAGTTGGGAGGGACAATAACGATATTGCCTTCCGAAATGGTATAGGTGCGGTCTGCAATATGCATCTGTGCCTGCCCCCGGGTGACCACCAGAATCTCCATCTCCTCATGCCAGTGACACCAGATGCGTTCTTCCATCCAGGTATAGGATGTGATCTCGTACATTGCCAGGGGAAACAGGGCAGTGCCGTGGGCAACCGGTTCCCGCTGGACGCCTGTTGCCTGAAGGTGATTTTGCATGATATGCGCCTCCTGTCTGATATATGTCAAAATAGTGTTAGAATCAGTCAATTTTATTCAAGATATTTTTCTTATAAATCATTATATTGTTATTATAAAAGCAACAATAGTGATTGGCAAGAAGAATAGGAGGAGAAAATGATATTCAGGGAGGAAAATGGGGCCCTTATCGTGCGCCAGCAGAATGAAACGCTTCGTATTGAAGCATGGGGGAAAGACAGTCTTCGTGTAAGAGCTACACAGTATCCGGAGTTTACAGGAAGAGACTGGGCACTGACAGAGGAACTGCCACAAGAGCAGAAAAAGGCGGAGGTTGATATCTCTGAAGGTGTTATGATTGAAGGACCGGGGTACAAGTACTGGGTTCAGCAGGCTGTTGTCCGCAACGGAAGGATCAGCGTCAGGGTAAATCCCGGAGGTGTATTGTTCTTTTACAGAGATGACAAGCTGATCCTGCAGGAATATTCCAGAAATTATATGGGAAATGAGACTGGTCAGAGTAACTGTTTAAAGGTAGTAGCCCGTGAATTTAAACCCATTGTGGGTGGAGATTATGGTTTGACGGTTCGCTTCGATGGACAGGACGGAGAGAAGATCTTCGGTATGGGACAGTATCAGCAGTCCCAGATGAACTTAAAGGGCTGTAATCTGGAACTTGCCCAGAGAAATTCCCAGGTATCCATTCCTTTTGCAGTATCCAGCGTGGGATATGGATTCCTCTGGAATACACCGGCTGTGGGAAGAGTTTCCTTTGGTGCCAATTATACAGAGTGGCATGCTGAGGCAGTTAAGGAGATGGATTACTGGATCACTGCGGCAGACACGCCGGCACAGATCGTTAATAACTATACAGCTGTAACCGGACGGGCACCGGTAATGTCAGAAGAACTTCTGGGACTGTGGCAGTGTAAGCTCCGCTATCGTACCCAGGAAGAGGTTCTTTCTGTAGCCCGCAAGTATCATGAGCTGGGTATTCCCCTGGATGTGATCGTTATCGATTTCTTCCACTGGACAAGACAGGGTGACTGGCAGTTTGATCCGGAGTACTGGCCCGATCCTAAGGCAATGTGTGATGAACTGCATGCCATGGGTACAAAGGTTATGGTTTCCGTATGGCCTACCGTGGACAAAAAGAGTATCAATTTCCGGGAATTGTCGGACCGTGGTCTTTTGATCCGTACAGAGCGGGGCAGCGATGAAGTATACGATTATCAGGGTGACTGCTCAGAAATCGATGTGACAAATCCGGAAGCGAGAGCATTTATTTGGGAGAAGTGCAAAAAGAATTATTATGATTATGGTATCGATATGTTCTGGCTGGATAACATTGAGCCGGATCTGGTAAATTATGATTATGATAATTTGAGATATTACATCGGACCGGGACTCGAAGTGAACAATATTTATCCTCAGATGGTGGCAAAAGCTTTCTGTGATGGAATTAAGGCGGAAGGAAAAGAGGAAGGAATGCTCCACCTTGCCCGCTGTGGATGGGCCGGCAATCAGAAATATTCCACACTGCTATGGTCCGGGGATGTGCCCAGTACCTTCGAGGCACTGCGGGATCAGGTGGCGGCCGGATTAAATGTTGGTCTTGCAGGTGTTCCCTGGTGGACCACAGATATCGGAGGATTCCAGACCAGAGACTGCTTTGATCCGGATTTTGTAGAGCTGTTGCTTCGCTGGTACGAGTATGCGGTATATTGTCCGGTGCTGCGTATGCACGGCAACAGAGCACCTTTTGATATTCCGCCTCTTTCCGATAAGGAATACGGCGGCGGTTACCTGTATACCGGTCACGACAACGAGATCTGGAGTTATGGCGATGAGGCCTTCGAGATCATGAAGTCACAGTTGCAGCGTCGTCTGGATATGAAACCTTATATTTCCAGTTTGATGAAGGAAGCCAGCGAGACAGGTGCACCGGTGATCCGTGCCATGTTCTACGAGTTCCCGGAAGATGAGAAGTGTTGGGAACTGTCTGATCAGTATATGTTTGGATCCAGATACCTGGTAGCTCCTGTGCTTCATATAAAAGAGCGGGAGAGAGAAGTGTATCTGCCGGCAGGAAAGTGGAGAAATGTCAATGACGGAACAGAGTATGAGGGCGGACAGACCGTATGTGCGCCAGCTCCTCTGGAAGTGATTCCTGTATTTGAAAGAATATAATGTTTTTCTTAGGCGCAGCCCATCAGCGGGCTGCGCTTAAATATTTTTCCATGGTCTTTAGGGCATTCTTTTCCAGACGGGATACCTGGGCCTGGGAAATGTGAATTTCCTCGGCCACTTCCATCTGGGTTTTCCCCTCAAAAAAACGCAATCGGATGATGCCCTGTTCCCGATCATCCAGTGTGGCGAGGGCATCATTCAGGGACAGGTGTTCCACCCAGTTTTCTTCTTTGTTTTTCTTGTCGCTGATCTGATCCATAACATAGAGGGTATCGCCGCCGTCATTGTACACCGGATCATAGAGGGAAAGAGGACTTTGCATGGCATCTAAGGCATAGACAATGTCTTCTGTGGGTATACCGGATTCCCTGGAGATCTCTTCTAGGGTTGGCTCGCTGCTCTGCCTGCGCATCAACTGCTCCTTTGCGACGATGGCTTTGTAGGCGGTATCCCGCAGGGATCTGGAAACCCGTATGCTGCTTCCGGTGTCTCTTAGATAGCGCCGGATCTCGCCTACGATCATGGGAACGGCGTAGGTAGAAAATTTTACATCCAAAGAGGGATCAAAATGATCAATGGATTTGATGAGACCGATGCATCCAATCTGGAACAGATCATCCATATTTTCACTGTGATTGGAAAATCGTTTTAAAACGCTGAGTACCAGCCGAAGATTTCCCTTGATGTAGGTTTCCCGGGCATCTGCATCCCCGGCTTTGATGCGTTCCCACAATCCGTTTTTTTCTTCTTCCGTAAGGAGTGGCAGTTTTGCTGTATTTACACCACAGATTTCAACCTTATATGATGCCATAGCTACCTCCAGAGGAATTTCTTTGTCTATCTTATGCTTCAGATGAAAAAATCCATGAAATAAATATGTGGAGATTGCACGGATTTTATACAGATTTCTCCGAGAAAGTGATATACTAAAAGTAATGAAAAATGAAAATTTCATACAAGGAGGAGAGGGTATGCAGATTACATTTATTGGGGCAGCACATGAGGTGACAGGCAGTTGTCATTTTGTGGAAGTGGGAAAAAAGAAATTCCTTGTAGATTGCGGAATGGAGCAGGGCGCAGACATTTATGAAAATCAGGAAATACCGGTGGCGGCAACAATGATCGACTATGTGTTTGTGACCCATGCCCATATTGATCATTCCGGCCTTTTGCCGCTGTTGTATGCACGGGGGTTCCGTGGGCAGGTGTTTGCTACGGATGCTACCGCTGATCTTTGCAACATCATGTTAAAGGACAGTGCCCATATCCAGGCTTCTGAGGCGGAATGGAAGAACAGGAAAGCAAGAAGAGCCGGAAAACCGGAAGTGGAACCCATGTATACGATGGAAGATGCTCAGGGTGTGCTGGACCTTTTTGTACCCTGCAGTTATGGACAGAAGATCAATGTCTGTGACGAGATTCAGATCCGTTTTGTGGATGCCGGACATCTTCTGGGATCTTCCTCTATTGAAGTCTGGATCAATGAAGACGGCAAACAGCGGAAACTTTTATTTTCCGGTGATGTGGGAAATCATAATCGCCCGCTGATCAAGGATCCTACCCCTGTGGATGAGGCAGATTACGTCCTGATAGAGTCCACATACGGCGACCGGGTTCATGAAGCGCCGGCAGATTACGCCACGGCACTGGCTGCGGTGATGCAGCGGACGTTTCAGGCAGGGGGCAATCTGGTGATTCCGGCCTTTTCCGTGGGCCGTACCCAGGAGATGCTGTATTACATGCGAAGGATCAAGGAAGAACACCGGATCACTAACGGATTTGAGAATTTTGAAGTGTATGTGGATAGTCCCCTGGCAGTGGAAGCCACCAATATTTTCAAGGAAAATGTGGCGGAGTGTTTTGATGAAGAGGCCTTAGCCATGGTAAAAGCCGGAAAGAATCCCCTGGCTTTTCCGGGACTGAAAGTAGCTGTCACCAGCGACGAATCCAAGCTCATCAATCTGGATATGAAGCCGAAGGTGATCATTTCAGCCTCCGGAATGTGTGAAGCGGGACGGATCCGTCATCATCTGAAGCATAATCTGTGGAGACCGGAGTGTACAGTGCTTTTTGTGGGATATCAGGTGCCGGGAACCCTGGGATATCATCTGTTAAACGGCGGAAAAGAAGTAAAACTTTTCGGTGAGACGGTAAATGTCAGGGCAACCATTGAAAATCTGCCGGGAATCAGTGGTCATGCAGATAAAAATATGCTGACAGACTGGATCGGTGCATTAAAACAGCCTCCAAAGAAAATTTTTGTGGTGCACGGAGAGGACGGTGTCTGTGATGATTTTGCAGCACATCTGAAAGATACCTTCGGCTATGAAGCGGTGGCACCTTATTCGGGAGATACCTATGATCTGCTGACAGGTCAGCTGATCCAGCAGGGCGGACGGCTGAAGAAACAGAAGAAGAAACAGCCTTCCAAGGCTTCCAGCAATGTGATGATGCGTCTTCTGTCTGCAGTGGAGCGCCTGGGACAGGTGGCCAGAGCCTGTGAGGGAATTTCCAACAAGGAGCTGGCAAAATTTGCAGACCAGGTCAATGCACTGGCAGATAAGTGGCAGAGATGACCCGAATGACTCTTCCTTTTTTTGGCGGATTATGGTAGTATCTTGTAGTGATTGCAGAATTACAGCGGGATCTTTCATATGGAAAGGGGTTGTGATGATGGACAAGGAAAAAAGAAAAGAAGAAATTCTTCAACAGCTGTTGGAAGAAAACAAAAAGGATGCGGATTATACCCCGGAGGAAGATTGGGCCGAGCAGGCACAGGAAGATATGCTTGACTGGATCGAAATGCAGGGAATCTACATCCGGCAGTAAGAAAAATGTGTGTTCGAAACCATCCACACGTAAAACAAAACTAAGGAGAGAAAAATGAATAAGAGAAGAAGTAACGCGTTGTATGTAGCCTGGGGCGCCATGATCGCCGCCCTTTATGTAGTGCTGACTTATGTGGCAAGTCTGTTTGGATTATCCAGCGGAGCCATTCAGGTGCGCCTGTCCGAGATGCTTTGTATCCTGCCAATCTTTACGCCGGCAGCGATCCCCGGATTGTTTGTGGGATGTCTGCTCAGTAATCTTCTGACAGGCTGTGTGATCTGGGATGTGATCTTTGGAAGCCTGGCAACTCTGATGGGAGCCATTGGCACCTATCTGCTGCGCAAAACAAGATTTGTATTTACACTGCCGCCGGTAGTGGTGAACACCATTATGGTTCCCTTTGTACTGCGGTATGCCTATGGACTGGAAGATGCCATCTGGTATCTGATGATCACTGTGGGGATCGGAGAAGTGATCTCCATCTGCGGACTTGGGATGATTTTAAAGTCAGTGTTGTGGAAGAATCGCAGCGCGCTGTTTCAACAATAAATGACGGTACAGTTACCGTTTCCGGGAGAAAGGGAGTAACATGAAGGAAGTTTTAACCTTAATAACAGAAGAAATGACAAAAGCATTTACAGAGTGCGGATATGATGCCAAATACGCCAGGGTTTCCCTGTCAAATCGTCCGGATCTCTGTGAATTCCAGTGCAACGGAGCCATGGCTGCAGCAAAAGAGTATCATAAGGCTCCCATCATGATCGCTGAGGAAGTATCAGCCGTTCTTGAGGGGAATTCGATGTTCTCTGAGGTTTCTGCCTGCAAGCCGGGATTTTTAAATCTCAAACTGTCAGAGGAGTTCCTTGCAGAATATGTAAATGATATGTCCTCTGATGATCGTTTTGGCCTGG
Source organism: uncultured Pseudobutyrivibrio sp. (assembly GCA_945946605.1). Classification (GTDB taxonomy): domain Bacteria; phylum Bacillota; class Clostridia; order Lachnospirales; family Lachnospiraceae; genus Pullilachnospira_A. Next base: position 1,520 of record CAMEWP010000072.1, on the reverse strand, counting down.
ATAAAGTATCAGAACCAAAGACGATTATGATCGATTACGGCGGACCAAATGTGGCAAAACCCCTGCATGTTGGTCATCTTCGTTCTGCTATTATTGGTGAGAGCATTAAGCGTATTGCCCGATATATGGGAAATACCTGTATCGGTGATGTGCACTTAGGAGACTGGGGACTGCAGATGGGGCTGATTATTACAGAACTGAGACTCAGACAGCCCGACCTGTGTTATTTCGACCCGGATTACACCGGTGAATATCCGAAAGAGGCACCCTTTACCATTGGTGAACTGGAAGAGATTTATCCTACAGCCAGTGCAAAATCCAAGGAAGATCCCGCTTACAAGGAGGCTGCCATGGCAGCAACCTATGAACTGCAGCACGGAAATAAAGGATATCAGGCGCTGCTTGGCCATATTTTAAATGTTTCCGTAACGGATCTGAAGAAGAACTATGCCAATCTGAACGTATCCTTCGAATTGTGGAAGGGTGAATCCGATGCGCAGCCTTATATTCCTGATATGGTAGAGAAGATGAAGAAAGATGGTTTTGCCTATATCAGTGAGGGTGCGTTGGTGGTTGACGTGAAGGAAGAGACAGATACCAAGGAGATCCCGCCCTGTATGATCTTAAAGTCTGACGGCGCATCTCTTTACAATACCACAGACCTGGCAACTCTGGTGTGGAGAATGAAGGATTATCATCCGGATGAAGTTATTTATGTGGTGGATAAGCGTCAGGAACTTTACTTTACCCAGGTATTCCGCTGTGCAAAAAAGACCGGTATCGTAGGTGATGATACAAAACTGCAGTTCGTTGGATTCGGTACCATGAACGGTAAGGACGGCAAGCCCTTTAAGACCAGAGAAGGCGGTGTGATGCGTCTGGAACATCTGGTTTCCGAGATCAATGAAAAGATGTATGACAAGATCATTGAAAATAATACCATGGAGGAAGAGGAAGCAAGAAATACTGCCAAAATAGTGGCACTGTCTGCAATCAAGTATGGCGACCTTTCCAACCAGGCATCAAAGGATTATGTTTTTGATGTTGACCGCTTTACATCCTTTGAGGGTAACACAGGTCCTTACATTTTATATACCATCGTGCGGATCAAATCCATTTTGAAAAAGTACGAAGCAGCCGGAAAGAGTGCAGAGGGAGCAGTGATCCTTCCTGCAGATTCCGAAAGCGCAAAAGGTTTGATGCTGTCCTTGTCACAGTTTAATGCATCCATTCGCAGTGCCTATGAGGAGACTGCGCCTCACAAGGTTTGTTCCTATATTTACGAACTTGCCAATGCCTTCAATCATTTCTACCATGAAAACAATATCATGGGAGAAAGTGATGAGAAAAAGCAGGCAGGATTTATCCATCTGTTGGAACTCACCAGGGATGTATTGGAGCAGAGTATCGATCTGTTAGGATTTTCTGCACCGGAGCGGATGTAATTTCAATGAAATAGATGTTTAGGAGACAATATGAAGTGACCTCACAATTGTAGATTCGTGGATTTGCCTGTAAGA
>CAMEWP010000071.1 GCA_945946605.1 uncultured Pseudobutyrivibrio sp. | reverse complement strand
CACCACTGTTTCTGGAACTGCATACTCTCCCCATAGAAACGCTGCAGTTTCTCCGGGGATTCCTCGTCCTGCCCACGGCTTTTGGATTCGTAGTGATAAAGGCTCACATGGGGATCAAATACGATCAGATAGCCTCTCTGGCGGATACGCATACAAAGATCCGTATCGTTAAAGGCCACACGGTAAGTCTCGTCAAATCCTCCCACCGCAGAAAACACTGCAGCAGGCACCATCATACAGGCCGCCGTGACGGCAGTAAGATCCTGGGTTGTAACCAGGCGGTCCATATATCCCCTGGCATCCCCGGGTGCCCCATGGAAGGCATGTCCTGCCACTCCCCGGACTCCCAGTGTCACACCGCCGTGTTGTATGGTTCCGTCGGGATAAAGCAGTTTTACTCCCACTGCTCCCACATCATCCCGCTTTGCAAAACAAAGCATCTGTTCGATCCAGTCCGGCGTAATGACCTCCGTGTCATTATTCAGGAAAAGCAGATACTCTCCCCTGGCTTCCCGGACTCCGTAATTATTGATATAAGAATAATTCCAATCTGTCACACAGGTAATGATACGAATCCGTCTGTCCGACTCCAGCTTACGGTAATAATCAAAGGTCGCCTGTCTCGTACTGTTATTTTCTATGATCAGGATCTCATAGGCATCATAGGTACTCTTCGCAAGAATACTGTCAATACAGCGGGACAAAACATCCACATGATCCTTGTTGGGGATCAGAATGGACACCAGCGGAGCATCCTCCACCGGCAGCATATCAAGTCTTGCCCGATGCATCTGCAAAAGTGCAGGATCCTTGATCTTCTCGAAGCCAACAGCCTCTGAAGAGAACAGAATCTGGGGTATATGGGCAATCCTGCCCCCGGATTCATATATTCTAAATATTATATCATAAAGCCAATCTGTTGCATAGTTTTGGTTCAATCCTCCCAGTTTTTCCCAGGTTTCTCTTTTGATGCAAAGCACCTTCCCCAGAAAATTCTGTTCCACAAAGGTATCGATGCCAAAGTCCGGTTTGTAAACCGGCAGATCCCCCTGCCTCTCATCACAGTACAAAAGATCTGCCCCTGTCTCCTCCGCCTTTTTTGCAAACATCCAGAGAGCCGCTTTATGAAGGCGGACACCATCCGGGCAAAGCACCAGATAATCCTCTTTGCACTGTCTGGCTGCTTCGTTCCAGTTTCCGTCTTTCACCTCATACAGATGGAATTTGTCATAGATCTGGGTGACTGCGGAGGTTACGGTTTCTTTCCCTTCTGTACACAACAAGACAGCAAACCCTGTCTTCCTGCGTCTGCTGTCTGTCATAATCTTTTGTACATCCTTAGGGGATAACCCTGCAAGATCCACATATTCTTTTTTCTCCTGCCATCTCTTCTTCAGGATGAACCATGTATTCGAGAAACCCAGGCGATATGCATTTTTTACTTTTTTACTTATCTTTCTGATCAGCTCCATAAGTTCTTCATCCTTACTTTGCAACAACACTCATATAGATACACATGACCACCGCAAAATCCACCACCGGCATCACCGCCCCAAAGACAGCATCTGTGGATTTTGAGATCCGGGGCGTTTTCCAGTAAGCTGCACCTGTGCAAAGGGCCAGAAGGGATGGGATAAAATACCGTCCCTGCACGCCTTCCACCACATCAGCTCCCTGGGGTGTCCAGAACACCAGCATGCTCAGCACACACAAAAGATCTGCCGCCAGTGCGATCACCACAAAGGCGATCCGGCTGCTCTTTGTCATCTCCCCCCTGTCATCCGGTGTGCGTACCAGCGACAGAAGAAGCAGCAGCAACAGAAAGAGAGTAATGGGCCGTGGGATCATAATATCGATCCATCCCAGCAGCTCACCTACCAGCGTCAGAATGTAATAGCCTCCCTTTGATACTGCGGTTTTGCACAGCAGTTTTATGGTGTCAACAGGATGCGTCAGATAATCCACTACAGAGTATCCCATGGATTCGGCCCATGTGATCTCATATCTTGTGGTAAGCATCTCATAGATCCGCTCCCCACCTCCTGCTGCCAGCCAGATCACTGCCACAACCAGCAGAATTCCACCGCCTGCCAGCAGACATCCTCTGATCTTTTTGTTCTTATGCCATCCCTTGGGCAGACAAAGAAACAGGGGCAGCAATAACAGTATGGCATATAGGCCGGATTTTACGGAAAGCAGCATAAGCGCCGCCAGCACATAGCAAAGGATCTCACTGGGGGAAGCTTTTTCCCATGCCCAGCGCAGTGCCAGCGCTGTCACCACAACAGCCGCTGCAATCAGACCGCTGTCATAGGAAAAGGAATTGGCCTGCTGCAGCGTCATAGGCAAAAGTGCAATGACAAACAGGGTCCGCTTTCCAAAGGGAATCTTATGCAGCGCATAGGTCATGGCCAGGATAAAACAGATCCCCTGAAAGAGGGTTCCCATGGCTGCCACACCGGAAAATCCCAGATGCAGCAGACGACCCAAAGTGATTCCCAACGCAGATACCAGATAGGGAAGGCCTCCCATGGCATTATGATTTGCTATGTACATATCTACTTCCAGCTGATCCGGGTCCGCTGTATACATACTTCCAAAACGGTTATACTGCTGCCGGGATAACTCTGTTCCCTCATAGAGCGTGTCACATTCTCTCATATCAATGAGATAATTCCACTCCCCGGTGTAGATCTCATAACCCATCATCCGGTTGGACAGCTGGTAGGCCGCGTCAAAATGTGCCTGCTCGTCCGGCTTGGCGTATGTAGGCAGAGCCAGAAACATCATAACTGCCAAAAAGGCTGCTGCCACGGGATAGATCTTTTCCAGTCCCATCTTTTTGCGAAACAGCAGATATCCCAGCACTGCTATCATAACGACACCCAGCACCATGGTTGCCGTCACGATCCCGGAAAAATAATCTCCCCCTTCTGATACATACTTCAATAAAACCATTTACAGTTCTTCCTCACAGCACTCCAGAGCCGCCATCAGCACCTTATCCATATCGTAATACTTGTACTGACCCAGACGGCCGCCAAAGATCACATTGCCTTCCTCTTTTGCCAGCTCAGCGTATTTCTCATACAGCGCATTGTTCTTCTCGTTATTTACGGGATAGTAAGGTTCTACACCCGGTTTCCACTCAGAAGAGTACTCTCTGGAGATAATGGTCTTGGGCTGAGTGCCAAACTCAAAATGTTTATGCTCGATGATACGGGTATAGGGAACTTCGCGCTCGGTATAGTTTACCACCGCATTACCCTGATAATTCTCCATATCCAGTTCTTCTGTCTCAAATCTTACGGAACGATACTCCAGCGGTCCGAACTTGGAATCATAGTATTCGTCGATCTGACCGGTGAAAAGGATCTTATCGTAACTTACCTCAGAGCCGTCGGAAAGTTTACCGTTCTTCTTAAGATCAAAGAAATCCTCGTTTAATTTCACATCGATGCCGTCTAACATCTTCTCAACGATCTGTGTATAGCCGCCCATGGGGATTCCCTGGAAACGATCGTTAAAGTAATTGTTGTCATAGGTAAAGCGCAGGGGCAGTCTCTTGATGATGAAAGCCGGCAGTTCTTTGCAGTCTCTTCCCCACTGTTTCTCTGTGTATCCCTTTACCAGTTTCTCATAAACATCCTTTCCTGCCAGAGACAGAGCCTGCTCTTCCAGGTTCTGAGGATCTGTAATATTCAGTTCAGCGATCTGGGAAGCAATGATGTCCTTTGCCTCCTGAGGTGTGCGGATATTCCACATCTTGCTGAAGGTGTTCATGTTGAAAGGCAGGTTATACAGTTCGTCCTTGTATACTGCGATAGGGGAATTGATATAATTGTTGAACTCGGCAAACTGGTTGATGTACTCCCAGATCTTTTTGTCTGAGGTATGGAAAATATGAGCACCATACACATGTACATTGATGCCGTCCACTTCTTTTGTGTAAATATTTCCTGCAATGTGATCTCTCTTGTCGATCACCAGACAGGTCTTTCCTTTTTTCTTTGCTTCATAGGCAAAGGTTGCTCCAAACAGACCTGCTCCAACTACCAGATAATCATAATGTTTCATTTTGCTTCTCCTTTTCATCTGCGCTATTTTTTACCATAAGATATGCCTGTCCACCCGTAAAAAACGAGTTTTTTGCATAATCGTGCTTCCTTTTGATCCTTTGGCTGATACTCCAGCTCTTTAAATGCCTTTGCATGCTTTCGCATCCGGCTTTTTCTGTATCTGGCAAATCCTCTGTCATCTAACATCCGGCCAAACAAAAGCAGCTCTCTCTCCGCCATGTTTTCCTTTGCCAGGCGAAGTGCCTCTGGATTATCCTTCAATTCCGCCAGCATCCTGGAAAAAGCTTCTATCTCTGTAAATTCCTTTTCCACCGGGAACTCTCCCTGATCTGCGCTGACTGCATTTCCCGCATGAAGGATGTAGTGATATTTATTGGCATAGATCATTCTTGCCCTGCTGCAGTGCTTCAGGTACCGGACAGAAAACAGCCGGTCCTCGTTGTAGGCAATATCCTCATCAAACCGCAGGTGCTGCTGCCTTACGATATCTCCCAGAAACAGTTTGTTCCACACATACCCCTGATAATGGGTCACCTGAAACAGGCGCTGTATCATCTCCTGGGACGTAAACTCTGTCTTCTCTTCCCTGGGGCTTTCATAAAAGCACTCGTAATGCAGCGCACCTTCCGTTCCCCGCTCAAAATGGGCCCGATATCCGCAGGCTGCATACTCCACACCCTGTATTCCCTCAATCAGAACACTCAAGTAGTCAGAGTCGATCCAGTCGTCTCCATCCAGGAACAGCAGATACTGTCCCCTGCATTCCTCCAGTGCCCGGTTTCTGGCGGCGGACACCCCTCTTATAGGCTGTCTCAGCACCCGGATCCTTGCATCTTTCTTTTCATACTCTTCTAAGATCCGGGGTGTGCCGTCTGTGGAAAGATTGTCCACCAGCAGCAGCTCAAAATCTTCCACTGTCTGGGCCAGCACACTCTCTATCATTTTACGGATATATTTTTCACAATTGTATATCGGCACGATCACCGAAACTAAGGGTTTATCCATTAGGCTTCCTCATTCAGATGCAGATAATTTTCCCAGTACTCCAGTCCGGTGTAGACAGTTTTTGCCTTCTTGTATCTCTCAATCATCTCATCGTGATGACGCAGGATCATAATGGAATCCTTGATACTTCTCCACAGATAACTCCAGAACTTCTTGTAGCTGCGCTCCAGCCAGAAGCCCTTCTTGCGGTTTTCATCGTAGAAATACAGTCGTTTGGTAAAGAAAGGAGCTCCCGTATCCAGAATACCGATATACCGCTCCTTTTTAAAGGAAGGCAGCAACATACACAGGGCACTCCATATCATACAGTGGGGGATACGCTCATCAATGCCGCGATTTTCCACCTTGGACAGATCAATGCCCACCGGGTCTTCATAGGGATCATTGTTGGCCGTGATCCTCTGATGATTGCTTACCGGCTCAATCTGCATAAAGTACTCCGGTCCCTTGTAATAATCTTCAATTCCCAGGAAGAAACACTCTGCGGAATTGTAACGGTACCGCAGGGTCTCCGTCCAGATGGTGCCCATAAAACGGATCACCGCCTGGATCTTTGTACAGGGCTCTTCGGATCCTGCCATGGCGATCATGACGTTACGGATATCATAATAATTCATGCTCACCGGCTGCTTGTTCATTCCGTAGGGATGCCATACGCACAGACCGTTCATGAGAATTGTGCCGTATTTCGAATTTCTCACACCGTACTCGATATCGTCATAGTGGATAAACTGGGGCAGCGGCAGACCCAGTTCCCGGATATTCTCCATAGGGATACAGCAGTACCACCATCCTGTATAATTGATGGGATTGATGACTTCATTGGCTGCAATGGCCTCCGCACGGCGAAGATCCCAGCCATGGTTATAGGACATCAGATTGATTCCCTTAAAGGAAGCACCTGACTCAAACTGCTGATATCTCTTTACCAGCTCCAACATGGCTCCGCCCACCACTGCTCTTGCAGACTCCTCATTCATCATCTGCAGGAAGCAGTATGTCCGCTCGATCACTGCCGGGTACAGTTCAATATCGTCATCCATCAGAATAATATGGCTGAAATTTCTCTTGCTGCGGTATGCAGATTCGATCATGGTTCTGGTAAAACCACCTGCTCCGCCGGCATTCAGGTTGGGATAAATGTGTACATTTTCATTTCCAAACTCATCCTCTGAAAGGGTCTGGCCGTTATCGGAAATAAAGACTTCTGCATGCTGATAAACACAGGAAGCAGGATTTTCCACCAGTTCCCGCAGGATCAGTCCCACATTGCGGCGCACTTCCTTCTCTCTGCGGAAAGTACAGATGCCAAGGGCCAGGTCCACCTTGCGAAGGGCTGCTTCTTCCGTCTCGGTGGTATAATCCCCACCATAAAACACACAGTCTTCCTCTGCTGTCACAGTCACATAACAGATTCCTTCTGAGGGCAGTTCCAGGAAACGGATCTCGTATCCTTCCTCTGTCTTTGTTACCTCTGTGGGCAGTTCTCTTTTTGTGGTGCTCATGCACTCGTAAAGTTCTTCCTCACAGGAAATATGAAGCAGGTGTTCTCTGTCCTTCTCTCCCACGCTGAGATATGCCTTTACCTGTACCTGCCCTTTGATCTTTAAGAACAGGGAAAGATTATCTAAAATGGTATAGAGTCTCCACTTTCCAATGGAAAAGGAATTAAAATAGGACTCCAAGGATAAGGTTTCTCCCTTTTTCAGCGAAATTTCCCGCTGATCGGCAGGCAGATCTCCCACTCCACGGAAGAACATCTCTGTTTCTGTTGTACTGTCCACACTTGGGAACAAAATCGTCTGTAATACCATAAGTTACCTCTTCTTTTATTCTGATTTATTGATTATTCTGATTTTTGCTGTTTTCTTCTCTGCAGGATCATCATGCTCTGTTTCCACAGTTCCCGGAATTCCTCCGTTCTGCAGTAAAGCAGCGCAACAATGCCGTTATAAACAACAGTGCAAGTGATGAGCTTCAGTGCCACCTCTGTAATACCACCCATGGTAAACAGGCTGCAGAGCCAGTAGGTAAATCCCCCTACACATACCACCGTCAGAGTATAGATGGCATAAGTCTTGAAAAAGTGACTGACACTTCTCTCAAATCCATGTTTATATGTTACCAGCGGCTCGATCCAGAAGCAGGTGGTCAGATTGCTCACCAGGGTACCGATTAAGATACCTGCCACACCGATCTTTTGCACCAGTACCAGGGAAACCACCAGGTTGATGACGATCTCAAAGATCGGTTTATACCGGTCATACCAGTAAAGTCCCATGGCATCCCGGAAGATCAGGGTTGCCTTGCGCATACCCCTGACATAAAAATTCATCTCCATGATCAGGACGATACTCATGGGAAACAGGTATTCTTTTCCTGCCCAGGCCTCTATAAACGGATTATACATGACAAGAAACGCAATTGTACAGTATCCATAGAGGATAAATCCAAGAAAATTTATCACTTTATATACAGAGAATACTTTATCTTTGTTCTCCGTGGCTCCCAGATTGCCCACACTGGCTGTAAAAGCACCGAAGACACCGTTTAACGCCGTGTTGATACTGGTCTCGATCAGCAGGTAATTGGAGTAGATTCCTACACTGGACAGTCCCACAAAGGCAGACATGATCAGGTTGTCTGTGTTGTTCACCACCACATCTCCCAGTCTGTGAAGAAACATGGCGCTTACATGCTTATAGATATGTCGTCTCGTCTCCTTGGGCGGAAGTGTTTTCCGATCCTCCTTCAGATAGGGATACATCCGGTCCGCTATCCAGGCCGTCACCACATTGGTGAGCACATTGCAGGCGATCTGGACCAGCAGGTAAGCAATAAAGTTTTTAGTGATCAGCAGTACAAGGATCTGGACCACAAACTGGGCGATCTGGATGCCGGATCCCACCACCACATTAATGTAGGCTTTCTGATGGGCCTCTGTAATGGACCGTTTATAACAGAAAAAGTAGGAGCTTACCGTATTAAACAGGTACAAAAGATAGACGGCTGTCAGATAATCCATACCAAGCCCTGTATCATTGCTGTCCTTGATGAGATATTCCAAAAACGGCACAAGACAAAGTCCTGCCACTGCAATGACCATAGCCACGATGGCATACAGTCTCCGGTAAAGGTTCATCAGCTCTCTGCTGGCCTTCTCGTCTCCCCGGGCAACGGGATCATACATATGGAAGATCATGGCTCCGCCGATACCAAGTTCTGCTAAGGACAGCACCGACAAAATATTGGAAAAGAGTCCGTTAACTCCTAAGTATGTCTGCCCCAGCATGGCAATAAATACCGTACGGCAGATAAAGGAAAGCAGAATATTTATAATGGTACTTCCTGTATTGGCCAAAACGTTAAAAAACGTATTTCTTGTTCTCATAGTTTCTCCACATCTGCAAATTCAATTTCCGGATGAAAGTCCAAACCGGCTCTCATTCCCTTGAACATGATGCTGATCCGCTCTTTCTTCCCGTCCCGGCTGTGCAAAAGCACTCGGAACATATTCAGCACAAAGGCAGCAAAATAGATCACTACATCCTTTGCGCCCCTGCTTTTCGCTGTTGCCAGGTCATTGCGGTATGCATAGTAATATCGTGAGATCCGATTGACCTCGTCGTATGTAATATTCGATCCTGTGTTCTGGGCCATCTTGTGGACAACCATGCTGTCCTTTACCCTATAGCAGGGATATTTGGCTGCCAGACGCAAGGTATATTCCTTGTCATCTCCCCAGATAAAATACTCCTTTATGGGGAGTCCCATCTGCCGGACCACCTCTGCGGGAAACAACAGCGATACAAAGGTAGCCTGATCCACCGGGATCAGACCGGCATCCTCTTTCCATTGTTTCTGCCAATCTGTTGCCGGCTCCAGTTCATGCTGCCGGTTCATCTTACAGAAAGAACCATCTGTCCAGAGCACCGTGGATGAGACATATCCAAAATCATCCGCCAGAGAAGCCCCTTTCAGCAGATTGGCCAATGCCTCCTCCTCCGGTATGGTATCATCATCCATGATCCAGATGTAATCATATCCCTGCTCTGCGGCCCATTTCATTCCATAATGGAATCCTCCGGCTCCTCCCAGATTTTTCGTAAGGGGAAGATAGTGAATCCTGTCATTCTGCCGGGCCATAGGTTTCACCATATCATCTGTCCCGTCTGTGCTGGCATTGTCCACCACAAGAAGATCCAGAGAAACTGCCTCCGGCAGCTGCTGGTGCAGCAATGCCTGTATACACTCCGAAAGCAATGTTTTTCGATTGTAGGTCACCACCACTGCGGCGACGGATGTGATTTCCGGCATGACATTCCTCTCATTCTGTCTAATTTTTATCTGTGATAATCACTGTGATACCCAAGGGTATGTTTTCTGCAGTCCCGAAGCACATCCCGAAGCAGACGGATATTGTAGCGTGCCTGCTCCCGGTCATCCCTGTTGCAAAGCATCAGACAGCTGGCCAGAAGAAATGCCCGGTACTGCCATAAAATACAGCAGGCGGTAAGTCTGCCCAGATGTTCATATGCAGTATCATAGCGGTTGCGATATCCATAATACTGTCTCCAGCCGATGCGGTGAAGCACCCCTTTTACCACCATGGTCTCCGGTGCCGGCGTGGTTTTGTGATTCAGCAATGCCTTAGGCACCACTGTGATGCCATGGTAGGGCATCAGGCGAAGACAGAACTCTGTGTCATCATACCATATAA
>CAMEWP010000070.1 GCA_945946605.1 uncultured Pseudobutyrivibrio sp. | reverse complement strand
TGTATCCTTCCAGTTCGCTTTTTTCAGAAAATTTTCAGGCATAAATTCAAGCATCAGTTTAAGCATCAGTTTAAGCATCAGTTTAAGCATCAGTTTAGACACAAAAAATAACGAGGCAGGTAACCATATCGTTACCTGCCTCACTATTCTCATCTATCTGTCTGACATAACCCAGACGTTCTATGTATACGAAGAGGGGCCTTATCCCTCGATGGCAATAAATCTGTTCTCCTCCACCGGCGCCTGTTTGCCCGGTTTCGGAATTGTCAGCCTCAGAACACCACTTTCATATTTCGCATGAATGTCTTCCTGTCTCACATCTTTGCCAACGAAGAATGTTCTGCTCATGCTGCCTGCATACCGTTCACGACGAACATATTTACCGGTCTTCTCATCCTTCTGATCTTTATCCAGTCCCTTGGCTGCCCGGATCATCAGATATCCGTCTTTCAGTTCCAGTGAAAGCTCCTCTTTCTTGAATCCTGGAAGATCAATATCTACTTCATAACGATCATCGTGCTCTTTCACGTCGGTCTTCATCATATGCTCTGCACGGTTGCCATACAATTTCTTCTGAGCATCGGAAATTGCTCTGCTGTCATAATAAGGTGTTGTAAAGAAATCATTAAAGAACTCATCAAATAAACTTTCTCCAAAAATGCTAGGTGTTAACATAAGTCATCTCTCCTTTTCCAAAAATCATTTTCATTGAAACCGGGGATGTTTAGGAAGAAACCTGAAATATCAATTCTTTCTTTCTCCTGTTTCTTTGTACAATTATGTTATAGCACCTTTATTAGCACTCGTCAATAGTGAGTGCTAATAATTTTTGTGAACTTTTTGTGTCTTCTCTACTCCATCTCCCGGATCTTTTTTCTGATCTTCAGCACCATGGAGGGAGCAACGGACAGTTCATCCACTCCCATAGCAACAAATTCCTCTGTGAGATCCAGATCCGCGCCAAGTTCCCCGCAGATTCCAGCCCATTTTCCATATTTATGGGCATTCTCCACCACCATCCGGATCATCTTCATGATGGCTTTATGATGGGGATTGTAAAAATCATCCAGTTTTTCATTCTGCCTGTCAATGGCTAAGGTATACTGGGTCAAGTCGTTTGTCCCAATGCTGAAAAAGTCCACCATCTGGGCAAGTTCATCACTGATCATAACCGCAGCCGGCGTCTCGATCATAATACCCTGCTCCGGAACTTTATAAGGGATCTGCTCTTTCTCTAATTCTCTCTTTACCTCATCCACGATCTCATAAATTCTTTCCACTTCCTCCGTGGAAATGATCATGGGATACATGATGGAAAGATTTCCGAAAACCGCAGCCCGGAACAACGCACGAAGCTGGGTCTTGAAAATATCCGGCTGTTTTAAACAGATACGGATGGCCCGATATCCCATGGCAGGATTATCCTCCTCTCCCAGATGAAAATAATCCACCTGCTTATCCGCCCCGATATCCAATGTGCGGATGATCACCTTTTTTTCTGCCATCATCTGCAGTACCTGTTTATATGCCTGGAACTGTTCCTCCTCCGAGGGGAAATCCTCTCTTCCCAGGTATAAAAATTCACTTCGGAACAGGCCGATACCCCCGGCATCATTTTCCAGGACATAACCGATATCCCCTACACTTCCGATATTGGCATACAGATTGATCTGTTTTCCGCTCTTTGTTACCGTTTCCTTGCCTTTTAAAGTCTGCAAAAGCTGTAACTTTTCTTTCTCTTCTTCCATCTGCTCAAACGCCCGGTTGCAAAGTTCCTCTGTGGGCTCAAAGATCACCTCTCCGGTAAATCCATCCACAATGGCTTTCATTCCTGTATGGATCTGCTCCAAGTCCATGGGCACACCGATGAGGGCCGGTATATTCATCATCCGGGCCAGGATGGCTGTGTGGGAATTGGTGGAACCATGCACCGTCACAAAGGCCAGGATCTTTTCCTTGTCCATCTGAACTGTCTCGCTGGGGCTTAAATCTTCTGCCACAATGACAGAAGGCTCCATGGAACCAAGATCCACTTCCTCTGCCCCTAAAAGAATACGGATCAGCCGGTTGGAAATATCCTTGATATCCGCTGCCCTTGCTCTCATATAGTCATCATCCATGCTGGCAAACATTTCCGCAAAATTGTCACCTGTGACAGCCACCGCATATTCGGCATTCACATTTTCCGTCCGGATCATATTGTGAATGGCATCCAGATAATCTTCATCTTCTAACATCATCTGATGCACATCACAAATGGCTGCGCTGGACTCTCCCACTTCCTTTACCGCTTTGTCATACAATCCCTGAAGCTGCTGCTTTGCCGTCTCCCCAGCCAGTTCTACCCGGCAAATCTCAGCCTCCGCATCTTCTATTTTCCTGCGTTTCACCTGAAAATCATTGTTTTTTAAAACAACCACAGGCCCCAACGCGATTCCCTTATACACCGATTTACCCACAAACTTTTGCATATGACCATACCTCCAACCTTGCAATGATTACAGATTTTCTTTGAAAAATGCCATCATTCCTTCATACGCACTGTCTTCATCTGCACCTGTGATCTCCACTTTTACCGTCTCTCCGCATTTTACCCCAAGTCCCATAAGAGCCATGAGTTTTGTGGCTTCCGCACTCCTGCCTTCCTTGGAGATTACAATTTTACTTTCGTAATTCTTTGCCTCTTTCACCAGCAGCCCAGCCGGTCTTGCATGAATCCCAATCTCATCTGTAATTACATAATTAAATTCTCTCATTTTCTTTACCTGTCCTTTCTTATTCTTCTTCCTGATTTATTTCGTCATTTGTTACTCTTTCAATATGCATTGCCAGATAACCGATCTCCACCTCATTCAGTTCACACTTTAAGCTTTTTCCCAATTCGTCACATACGATGGCAGCGGTTTCAAAAGCTTCCGGAAATTTTACTTTCATGTAATCATTCATGTTCAGTTTTAACTGTTCCCCGTTGATAGCCCGGGCCGCCATATAGCGCACATGATTCATCAGACGGTTATAGGACAACGACATAACATCAATTCTTTTCTGGGTCAGCTGCTCCACTCTGGTGATGCATTCTCTGACCGCCCTGGCGATCTGCATTGCCTGGGATACTTTTTCGTCCTCAATAGCGGAATGAATGTGAAGAGCGATGTATCCGATCTCATGTTCATCAATCTTGACATGCAGCTGTTCCCACAGCATGGTCTCCATACACTGGGCCACTTTGTATTCGTTATGGAACAGCACCCGGATATCCTCTGTCAGGGGATTGCTGATCTGCTCATGATTCTTGATGCGCTTTACCGCATACTCTATATGATCTGCCATGGGAAACAGGATGGACCGGTCAATCTTCCCGAAGGTTTTTTCCGCCTGATTCAGCAGTTCATTTGCCAGTTCCAGGCAGATGGGGGAAACCGTCTGAACAATGTCCCTGGCATTTCCTCTCTCTGTCAGCTCCTGCAGGGAATACACCGTATCATCGTCTCCCACCTCAAGATACTCACTGACCTTTTTCCCGAATCCAACACCTTTCCCGATAATGAGATACTCTTTATTATCCTCTTTTCTGATGGCCCATACAGAATTATGGTTTAAAACTTTCTTTACCCTATACATTTTCTTCACACTCACTTTTTCCTATTCGCAAATATCAACTGCAAACAATGGCTCCCCAGCCTCTATTTCTCCTTTTTTCAAAAGACGGATCTTTTGATTGTCCTCCAACTCCGTACAAAGGATCGGTGTCACAACAGAAGGCGCATGCTCTCTAATATAGGAAAGATCCAGCTTTAACATGGGATCTCCCTTTTTCACTTTCTGGCCATTTTCCACCAGAACTTCAAATCCCTCACCGTTGAGTTTTACCGTGTCAATGCCCACATGGATCAGAAGGCTGACTCCGGAATCCGTCATAAATCCAATGGCGTGTTTCGTGTCAAACACAAAACATACCTCACCATCCTCCGGTGCTCTCACCATCGGATCCACCGGTGTCACAACGGCACCATCTCCCATCATCCGTTCTGCAAATGCTTCATCCGGCGCAGTGGACAGATCTGCTGCCACACCCTTGATGGGACTGGAAATGATAATGGACTGCACTACTTTTTTCTGCTCTTTCGGATCCTGCTGCTCGTCCATTACCGGAAGATTCTTTGCGTCCTTTTGATCTTCCACAACCGGAACATCTTTTGTATCCATCTGATCTTCTTCATTCTCCGGCGCGGTTTCAAGATAATCTTCCAGATTGGATTTGATCACGGTAACATTTGGTCCGTAGATCACCTGCACACCTTTGCCCTTATGCACAACACCGGATGCGCCGGTGGATTTCAAAAGTGCATCGTCAACCAGCTCTGCATTGTGCACTGTACAACGGAGTCTTGTTGCACAGCAGTCCACATCACTGATATTGCTCTTTCCACCCAGGCCTTTCGTGATGGTTCTGCTGAGTTCGTCCGTGTTGCTGACGGTATTGCTGCCAGCGTTGTTTTCCGATGCTTTTCCTTCTTTTCTGGCATTTACATCCGCCTTTGTATACAGCTTTGTCTCTGTACCGTCATCTTCCCGTCCCGGTGTCTTGAAATCAAATTTCTTGATCAGGAATTTAAAGATAAAGTAATACAACAGGAAATAAACAATTCCCACCGGGATCACAAGCATCCAGCTGGTCTTCTCATTTCCCTGCAAAATTCCGAACAGGAAGAAATCCAAAAAGCCGCCGGAGAAGGTAAGTCCCACTGCAATATTGAGCATATGGGCAACCATGTAAGCAGATCCTGCCAGGATCACCTGTACCACAAACAACGCAGGTGCCACAAACAGGAAGGAAAACTCCAAAGGCTCTGTGATACCGGTAAGCATGCAGGCCAATGTTGCGGAAAGCAGAAGACTTCCGGCTGCCTTTTTCTTCTCCGGTTTTGCGCAGCGATACATGGCAAGGGCCGCTCCCGGAAGACCGAACATCATGAAAATAAATTCACCGGAGAAATATCTTGTGGCATCCGCACTGAAATGTACAACATTGGCAGAATCAGCCAACTGTGCGAAGAAGATATTCTGTCCGCCCTGTACCATCTGTCCTGCAACTTCCATGGTTCCCCCCACTGCTGTCTGCCAGAAAGGCATGTAAAACACATGATGCAGGCCAAAGGGGATCAGTGCTCTTTTAATGATACCAAAGATCAGGGTACCTACATACCCTGTTCCCGTCACCAGACCGCCCAGAGCATAAATTCCATTCTGCACCACCGGCCAGATAAAATACATTCCGATTCCCACAAACATGTAAACCACAGTGGAAATGATAGGAACAAACCGGGTGCCTCCAAAGAATGACAGGGCATTTGGCAGCTGGATCTTATAAAATCTGTTGTGGAGTGCGGCAACGCCCAGTCCCACAATGATTCCCCCAAACACACCCATCTGCAATGTCTGGATTCCGCAGGATGAAGCAATGGTTCCCTCCAGCACATCAGCAGCAACCGTTCCATCTGCAAGGATCTCTCCGTTTACCACCAGCATGGCATTGATGGCAGTGTTCATAACAAAGTAGGCGATGACAGCAGACAGGGCTGCCACTTCCTTTTCTTTCTTTGCCATACCGATGGCCACACCTACGGCAAAAATCAGCGGCAGATTGTCAAACACCGCACTTCCCACCTTGTTCATGATCACCATCAGGGCATGAAGGATGGTTCCGTCACCTAAAATACGCTCCAGCCCATAGGTTGCAATGGTGGTCTCATTGGTAAAGGAACTTCCGATTCCCAGCAAAAGTCCTGCAATGGGCAGGATTGCGATGGGCAGCATAAAACTTCGCCCAACACGCTGCAAAACTCCAAAAATCTTGTCTTTCATTTTCCATCTCCTTTTCCTGTTTTTGGATTGGGTGCATGCGTTTTCTAATCATTTTCTGCTGCAATTTCTTAAAAAAAGAGGCACTAACACACATAAACACCCAAAATGCTATGTATAGTTAATGCCTCCTATGAGTTACATACTATAAACTGTTTAAAGGTTACCATCCTTTTTTGCCGTTGTCAAGATGGATTTTGAGGTATTTTTGAAGCTTTTTAGCGGGGATTTCCGGATGGTGGTGGCCATTCCCCCGGGTTCTTGGAGGCATTACATATAATTTCTCCGAGATTCTCATCTTATATGTAATTTTCCTCTTGATTTCCACTTAACAAGCTTCTTTTCCCGGTGCTTTTGGGGCTTCCTTACATAGAATTCTTCTGAGAAGGTTCTTCTTATATGTAATTTCCTAGATTCTGCCCCAAAAACAAGCTTCTTCTCGCAAAATCTTTGAAGTTTCCCTACATATAAATCTTCCGAGGTTCCCTTCTTATATGTAATTCCATTGATTTCACCCCAAAATATCCAAAATATCAAGTCATTGTTACAACAAAATCCTTAGTTTATTATTTTTTTCGGATTTTAATTAAATTATACCGCAAAACGACGGAGCGTTTTATCATCATCCCGGCGTTATGATAATATACTTGCACAATTTCAAGGGAATTGTGCAAGTATATTTCAACAACAGCCATCTAAAAAATTTTCATTTTGGGATGATTATTTTCTCAATACAGCAACTCTCACTTTGATCAACTCTATCAACTGCATCTTTATTTCATCAGGCAAGTAGGAATTCTCACACATTTCAATGTACTTATCTTCCATTTTCACAATCTTGGCAATTAGATTAGCGGCTACTTTTTTATCCAAGCCATAATTTTCTGAAAGAACAATAAAATCTTTATAACAAATATTTTGCTTTTTCCCGTTGATCGTCAATGCCATTTGTTCTTTATCTGCAGGTATTACCACATTTGTCGAAAGCATATCGTATGCAGCCGATAAATGATAGATTGCGCTTCCCTCATCTTTTTCAATTAAGGAAAAATTTTTCAGATGCATATCTGAATTACCAACGGCAAAGGAGAAAACAACCCGCAAAAATAATTCCGTAAGATCAAGCCTGGAAGAATCAGAATATTCAGCAATAATTTTCCCACAACGTTCGTAGGAACCACGGTATTTATCTTCCGTAAGTCGGCCATCTAACTGACAAAAATCTTCCATCGCAAGAATCTGTTTATTTTCGCGGTCGATACGTTTCGTGATATACGCAAAGGCATTGCCTTGCGAAGGTAATTTCACAAGTGCAAAGGGCACAGTTATGATACCGCTGGCTACTGCCATTTGCATCACCAAATACTCCATTTCAGGCAATGCTGCATATTCATCCGTCTGAGGTTTCAGTATATAACCTGTAGGGTAATTAACAAGTGTCAAGCGCGGTTCATTTTCCTCTGACAAATGTAAGGACAATTTCTTTTGTACCCCGGGAACTGTATAACCTTTGCTGGTGCTGTCCAGAGCAAGCTGATGTAAAATTTTCTCCGAAATATCAATATCAGGGAATTTTGCTGTACCAAAAAATTTTTTTATGCACGAGGAATGCCAGCCTGCCAACTCCGCCGACGCACTTCGCAGAGGTTTACCACAACATAAACAATTACTCATTCCCTCACCCCCTAATGCACACATTGCCAATGGGATCCTTACAGGCAACAAGCAACAAACCGAACCTATCCTTGCGGTCAATTTTCCAGTTTTTACTCACCATATCCAACAGCCATCCCTCAGGAATTAAACCATCAAAAAAAGCAAACATTGTCTTCGAAGTGTATTCCTGTTCTCTCATTGGCATCGTCAAACTGATAGCTGTGGCATCCTTACGTTCCAAATATCTTTTATCATAAATAAAAGAATAACCCGCATCTGTTTCTCTCAGTGTCCCGGCATACACATTACGCACATATACATACGCTGTTCGAAAAGCTGTCATCATTTATCCATCCTTCCCGGCACTGCAACAGCACCAAACATAGAAAGCGCCTGATTCACTTTATCCATACGCACAGTTTCTTTTCCCTGTTCCAGTTCACGGACAAAACGAAGTCCCAATCCAGAACGCAGCGCAAATTCTTCCTGTGTAAGACCTGCTTTTTTTCGATTTTCTTTGACGAATATGGCAATCTCGTTCATCTGAATCCCTCCGGTCATTTGTTATATGTTCACATATTATACCCTTTAGGGTTTAATAGCAACACTTTTTCACAAAAAAGAACCGTTCGGGTATAATTTATCCTTATCGGCACTCGTCTATACCCTTTAGGGTATAATGCCCTCTTTATTCACTTTCACTCCTTGTCAAAGTGTAGGTGCCGCCGGCAGTGCCTTCGCCTCCGGTAATGGTCAGCGTATCGCCCTTCAGTTCATAAGTATATGTTGCGTCGCGCACTTCTTCTGCTTCAAAATCCAGCATAAGCTGATCATCCTTTATGGTGTAAGTGTATTCATAATGATAGTGCCCGCCATCAGAAGTAATACACATACAACCGGTGCCGCTGCCATCAAATTCGTAAATCGTGTTATCTTCGTATACAAAGCTTCCTTTCAGCAGGTTGCTTCCGGTTTTTGTTCCGGTTCCGCCCGAAGAGATTTTGACGATCAAAACAACAACTAATACAAGCACACACAGTACAGCGGCAATGGTGGCCACGAGGATCATCCTCTGTCTGCGCACTTTTTTCAGGTGAAGCTCACGGCGTTGTTCTCTGCGGCGTTCATGAAGGTATTCCCGTTTCTCGTCCGAAATCTTCGGAGGTCTTGACGATTTTAGCAGAACCGTTGTCTGCTTCGTTGACTGCATTGACAGTAGCCAGACCGTTATTGCCTTTGCCGACCGTTACCGTCCATTCGGTTTTGCCGTAGGCGTGATAGTTTTTCGGGAATACGGTTTCCTTAACGGTATATGTTCCGTAAGGTACAGGCGTTTCGGTCTTGGCATAGCCGCTTGCATTTGTCGGGCCGAGCTTATAGGACTTGCTCGACTCGGTGTTGGTTGCAACAAAGACTGCACCTGCAAGGTTCTTGCCGTCAGTATCTTTCTTATACACCTGAATATCGCCGTCACTCTCAAAGATTTCCTGCGGCAGATGGTAATAAGCGTTGGGATAAGAGGACTTATCGCCGGACTGCGCCATCCAATCCACACGGGAGATTTCGGGACCTCTTTCGTTGCCGACATGGATAATGAAATCCTTACCGCCGTAGGTTCCCGAATACACGGCAATATGAACGTGGGAATTAGAGGAGTTGCCGAAGATAATCAGGTCGCCGGGCGTCAGCTTGCTTCGGTTCACATTAGAGGAGCTTGTGCCGATTTTCTCGATCTTGCCCTGACTAGCAAGGTTGCCGAGCGCCGTCTGCCAAGTAACGACTGCCTGAGAGTTCATACCCGTGGCGTTGATTGCCTCGGTAATGAACTGTGTATCTGCGCCCTCGATATTGGGAAGGTAGTTGCAGATATAATAGGTCACAAACGCTGCACAGCACAAACCGGACTTTTCAAACCGTGCAATATCCGGTGCTTTGCCCGTTACGGTTGAACTGTCTGCTACGGTTTCCTTACCGGAAAGACTTGTCCCGTAGGAAATATTTGAAAGCACGGAACTCGGAGTCCTTGAACCATAAGAACCGGACTGATAAAGAGTGCCGTCTTTAATCTGCTTCTGCACATCATATCCCGTGTACTCCAAAGCACGGAGAATGGAATGATCTGTCATATTGCCAGGAAGGTCGGAAGCAGCGGCAGCAAATGCCGACATAGGCAATGCGGGAATCATCATTACGACCGCAAGCAAAGCCGACATCAGCTTGGGAAATTTCTTTTTCGTTTTCATTACATCGTAAACTTAAATCATAACAACCACCTCCTTCAAGTGTGAATTGTGCGTTTTATTTATTGAGAAAGATATATACAGGAACATACACCTCGCTGTAAGTGCGAAACGCTAAACATCTAGCTATATTACC